>DATARS010000050.1:0-27419 GCA_036269455.1 Candidatus Dormiibacterota bacterium | reverse complement strand
CCCCCGCAGCCGGAGGGGTAGCAGCCGGCTGCGGGGGAGTGGGGGGCGGTGGAGGTGTCGCGGACGACCCCCAGCTCCAGGCGGCGGCCCCGCCGGGGGCCTCGTCCGGCGCGACGCCGGGTGCCTGCTCGGGCGGAGTCGCCTCGCCGGGCGGTGGCGTCTGGTCGTCCGTCATGGTCTGGGCTGTCCTGCTTGGCGCGAATCGGTCGCGCTGTCCGGGTGAGAGGCCCGGGGGCGTCACCGATACGGAGCCTAGCGATGCACGATAACCCGCCCGTAAACATGCGTGGCGTCCTCGCCGCGCCGGAGGAGAGCCCCTGCCGCGCCTGGTCTGCAGCCTCGGTCCGGACACCGCGGGGGACCTGATCGCCGGCCTGGTCGAGGCAGCCGGCGACCGCCTCGACCTCGCCGTCTACGAGCTGGGGCCCTCGTACGCCGGCCTGGTGGCCGCCGCGGCGCGCCGCGGGGTGCGGGTCCGCCTGCTCCTCGACGGCCACGCCGGCGCCAACGCCACCACCGCGAGCATGCTCGCCGGCACCGGCGCCACGGTGCGGGTCCGGTCCCACGTCGACGGCGCCGAGGCGCACTGGAAGCTGCTCCTCGGCGGCGGCGGGACCCTGGCGGTGGGCAGCGGCAACCTCATCGCCCGCGACGCCCCGCACCGGCCGGCGGGCGGCCCCGGCACCCGCGAGTGGTGGCTCGCCGTGGACGGCGCGACCGCGCTCGCCGCCGGTGCCCGGGCCGCCGTCGACGCCGCCTGGGCCACGGCCGGGCCGCCGCCCGCCTCCTGGACCGGCGTCGCCGCGGCCGCGCCGCCGGTGGGAGCGCCCCGGCCCGCCGTCCCCCTCCTCGAGCTCGAGGTGGCCGAGACCGCCCTCGAGCTCGCCACCGGCGGCGCCGCGGTGGCGACCCTGCTCGGCCGCCTCCTCGGCGGCGCCCGGCGGCGGGCGCTCTGCACCGTCCCCTATGCGCACCCCCACGTCGCCGCGGTCGCAGCGCTCCTCGACCGCCTCCGCGCCGCGGCGGAGCGGGGCGCCGACGCCCGCCTGCTGCTCGGCTCGCCGCCCGAGCCGGACGACCTCGCCGCGCTCTGCGCTCGCGGGCTGGAGGTCCGGGTCATGGACCCCACGCGCTCGACCACCGGGCACGCCAAGGGGCTCGTCGCCGACTCCACCGCCGTCGCCGGCTCGGCGAACTGGAGCCACGCCGGCCTCGGCGGCAACCTCGAGGCCGCGCTCGCGGTGACCGACCCCGCCGCCGCCGGCTACTTCGCCGCCGCGTTCGACCGCGACTGGGCGGTGTCCGACTGACCCTCGGCAGTCAGCTCAGGAGGTGGAGCACGCCCTTCACGAGGCCGTCGACCAGGCCGGCCTGGGTGGTCGTGTCCGGGGGCGCGGCGGCCGGGGGAACGGCGACCGTGACCGGCGCGGTCGTCACCGGGGCCGGCGAGCCGGTGACCGGCGTCGTGTGCGTGTGCACCGCGAGGGTGCGGCGCGGGGTGCTCGGGACGTCCGCGGGCGGCGGCGACAGCTGCGCCGGGGGCTGGGCGTCACCGATGTTCGGCACCGGCGCGGGCGTGGGCAGAGAGCCCGAGGGCACGGTCTCCGGGTTGAGCAGCGCCAGCTCGGGCGACCGTTCGCCGGCGGCGCTGGGAACCCCGGCCGGGAGGTTGATGACGATCAGCCCGACCATCGCGGCCGCGCATGCGGCGACGAAGCTCCAGGCGACCCGCAGCGCCTGCTGCTGGCGTCGGCGCAGGTGCTGGGTGACCTCGCCGAAGTCCGAGACGACTCCGTCGACCGACTCCTTCCAGCCCGACTCCCGCTCGGTCATCCGGCTCCCCCACATGCCGCCGATGGACACCTCGCCAGAACCTGTAGACGCTGCACCTGCACGGTCCATTGCGGGGACCACACGATCGTGACGCGGCATTCACATCCCTTCACAACCGTCACTCGCAGCGCTCACGCGCCGCGGGCGTTGTGGAGGCAGGCGGTTCAGCGGTCGAGGGCCTTCATCCGGGCGCGGGCGTAGCGGGAGAACTCCTCGTCGTCGGAGCTCATGGCGAGCTGGAAGGCGGCGCGGGCGCCCTCGAGGTCGCCCTGCACCTGGAGCACCTGGGCGAGCTCCATCGCGGCGACCGGCGCGCCGACCGGATCCTGGGAGTCGATGGTGATCTGGAAGGCGGCGCGGGCCCCGTCGAGGTCGCCCTGGTCGCGGAGCAGGCCGCCGAGGTTGAAGGCCGCCCGCGGCGAGTGCTCGGCGTGGCCGGCGTCGATCGCCGTCTGATAGGCGGCCCGGGCGCCCTCGGGGTCGTCGAACTCGGCGAGGAGCAGGCCGAGGTTGAAGGCGGCCGCGGGGGAGTGCTCGGGATGCGCATGGGCGATCGCCCTGCGGTAGGCGTCCTCGGCGGCGGGGGCGTCGCCCTCCGCCTCGCTGAGCTGGCCGAGCGCGAAGAGCCCCATCACCGCGACCTCGGGGTCGTCGCTCGCGGCGGCCGAGGTGAACGCCCGGCGCGCTCCCTCGAGGTCGCCCTCCTCCTCGAGCCTCATCCCGTCGTCGAGGTGGTCCATGCGGCGCCCATTCTGACGCTCGGGGGGAGGCCCCGACCGGGCCGCCGCCGGTGCGTCCGGTTCCCGCCGGTGAGGGGCGGGTACGCTAAGGGTTCCATTCTTCCAAGGAGATCCCCGGCATGGACCTGCGTGACGAGGTGCGCGCCGACGGCGACCCCGCCGTCGAGACGCTGCCCGTCGTGCCCCTGCGCGACAACGTCGTCTTCCCCCAGCAGCTGGCCCCGCTCGGCGCGGGCCGGCCCCGCTCGGTGGGCGCGCTCGAGGCCGCCGTCGGCGCCGACGGCCGGGTGGTGCTCGCGGTGCAGCGCAGTGCCGAGGTCGACGACGTCACCCTCGCCGACCTCCATCCGATCGCCGTGGTCGCCCACGTCGGGGCCTTCCGGCGGATGCCGACCGGCGCCCAGGCGCTCGTCGAGGGGCAGCGCCGGGTGCGCATCCAGTCGCTCGAGAGCGACGGCGAGCGCTGGACCGGAACCGTCGTCAGCGTCGAGGACGTGATCGAGGAGGGCACCGAGGTCGACGCCCTCGGCGGCTCGGTGCGGGCGCTCTTCGGCGAGTACGTGGTCGCCGGTGCGGCGGTCGCGCCCGAGGTGGCGGTGGCGGTCTCGCGCGCCACCGAGCCGGCGCGCATCGCCGACGTCTGCAGCGCGGCTCCCGACATCGCCGCCGCCGACAAGGTGGCGCTGCTCCAGGAGCTCGGCGTCACCGCGCGGCTGCGCATGCTCGTCCCCCTGCTCGCCAAGCAGGTCGAGGTGGCGCAGCTGCGCAGCAAGATCAACGAGGACGTGCAGAAGACCATCAACAAGGGTCAGCGCGAGCACATCCTCCGCGAGCAGCTGCGCGCCATCCGGCGCGAGCTCGCCGAGCTCGAGGGCGGCGTCGACGATGAGGACGATCTGGCCACCCGTGTCGAGAACGCGGGGATGCCGGAGGCGGTGCGCGTCCGCGCGCTGAAGGAGGTCTCGCGCCTCGAGCAGATCCCCCAGGCGTCGCCCGAGCTGGGGATGGTGCGCACCTACGTCGACTGGCTGCTCGACCTCCCCTGGGCCGACCCTCCCCCCGAGGAGGTCGACATCGACCGCGCCAAGGAGATCCTCGACGAGGACCACTACGGCCTCCCCAAGGTGAAGGACCGCCTGCTCGAGTGGCTGGCGGTGCGCCAGCGCACCCTCGGCAAGCAGCGGCTGCGCGAGGCCGAGCGCCAGGCCGCGGTGGTGGGCGACACCCCGCCGCCGCCGCCCGCCTCGGACGCGCCGAGCACCCCCACCCCCGCGGTGGAGGAGCCGCGCCCGCGGCGCGCGCTGCAGACCCCGATCCTCTGCCTGGTGGGCCCACCCGGGGTGGGCAAGACCTCGCTGGGCCGGAGCATCGCGCGCGCCATGAACCGGCGCTTCGTGCGCATGTCGCTCGGCGGCATCCGCGACGAGGCGGAGATCCGCGGCCACCGTCGCACGTACATCGGCGCGCTGCCCGGCCGGATCATCCAGTCGATGAAGCAGGCGGGGACGCGCAACCCGGTGATCATGCTCGACGAGATCGACAAGGTCGGCGCCGACTTCCGCGGCGACCCCTCGGCGGCGCTGCTCGAGGTGCTCGACCCCGAGCAGAACCGCGAGTTCTCCGACCACTACCTGGAGGTCCCCTACGACCTCTCCCAGGTGCTCTTCATCACCACCGCGAACGTCGCCGAGACGATCGGCCCGGCGCTGCGCGACCGCATGGAGCTGATCCGGATCTCCGGCTACACCGAGGCGGAGAAGCTGGGCATCGCCGAGCGTCACCTGGTCCCCCGGCAGATGGACCAGCACGGCCTCGAGAGCAGCGAGATGGAGATCACCGCGGACGCGCTGCTCGGGATGATCCGCGGCTACACCCACGAGGCCGGGGTGCGCCAGCTCGAGCGCACCATCGCCCAGGTCTGCCGCAAGGTGCCCCGCAAGCTCGTCGAGTCCGGCTCGACCGAGCGGGTGGTGGTGCGCCCCGAGGACCTCGAGGAGTTCCTCGGCCCGCAGCGCTTCGACTTCGGCGAGGCCGAGGAGGAGGACCAGGTCGGCGCCGTCACCGGGGTGGTGGTGAGCGAGGTCGGCGGTGACATCGTCACCGTCGAGGCGCTCGCCATCGAGGGCAAGAACGAGCTGCTGCTCACCGGCCAGCTCGGCAACGTGATGGAGGAGTCGGCGCGCGCGGCGCTGAGCTGGTCGCGGGTCAACGCCCACCGCTACGGCGCTCGCAAGGGCTTCTTCGACAACCACGGCCTGCACATCCACGTGCCGGCCGGGGCGATCCCCAAGGACGGTCCGTCCGCCGGGGTCACCATGGTCACCGCGATGGTGAGCGCCGCCAGCGGCCGCAAGGTCGACCGCCGCGTCGCCATGACCGGCGAGGTGACGCTGCGCGGCCGCGTGCTCCCCATCGGCGGGGTGAAGGACAAGCTCCTCGCCGCCCACCGCGCCGGGATCGCCGTCTTCCTGCTCCCCGCACGCAACGAGCGCGATCTCCGCGAGGTGGACCGCGAGATCCTCGACCACATCGAGGTGGTGCCGGTCGAGACCGTCGACCAGGTGCTGGAGCGGGCGCTGCTGCCCACCGAGGAGCGGCGCCACGGTCACGACCGGCGCGCCGGCTTCGTCATCAGCCAGGCGGAGGCGCCACCGGCGGCGGCGGAGGCCCCGGTCGGGGGTTGACAGCCGCACCCGGCGGCGGCACCCTGCTGCGATGGGTCGGGCGGGACGGTCGGTCATGGTGGCGGTGCTGATGCTGATGGTGGCGTCGGTGGGTGCCCGCGCACCGGTCGCGGCGGCCGGCGGGCTCGCCTACGCCGCGCTCGGCGACTCCTATGTCACCGGCAACGGCTCGGGCAACGAGGACGGCACCGACTGCCGCCGCTCCCAGAACAGCTACCCGCCCCAGTTCGCCCGCACCAGCGGCGGCGCCTGGGCGCTCACCGACTTCGCCGCCTGCACCGGGGCGACCATCGCCGCCGTCGAGCGCTCCCAGCTCGGCGGGCTGGCCCCGGCGCGGCTGGTGAGCCTCACCATCGGCGGCAACGACGCCCGCTTCGGTGAGATCGTGATCCACTGCCTGTGGCCGGGCAACGGCTGCCGCAGCGACTATCCCGACGAGGACCAGCGCATCGACTCGCTCGAGGGTCCGCTCCGCCACCTCTACGGCGAGGTCACGGCGGCCGCCCCCTCGGCGCAGCTGCTGGTGGTCGACTACCCGCAGATCCTCCGCGACGGCGGCACCTGCGAGTCGACCTGGAGCCTGAGCCGCGACGACGTGACATGGTTCCGCGCCGAGTACCAGCGCATGGACGCGGTGATCCGCCGCGCCGCCGCCGGGCTGCCCAACACCCGCGTCGTCGAGGTCGAGAGCGCGCTCGCCGGGCACGAGCTCTGCACCTCGCAGGAGTGGGCCTTCGGCGGCCGCTGGCGCGACCCCTACAGCAGCTTCCACCCCAACGCCCTCGGCCACGCCGCCCTCGCCGGAACCCTGCTCCGCGCCGCCGCGGGCTGAGGACCGCCGCCGGGTAGACTGACCGTCCGATGCCGGAAGCACTCCGCGACCTGGTCCAGCTGTCGATCGTCGTCGACCCCACCTACGACCAGAACTGCTACGTGCTGCGCCGCCGCGACACCGACGCGGTGCTGGTGCTCGATCCCGGCCTCCAGCACCCGCGCACCCTCGAGGTGCTCGAGCGCGAGCGGCTCCGCTGCGAGCGCATCCTGCTCACCCACGGGCATCCCGACCACGTCAACGGTGTCCCGGCGGTGAAGGCGGCGCACGGCTGCGAGGCGGCGATCCACGCCGACGACCGCCCCCTGCTGGAGTGGGCCGGGCGCCTCCCCGGGATCCCCGCCGACCTGCCCCCGGTGATCTGCGAGGTCGACCTGGTCCCGGGCGAGACGCTGCGCTGGCAGGAGCTCGACATCCGCGTGCTCCACACCCCGGGCCACACCCAGGGGTCGGTCTGCTTCCTCGTCGGCCCCGACCTGATCGCCGGCGACACCCTCTTCCAGCGCAGCGTCGGCCGCACCGATCTCCCCGGCGGCGACTGGGACACCCTGATGTTCTCGATCGAGAACACCATCTACGCGCTGCCCCCGGAGACGCGCGTGTATCCCGGGCACGGTCCAAGCACCACGGTGCGCGAGGAGATGCGCCACAACCCGTTCGTGGTGCATCCCCGCTACCGCTGAGGCAGCGCTCCCATGGCGATGCGCAGCCGTTGCAGCAGGTCGAGCAGGACCGCCGCGGTCGCGCCCCAGATCACCTGTCCGTGGGCCTCGATGAAGTGGACCACCGCGGTCGCCGGCATCCCCGGGATGTGCCGGCTGGTGAGCGGCGCCTCGAGCAGCTCGGCGAGGGGGATGCGGAACCAGGTGTCGACCTCGGAGCCGTCCGCCACCGGGCTGACCTCGGCGCGCTGCAGCCCGACGACCGGGCAGAGGCTGCGCTCCGAGCCCCGCGTCCACACCGTGGTGAGCAGCCCCAGCGGCTCGACCAGGTCGGGGGGGATGCCGAGCTCCTCGTGCCCCTCGCGCAGCGCCGCCTCGACGACGCCGGCGTCCTCGGGGTCGATGGCGCCGCCGGGGAAGGCGATCTGGCCGCGGTGGGTGCGCACCCGGCGGCTGCGGCGGATGAAGAGCAGGGGCAGCCCGGGGTCGGATGGATCGACGAGCAGCAGGACCGCCGCCGAGACCTCGGGAGGCACCGCCGCGCCGGGCGCCGGAAGGGCGTCGACGGCGTGGCGGACCAGGTCGATCAGAGGACCTGGGCCTGCTGGAGGGCGAACTCGAGGCGGGTCATGGCGTCGGCGTGGCGCATGGCGTCGTTGAGCAGGCAGCTGTAGTCCTGGAGGCGGCGGTAGCGGGCGGTGGCGTGCGCCTCCAGGCCGTCGACCTGCGCCTGCATCTGCTCCGGACCGGGGTACTCCACGGCACCCTCGACGCTGTCACGAACCCGGCTCTCGTGCCCGCTCATTCCCGCATACTCCTCCGGCGACCGGCCCCCCGCGATCACCGCGGGTCTCGCCTGCGCCGTGAATCCATGGTCCTCACGGCGGGAAACGGGGTGGTGACGGCGGGGCCGAACCCCTGTCCCAGAGGGTGACGAGCGATGGCGAGCGCGACGCGGCGCGGTGACGGACTGGTCACGGCGGGCGCATTCTCGCCGAACCCGTCACGCTTCTGCCTGTGAACCGCGTCACCCCCGGGGCGCTGGACGCCCTGCCCAACAACCGCGCCTGCCGCCAGTGCGGCGCCGCGACCCGCTTCTCCCACACCGCATACGTGCGCGCGGGCGAGAGCGTGGCCCTCTACGTCTGCAGCTCCTGCGGCACCGCCTACAAGGGCGGACCCCGCGGGGGTGACCGCCAGCCGGAGCGCGACAACCGGTCCGCGATGCGTGACCGCAAGCGTCCGCCGGTCGATGACGGCCCGCCCGCCAACCCCGTCCTCGACGAGGCGACGGCGCGGATGCTGAAGGAGGCTCTCGGAGGAGGGGGGTAGCGCCGGGCTATCCAACCTGGGTGCGCGCCTCGCCCTCGAGCGGGACGTGGCGCTCGAACCACGCGGCGATGCGCGTGTTGAGCTCCTCGCGGTCGACGTCGACGCTCATGGCGTGGCCGCTGCGCGGATAGATCCCCACCTCGACCTCGCTGCTGCACACCAGGCGGCGGGCGATGTCGGCGGCGTTGCGCGGATCGACGGTGCGGTCGCGACCGCCCTGGAGCAGCAGCACCGGCTGGCGCACCATCGCCAGCTCGCCCCGCACCGCGCGGAGCAGCCGGGTGAGCTCGTGGATCGAGCTCGTCGACCTGCGGCCGTAGGAGTGCAGCTCCTCGACCGCCTCAGGGTTGTAGAGGTCGACGTCGTTGGGGTCGGGGGTGTGCCAGCGCTGCACGTACTTGGCCGCGAAGATGATCTTCAGCCGCCAGTCGGTCAGCCAGATCGGCGCCGCCAGCGTCGCGATGGTGGCGATGCGGGTGTCGTGGGCGGCGAGGTGGAGCGCGAGCGCGCCGCCCATCGACTGACCGGCCACCACCACCCGGTCGCACTCCGCGGCGACGCGGTCGACCGCCTCGGCGGCGGACCTCGCCCAGTCCTGCCAGTGGGTGCGGGCGAAGTCCTCGGGGGTGGTGCCGTGCCCGGCGAGCAGCGGCGCCTCGATGCGCCAGCCCAGGGTGGCGAGGTGCTCGCCGAGCCGGCGCAGCTCGGGCGGGGTTCCGGCGAAGCCGTGGAGGAGAACGGCGGCGCGCGGTCCCGAGCCCAGGCGCCATGGCCGGATCGCCTCGGGATCGAAGGGGAGCGACGTGCGGGACGGCATCTGGGGCGGAGTATAGGAAGCGCGCGGACCTGCTACCGTCCGGCGGCGATGACCGAGACCGACACGCTCCTGCGCGACGCGCTCGAGCGGCTGGTCCGCGGCGACCACCTGGACGTCGAGACCGCGCGCGCGGTGATGGACCGGGTGATGCTCGGGAGCGCGACCGCGGCGCAGATCGGCGCCATCCTCGCGGCGCTGCGCATCCGTGGCGAGACCGTCGACGAGCTCACCGGCATGGTGATGTCGATGCGCGACCACGCGGTGCGCGTCGAGCTCTCGGTCGACGCCGTCGACACCTGCGGCACCGGCGGCGACGGCAGCGGCACCTTCAACATCTCCACCGCCGCCGCCCTCGTGGTCGCCGGCGCGGGCTGCCCGGTGGCGAAGCACGGCAACCGCGCGCAGTCGAGCCGCTGCGGCAGCGCCGACGTCCTCGAGGAGCTCGGCGTGGCCGTGCAGCTCAGTCCCGAGGGCGTCCGCAGCTGCGTCGAGGAGGCGGGGATCGGCTTCCTCCTCGCCCCCGCCTACCATCCCGCGATGCGCCACGCCGCCGCGGCGCGCCGCGAGCTCGGCATCCGCACCGCCTTCAACGTGCTCGGCCCGCTCGCCAACCCCGCGCGCGTCCCCTACCAGGCACTCGGTGTCGCCGACCCGGCGATGGCGGGACGGATGGCCGGGGTGCTGCGCGGGCTCGGCCACCGCCACGCGCTGGTCTTCGCCGGTCCCGGCGGCATCGACGAGCTCGGGCTGAGCGGCGCCGCGGCGTGCATCGAGGTGAGCCCCGCGGGCCTCCGCGAGTTCGAGCTCGACCCGGCATCGCTCGGGCTGCACCCCGCTCCGCTCTCCGCGCTCGCCGGCGGCGACGTCCACCAGAACGCCGCCATGCTCCGCGCCGTGCTCGACGGCGAGCCGGGACCGGCCCGCGAGGTCGTGCTCCTCAACGCCGCCGCGGCGCTCTGGGCGGCGGAGCGCTGCGCCGATGTCGCCGAGGGCCTGGAGCGTGCCCGCGCGTCGATCGACGGCGGCGCCGCGCGCGGCTGCCTCGATCTGCTGGTCGGGGAGTCGAGGGCGGCGGCGGAGCGCGATGCCCGGCCCCGACCACGGCCCTCGGCCGCCCCCGGAGTGGCCACGCCGTGACCACCCCGCCGCTGCCCCGCCGCCTCCAGGGCCTGCTCGCCGTGCTCCCCGCCGCCGACAGC
Source organism: Candidatus Dormiibacterota bacterium (assembly GCA_036269455.1). GTDB lineage: Bacteria > Chloroflexota > Dormibacteria > Aeolococcales > Aeolococcaceae > CF-96. The sequence goes on along the minus strand of DATARS010000050.1, from coordinate 17,320 downwards.
GTCGCCGACGTCGCCGCCGGTCACGGCCGGCTCGCCGTCCACCTCGCCGCCCGTTCCCGGCGCGTGATCGCCACCGAGGCGACCGACGGTCCGTACGCCGAGCTCCGCCGCAACCTCGAGCGCTGGCAGGTGGGCGACCGCGTCGAGGCGCGCCGCGGCGATGGGCTCGAGGCGCTCGCCGCCGGCGAGGTCGAGGGCGTGGTGATCGCCGGCCTGGGGGCGCGCCGCCTCGCCCGGATCGCCGAGAAGGCGCCCGGCCGGGGCCTGCGCTGGGTGGCGCTGCAGTGCGTCCAGCACCCCGAGGAGCTCGCCGGCTGGGTCCGCGCCGCGGGCTGGCGGGTCGCCGTCGAGACGGTCTGCGAGCAGCGCGGCCGCGCCTACGCCACCTGGGTGCTCGAGGTGTGAGAACCCAGGAGATGCTCGAGCTGCAGGAGCTCGACGACCGGCTGATCGCCCGGCGCCGGGCGGCGCGGGAGGTCGAGGCGCGCCTCGCCGGCTCGCCGGAGCTGACCGCCGCCCGGACGCGGGTCGACGCCCTCGCCGCCGAGCGCGGCGTGCTCGAGGGGCGCCTCGCCGCCGCCGGCCGGGCGAGCGCCGCGCTCCGCAGCCGGGTCGGCGTCATCGACCGCCAGCTCTACGGCGGCTCGGTGCGCAACCCCGTCGACCTGCTCACCCTCCAGCGCGAGCTCGCCGAGGTGCGCGAGCGGCTCGCCGAGGCCGACGACGCCGAGCTGGCGCTGATGGAGGAGTCCGAGGCCGCCGAGGCCGAGGAGCGCGAGGCCGCCGCCGCGGTCGCCGCGATCGAGGCCCGTCGCAGCGCCGCCGAGGGCGACGAGCGCGCCCGGCTCGAGGCGCTCCGCTCCGAGATCGCCGCGGTCGAGTCCGCCCGGGCGGCGCTGGCGGGCGAGCTGCCCGCGCCCGAGCTCGCCCTCTACGCCCGGCTGGCGTCGCGCCTGCATCCCGCGGTGGTGCGGCTCGCCGGCGACTCCTGCGGCGGCTGCCACCTGCCCCTGGGGGTGCGCGAGGTGCGCGCGGCGCGTGCCGGAGGCGAGCTGGTCCAGTGCTCCAACTGCGACCGCGTGGTGGTGCGGTGACCGACGCCGGCCAGCTGAGCCTCGGCGTCGCCGCCCCGGTGCGGACCGTCGTCGCCTACACCGATGGCGCCTGCTCGGGGAACCCCGGCGCCGGCGCCTGGGCCTACCGGCTGGAGTGGCCCGACGGGACCGTCGAGGAGAACGCCGGCGCCGAGCCGCGCACCACCAACAACCGAGAGGAGCTCAAGGCGGTGCGCGAGGCACTGCTCGCGGTGCGCCGCCGCATCGGCGACGACCCCGTCTGGCGGGTGGTCGTGCGCACCGACAGCATGGGGGTGATCAACTGGCTGCAGCGGAAGTGGAGGAGGAACAAGAACCTCGACCTCTTCCCGACCATCGACCCCCTGGTCGACGCCCGCGTCGACTTCGAGCACGTCCGCGGCCACAGCGGCGACCCGGGCAACGACCGGGTCGACCGGCTCGCCGTGGCCGCGTATCAGGACCTGCTGGCGCGCTGAGTGCTGCGCGTCAGCGCTGCGGGCGTCGGAACCGGTCCAGGAGGTGCGCAACCCGGTGGGCGAGGGTCTCGCTGCGTCGCGCCCTCGCGTTCTTGAGCTCCAGTCGGAGCCACTGCTCGTCGGTCATCTCATGCCCTCCCGGGGCGGTTCCCCCCCACCCCGTCCGTTGGCTTACGCAACGAATATAGCAGGGTTCGTTGCATGACGCAACCCTTTCTGGCACACTGGGCGGATGCTCGAACGCACCTATGACGCCCAGCGCTGCTCCGTCGCCCGCGCCCTCGAGGTGGTCGGCGAGCGCTGGACGCTGCTGATCATCCGGGACGCCCTCAACGGCGTCCGTCGCTTCGAGGACTTCCAGCGCGACCTCGGCCTCGCCCGGAACATCCTCGCCGACCGGCTCCAGCGGCTCTGCGCCGCCGGCGTGCTCGAACGGGTGCGGTACTCGGAGCGGCCGGAGCGCTACGAGTACAGGCTGACCGAGGTGGGGCGCGACCTCTGGCCCGCGGTCATCGCGCTGCGCAACTGGGGCGACCGGCACCTCGCGCCGCCCGAGGGGAAGCCGCTGCGGCTCGAGCACCGGCACTGCGGCGGCGAGGTCGAGCACCGCGTCTTCTGCGCCGACTGCGGCGAGGGGCTGCGCGTCTGGGACGTGGTGCGCCACCCCGGACCCGGAGCGGCTCCGCCACCCTCCACCGCCGGGCCGGTGGGGGCGGGAACCGCCTGAGGGTGAGAGGGGGGGCGGCGGCCCGGACGCTGCGCGTCGAGGTCCGCGATGCGGCGCCGCCCGCCGCGCATCCCCTGCTGATCGCCGCCGGGCTCGCCGCCGGTCCCGCGGTGGTGCTCGGTATGGCGCGCTTCGCCTATGGCCTGCTCCTCCCCGGGATGCGCGCCGACCTCCACTGGTCCTTCGCCCAGGCGGGCGCGATCAACACCGCCAATGCGTTCGGCTACTTCGCCGGGGCGATGCTCACCCCCTGGGCGATCTCGCGGATGGGCCGCGGCGCCGTCTTCCTCGGGGGCATGGTGGCGGTCGTGGCGGCGATGCTCGGCACCGGGCTCGCCTCCGGCTACGGGGTGCTGATGGCGCTTCGGGTGATCGCGGGGGTGGCGGCCGCGCTGGTGTTCATCACCGGCATGGACCTCACCGCGTGGCTCGGACGGGCGCACTCCAGCACCCGCGCCGCCGTGCTCATGGGCGTCTATGTCGGCGGCGGCGGGCTCGGCATCGTGCTCTCCGGTCTCGCGGTCCCGCCGATCCTCGCGGCCGCCGGTCAGGGTGTGGGCTGGCGGCTCGGCTGGCTGGCGATGGCGGCGCTCTCGATCGCCGGGCTGGCCGCGGCGCGCTGGGCCGCGGACCTCGTCCGTGCCCCCGCGGCGGCTCCGCGCGGGGGCGGCGGCGGCTGGCCGGCACGGCGCTTCACCGCCTGCATGGCGAGCTATTTCCTCTTCGGCGTCGGCTACATCTCGTACATCACCTTCGTGGTCGCGCTGCTCGTCCATCAGGGGATGGGCGGTCTGGCCGTCGGCGCCTTCTGGGTCGTGCTCGGCCTCGCGTCGCTGCTCACCGTGCCGCTCTGGGGTCGCGCGCTCGGCCGGCTGCGCGCCGGTCACGGCCCCGCGCTGGTGCTCGCCGTGGTCAGCGCCGGGGCGGCGCTGCCGCTGCTCCCCGGCGGGGCGGCCACGGCGCTCCTCTCCGCGGTGATCTTCGGCGGCGCCTTCCTCTCCGTGGTCACGGCCTTCACGACCGTCGCCCGCCAGGCGCTGCCCGCGTCGCAGTGGGGCCCGGCGATCGCCGCGCTCACCGCGGTCTTCGCCGCCGGCCAGTGCGCCGGACCGGTTCTCACCGGGGTGCTCTCCGACATGTCCGGGGGGGTGCGCACCGGTCTCGGCGCCTCCGCCGCCATCCTCGGACTGGCGGCGCTCGTCGCCATCGGTCAGCGCGCTCCGGTGCAGGTCCCGACGTAGGATTCGCCCATGTCGGGCGGGCGCTGAGGAGCAGTGACATGACGCAGTCCTGGGCCCAGAACTTCAGCTCGGCGTCGGCGGACGCGGCCTCGATCTACGAGAACGTCATGGTGCCGAGCGTGTTCAACCCCTGGGCCGAGGTTCTCCTCGACCTGGTCACCCCGCGCCCGGGTGAGGCGGTGATCGACGTCGCCTGCGGCCCGGGGACGGTGGCGCGACTCGCCGCGGCGCGGGTCGGACCGGACGGCACGGTGCTCGGCGTCGACTTCAGCCCGGCGATGCTGGCGACGGCGCGGGCGAAGCCACCGGTGGAGGGCGGCGCCACCGTCGAGTATGTCGAGGCGCCCGCGGACCACCTCCCGGCGGGGGACGCGAGCTTCGACGTGGTCACCTGCCAGCAGGGCCTGCAGTTCTTCCCCGACCGCCCCGCGGCGGTGGGGGAGATACGGCGGGTGCTCCGGCCCGGAGGTCGCGCCGCGATCGCGGTGTGGTGCGAGGTCGATTCGTCCCCGCCCTTCGCCGCCGTCGCCGGCGCGGTCGCCGAGGTGCTCGGAGAGGACGCGGCGGCCATGTACCGTGGCGGTCCCTGGGGCATGAGCGGTCACGCGGTCGACGAGCTCTGCCGCGCCGCCGGCTTCCGGTCGGTCGAGGGAGAGCGCCGCAGCCTGCCACTTGCGCTCGCCGGCGGCGCCGACGTGCTGTTCTCCACCCTGGCCGTCACCGCCCTCGCCCAGCAGGTCGGCGCGCTCGACGACGAGCGGGGGCCGGCGCTCCGTCAGGCGATCGCGCGCCGGCTCGCGCCGCTGATGGTCGACGGCGTGTTCCGGTCGCACGCCACCTCGCATCTGACCGTCGCCCGGCTCTGACCGAGCGCAAGCCAGACGCCACCTGATGGACCAGGTACTGCTCGGCGACCCAGAACGAGATCAGGCGACGCGGGTCGCAGCGGCAAGGGCCGCGGGGGTTGGCACCGAGGCCTGACCGCGCCTGAAGGCGTCGATGGCGTTGAGGTACCGGTTGACGTAGGGACCGCCGCCGAACCAGGCCCACGACGACCAGAAGAACGCCCGGCCGAGCGACAGGGGCTTCATGCCCTGGGTGTAGCTGCTGGAGGACAGGGTGTCAGCCGACACCTGACGGATGAGCGCCAGGAACCTCCACCACACCACCAGGTTGTAGATCGGGATGAAGAGCCGCCAGGTCTCCTGCTCGGTCACCGTGATCCCGACCTCGTTGCGGAGCCACAGGCAGACAGACCGATGCCAGAAATACCAGTAGATCCCGAGGCTGAAGAACGCCTTCGTCTTGAATCCTGTCCAGCGCATTGGCCGTGACCCCCTGTGGCCCGCGAAATCTATGGCGCGCGGGTCGCCGTGGCCGCAGGTTGCTGAACTCTCGATGAAGGATCGGCCCAACCTGTGTACAGACCTGTGAAGCTCGGTACCTGCAATCGGTCGACTCGACAAGGCAGACCGTCGGGCGTAAGGAGAAGCCCCGCCCCCATCTCAGGAGGCGGGGCCCGGGGGTGATGCAAGCCGGCCTGTAAGCCGGGTTCTGTCCCCACCGCCTTGTCGACCCACGTCGGGCCACCCCCGGCGGTGGGGGACGGCCATCCATCTGGAGCGCCGGTTGCCCGGCGCCTCGAGCGGCCTCACCCGGGGACGGGGACGAGCAGCCCCTGGAGCGCCGGAGCGCTCCGCCCCTGTTCGGCCTTGCTCCGGACGGGGTTTACCTGGCCGGCCGGTCGCCCGGCCGCCGGTGGGCTCTTACCCCACCATTTAACCGTTGCCGCGACGCGCCGGAGCCCGCCGTGGCTGTGTCATTTCTGTGGCACTCTCCTTCGGGTCACCCCGACTGGGTGTTACCCAGCGCCCTGCTCTGTGGAGCCCGGACTTTCCTCGAGCGGACGAGCCGCCCGCGGCCGTCCGGCCGGCTTGCACCACGGAGTCTACGCGCTCGCGAACCGGCCAAAACTTGCCGCCGCAACACCACCCGTACATCTGTTCGCGTTGACGGGTGGGGATTGCGCTGCTAGGCTTCCGCTCGTAGTGGTCCAAAGTGGTGAAAAGTGGTGAATCCGACCCCCAGCCTGACCACCCCGTGGCCGCCTCTGTGGCCACCGGTGGGACCTGACACGCCGTGGTCGGTTCCTATCGACACGGCGTCGACGCCAAGGGACGGGTCGCCATCCCCGCGAGGCTCCGCGGCAGCCTGCCCGAGGGCAGCATCCTCGCCCGTGGTCAGGAGCACCGTCTCGTGATCTGGCCGCCCGCCGAGTGGGACGACATCAGTGCCCGGATGCGCGCCAACCTCCGCGGTGCCGACCTGCGCAACTGGGAGCGCTACCACTTCGCCTACGCGCGCCCGGTGGAGCTCGACGGCCAGGGGCGCCTGCTCATCGACGCCGAGAACCGCCGCTGGGCGGAGATCGGCGATCGCTGCGTCTTCGTCGGCCTCGGCAACCGTGTCGAGCTCGTCGGCGAGTCGATCTGGGACGCCGACGAGGCGACCATGGATCCGGACCGATTCTCGCACCTCTACGACATCGCCACCGGCGCCGCGCCGGCGGCGTCCACGCCCTCCGCGTGAGCGGACGGCACGTTTTCGCGACGTTCACCTACCGTGGTCCTCATGTCGACCGTGGCAGACATGGAGACCGGCGATCACGCCACACCCGGCGTCCCGTCGCCTGACGGGCACCGGCCGGTCCTTCTACACCCTCTCATAGACAGCCTGCAGCCCCGACCGGGGCAGGTCTTCGTCGACGGCACCCTCGGTGCCGGCGGCGTGACCGCCGCGCTCCTCGAGCGCGTGGGTCCCGGTGGCCGCGTCGTCGCCATCGACCGCGATCCCGCGGCGCTGGCGGGCGCGCGGCGGCGCTTCGCCGACGCCGGCGACGCCCTGCTCCTGGTCCACGGCGACTTCGCCGATCTGGCCGAGCACCTGCGGCGGCACGGGATCGCGGCGGTCGACGGGGTCACCCTCGACCTGGGCATCTCGTCGCTCCAGCTCGACGACCCGGCGCGCGGCTTCGGCTTCCGCCACGACGGTCCGCTCGACATGCGCATGGATCCGACCGTCCCGGGTGTCACCGCCGCCGACATCGTCAACGGCTGGGACGAGGCCGAGCTGACGCTCCTCATCCGCCGCTACGGCGAGGAGCGCTTCGCCCGCGGCATCGCCGCCGCCATCGGCAGGATGCGTCCGCTGACCACCACCGCCGAGCTGCGCGAGACGGTGGAGCGGGCGGTGCCGCGCCGGTACTGGCCGAAGCGGATCCATCCCGCCACCAAGACATTCCAGGCGCTCCGCATCGAGGTCAACCACGAGCTCGAGAGCCTGGAGCGCGGGGTGCAGGCAGCAATCGATGCACTACGGCCCGGTGGGCGTGTTGGGGTCATCGCCTTCCACTCCCTCGAGGACATCCTTGTCAAGAACGCACTCCACGTCGCAGCCCTGAACTGTGTCTGTCCGCCCCAGCAGCCCATCTGCACCTGCGCCCACCGGGCCACCCTCTTCCTCCACACCCGCAAGGCGATCAAGGCGGACGCCGCCGAGCTCGCCGTCAATCACCGCTCGCGATCGGCGCGCCTGCGCGTCGCCGAGAAGCTCGACACCGCGCATCACGCGTAGCCCGCGCGGCACGCGTCCCGCTCCACTCCCTCTCCACGTCCCCGCAGCGTCGCCGTCCAACGTCCCAGCGGAGCATCCGCGGCCGTGACCGCCACACCCTCCTCCCGCCGCCTCCACGACGACACCTTCGATGCCTTCACCGACGGGCGCCCCGTCGAGGAGGTTCCCGACGGCCTTGCGCCCGACGGCCGCCGCGGCCGGCGCCGGCGCGGGGGCGGTCCGCGCACGCCGCTGCCGCTGCTGCCCTTCATCCTGGTCGTCGCGGTGATCGGCATCGCCTATGTCGCCCAGTCGGCGCATCTCACCCAGGCGACCTTCCAGGCGACCCAGCTGTCCGCGGAGCAGACCTCGCTTCGCGACGAGAACGGCCGCCTCGGTGACGAGCTCGACCGGCTGCGCTCGGGCGCGCGCATCGGCGCGCAGGCGCAGGCGATGGGGCTCCGGCCGCCGTCGAGGTGGGCGTACGTGGCCTCGGTGCCGCTCCCGGTCAGCATCCCCGCGGCGCCGCTGCCGCTGGGCCGGCCCGCCGGCGGCGACCCCATGGAGCGGCTGGTGGCGGCGCTGCGCGGCAGCTTCGGCGCCGACGAGGCGGAGGCCGCGGCGCCGTGACCGAGCGCGGGCGACCCACCGCGGCCCCGCGGCGGCCGGCGCAGCCGCCCCGGCGGGCCGTCCGGGGCTGGTTCATCGCCGACCAGCCCGACTACCGCGTGCGCGGATTCTGGCTGCTGCTCGCCTTCGCCGCCATGACCGTGGTGCTCACCCTGCGGCTCGCCGACGTGCAGATCCGGCAGCACGGCTCACTCGCCGCCGCGGCGGCGCGGCAGCACGGGATCGACATCACCCTGCGCGCCCACCGGGGTCGGATCCTCGACCGCGACGGCTCGCTGCTCGCCGGCGATGTGCCCGTGTACAGCATCTTCGCCGACCCCGGGGTGATCCCCCCCGACCAGCGCCACACCGTCGCCGAGAGGGTGGGGCCGGTGCTCGGGATGGGACCCGGGCACCTCGAGTCGCTGCTGGGCGAGCCCGGCCGCTTCGTCTACCTGGCGCGGCGCGTCGACGAGTCGGTGACCGCGAAGGTGCGCGCGCTGCAGGAGTACGGCATCGGCATCATCCCCGAGGACCAGCGCGTCTACAGCCCGTCGCCGCTGCCCGGTGTGTCATTCGCCAGCAACCTGCTCGGCTTCGTCGATCACGACGGCCACGGGCAGTACGGCGTCGAGGCCCGCTACGAGGACGTGCTCCGCGGGACCGACGGCATCGAGTCGACGCTGCGCGACGTCGCCGGCAATCCCATCGTGCTCAGCAACGAGCAGCGCCGCGACGCCAGGAACGGCAGCGACCTTCGGCTCGGGCTCGACTCGAAGATCCAGTACTGGGCGGAGCAGGCGCTCGCCAGGGGCGTCACCACCGACGGCCAGGCGGAGTCGGGGACGATCATGGTGATGGACACGAAGACCGGGTCCATCCGCGCCTGGGCCGACTACCCGTCCTACGACGCCAACCACTACGGGACCAGCGACATCGGCCTGTTCCGCGACAGCGCCGTCGACCACCTCTACGAGCCCGGGTCGGTGATGAAGGTGGTGACCTTCGGCGGCGGCCTCGAGCACCACGCCTTCACCCCCGACCAGACCATCAACGAGAGCCAGCAGACCATCGGCGGCTTCCTCATCCATGACTGGGACAACAGGTCCCACGGCAAGGTGAGCTTCCAGTGGGTGCTCGACGACTCGCTGAACAACGGCGCCATCGAGGTGATGCGCCGCACCGGCAAGGACGCCTACTACCAGAACCTGCTCGGCTTCGGCATCGGCTCGCCGACCGGGATCGACGTCGCCGGCGAGTCCAACCAGCCGCTGCGAGCGCAGCACACCTGGACCGACGTCGACTACGCCACCGCCTCCTTCGGCCAGCAGGTGCAGACCACGCCGGTGCAGATGCTCGCCGCCATCAACGCCGTCGCCAACGGCGGGGTGTGGGTGCAGCCCCACGCCGTCGACGCCGTCGTCGACCCGGCGACCGGGGTGGCGACGCCGGTGGTGCCGCGCAGCCGCCAGGTGATCTCGCCCGACGCCGCCCACCTGCTCGCCCACATGATGACCGGCGTCGTCGAGGACCACGGCGCGTCCGGGTTCCTCGCCAAGATCCCCGGCTTCAAGGGGCTCATCGGCGGCAAGACCGGCACCGCCAGCGTCGCCGTCAACGGCGCCTACGGCGCCGACGTCATCGCCTCGTTCGTCGGCTTCATGCCGGTCGACAACCCCGAGTTCACCGCCTTCGTGATCATCCGCAAGCCGCACGAGAGCAGGGTGCCCCACGAGGGCGCCTATCTCGCCGCGCCGGTCTGGAAGAGTGTCGCCCAGCTCGCGGTCGACACCTGGAGAATCGTCCCGTGAGGGGTAGGGCCCGGGCCCGATCGTGGGGATGCCCGGGGTGCTGACGGCGGGTGGAGGCCGGGCGTTCGCGTCCGCCTCCCCCGCCGCGGCGAAACCCTTGTGGGGCCTTCTCCGTACCACCTCAGCGATGCGGCTCACCCCGACGGACCTTGTCAGGCTGTTCGGCGGCCGCCTCGAGGGGGACGGAGAGGCGTCCGCTCCGCTTGCTGCGATCGAGACCGACTCGCGCAGGGCGGGCCCGGGCAGCGCCTTCGTCGCCCTCGCCGGCGAGCGCCTCGACGGGCACGCCTACGTCGGCGTCGCCGCGCGGGCCGGGGCCGCCCTCGCCGTCGTCGCCGAGGGCCGCGAGCTGGCCGACGGCGCGCCCGCGCTGCTGCTCCGCGTCCCCGACACCGCCGCAGCCCTCCGCCGCGCCTGCCGCGCCCGCCTCGACGAGCTGGGCTGCGCTGTGGTCGGGGTCACCGGCAGCGTCGGCAAGACCTCGGCGAAGGAGCTCTGCGCGCTCGCGCTCGGCGGCCGCGGCGCCGCCGCCACCCCTGGCAACCTCAACACCTGGACGGGCATCCCCCTCTCGGTGCTCCGGCTCGATCCCCCGGTGGGGATCTTCGTCGCCGAGATGGGGATGTCCGCCTCCGGCGAGATCCGCGACCTCTGCACCTTCACCCATCCCGTGACCGGGGTGCTGCTCAACGTCGGCCTCTCCCACATCGAGCTGCTCGGCTCGCTCGCCGCGATCGGCGACGCCAAGGCCGAGCTGCTCGAGGCACTCCCCGCCGGCGGCTCGGCGGTGTGCAATGCCGACGACCCCGAGGTGCGGCGCGTGGCGCGGCGCAGTCCGGCGCCGGTGACCTGGTTCGGCCTCGGTGAGGACGCCGACTACCGCGCCGTCGACATCGTCGCCGACCGGCTCGAGGGCGTCCGCTGCCGGCTGGTGGGACCCGACGGGTCGGCGCCGCTGCGGCTGCGCGTGCCCGGCCTCCACACCGTGCGCAACGCCTGCGCAGCCGCCGCGGTCGCCGGCCGGCACGGCGTCGGCAGCGCCGAGGCCGCCGACCGGCTCGCCGCCTTCGAGGCGCCGCCGCAGCGGGGCGTGGTCAGCCGCGGCCTCGGCGGGGCGCTGATCGTCGACGACAGCTACAACGCGAGCCCGGCCTCGCTCACGGCGGCGCTCGAGGTCCTCCTCGGCAGCGGGGCCGCGCGGCGGCTCGCGGTGCTCGGCGACATGCTCGAGCTCGGCGACCACGCCGCGCCCGCCCATGCCGAGGCGGGACGCCAGGCGGCCCGCGCCGCCACCGCGCTCATCGCCGTCGGCGAGCACGCCCCGCTGATGGTCGAGGCGGCCGTCGCCGCGGGGATGCCCGCGGGCAGCGCCCGCGTCGCCGGCGACGTCGACGAGGCCGCGACCCTTGCCCGAGCCCAATGCGACGGCGCCACCGTGGTGCTGGTGAAGGCCAGCCACGGGGTGGCGCTGGAGCGTGTCGTGGAGCGACTTTTACGATGATCCGTCCTGCGCTCGCCTTCGCCGGCTCGCTCCTGCTGGGGCTGCTGCTCTATCCGGCGGTGATCTCGACCCTGGCCCGGTTCAAGGCGGGCCAGCGGGTCCAGGCGTATGCCCCCGCGACCCACCTGCGCAAGGCGGGCACGCCGACGATGGGCGGGGTGCTCTTCTGCACCCTCCCGGTCGGCGCCTGGCTGTTCCTCGACCACGGCCGTGCCGGCTTCCTCGCGGTCTTCGCCCTCCTCGGCGGCGCCGCCATCGGCGTCGTCGACGACGTCGCCAACATCCGCGGGCGCGGCGCGCTGGGGCTCCACGGCCGGCAGAAGCTGGTCCTGCAGCTGCTCGTCGGCGTACTCGTCGGCATCGGCCTCGACGCCGTCGGGCTGACCCGCGAGATCATCCCCGGTGTCGGGGCGGTCAATCTCCACTGGCTGATCATCCCGCTCGCCGCGCTGGCGGTGATCGCCTGCAGCAACGCCGTCAACCTCACCGACGGGGTCGACGGGCTCGCCGGCTCGACCTCGGTGATCGCCCTGGTGACGATGTGGGCGCTGGCGCAGCACGCGGGCAACGCCCCGGTCGCGGTGGTGAGCGCCTCGCTCTGCGGCGGAGTTCTGGCCTTCCTCTTCTACAACTGGTGGCCGGCGCGGGTGTTCATGGGCGACACCGGGTCGCTGGCGCTCGGCTGCGCCCTGGTCGCGCTCGCCGCCGAGCTGCGCCTGCTCTGGCTGCTGCCCCTGCTCGGCGCCGTCTTCGTCGCCGAGACCCTCTCGGTGATCATCAACGTCACCGCCATCCGGCGCTTCGGCCGCCGTGTCTTCCGCGCCAGCCCGCTCCACCACCACTTCGAGGAGCTGGGACTGCGCGAGCAGCGGCTGGTGATCTGCTTCGCCGGCGCCGCGGCCGTCGCCGCGATCCTCTGCGCCGCGCTCGCCCTGCCTTCGGGAGTGGCTGCGTGAGACCTCAGGCCGTCGTGATCGGGCTGGGCCTGAGCGGGGCGGCCTGCGCGCGCGTGCTCAGCGCGGAGGGCTGGCGGGTCCGGGTCGTCGACCGTGGCGAGGGCGAGGCCCAGCGGCGGATGGCGGCGACGCTGCCGCCGGAGGTCGAGGTCGTCCTCGGCGGCTACGCGGACGACGTCGCCGCCGGGGCCGCGATGGTCTGTCCCAGCCCCGGGGTGCCCTGGGACGCGCCGGTGCTCGCCGAGGCGCGGCGGCTCGGCGTGCCGGTGCGCAGCGAGATCGACCTGGTCTTCGAGCGCTGCCCGGCGCCGGTCGCCGGGATCACCGGGACCAACGGGAAGACCACCACCACCGCGCTCCTCGGCGCCGTGCTCGCGGCCGGCGGGGGCCGCGTCCACGTCGGCGGCAACATCGGCGAGACCATGCTCGACCGCCTCGGCGAGGTGAGGCCGCACGACTGGGTGGTGCTCGAGCTCTCCTCGTTCCAGCTCGAGTCGGCGGCGGCGCCGCGCTGCCGGCTGGCCACGGTGCTCAACCTCACCCCCGACCACCTCGACCGCCACGGCACCATGGAGCGCTACGGCCTGGCCAAGCGCCGGCTGGTCGAGTCCGCCGACCCCGCCGGTGTGGTCGCGCTCAACGGCGCCGACCCCCTGACCCGGGCGATGGCGCCGTCATCGGCCGCCCGGGTGGTGCTCTTCGGGCCCGACCCCGCCGACCTCGGCGGCGGTGACGGCGCCACCGTGCTCGGCGGTGCGGTGGTCAGCGTCGAGGGCGGCCTCGCGGTCGGGGTCCTGCCGCTGGCCGAGATCCCCCTGCTCGGGGCGCACAACGTCGCCAACGTCCTCGCCGCCGTCGCCCTGGCCCGCGCCGCGGGCGTCCCCGCGACCGCCGTCGCCGGCGCGGTGCGCGATTTCCGCGCCGTCGCCCACCGGCTCGAGCCGGTGCTCGAGAGCGACGGGGTGCTCTGGATCGACGACAGCAAGGCGACCAACGTCGACGCCGCGATCACCGGCCTGCGCTCGCTCGGCGACCGCCCGGTGGTCTGGATCGGCGGCGGCGGCCGCAAGGGGGTGGGCCCCGAGGAGCTCGCCGCCGAGGTGACCGCGCGCGCCCGCCACGCGGTGGTCTGCGGGGCGACCGGCGCGGAGCTCGACGCCGCCCTCGCCGCCGCCGGCTGCACCACCCGGACCCGCACCGGGACCCTCGCCGAGGCGGTCGTCGCCGCCCACGGCATCGCCCGCCCCGGTGACGCGGTGCTCCTCTCGCCCGGGTACACCAGCTTCGACCAGTTCTCCGGCTTCGAGGAGCGTGGGCGCGAGTTCGCCCGGATCGTCCGGGAGCTGCATCGCGTCAGCGCCGAGATGACAGGCAGACGCTGCTAGATGGCGGCTCCGCCGACCCGGCTGCGCGCCCCGGCCCGGCCGGCGCGGACGGCGCCGTCGCGTCCGGCGGCGCGCTCCGCCCCCGCGCGCCCGGCGCGCCCGGCGGTGCCGCGGTCGCACCGGCTCCCCACGGCCCCGGTGCACAGCTTCCGCCGCTCCCTCTCGGCCCGCAGCGCGGGCGCCGCCGCCAAGGCGACGGTCATCACCCTCGCGCAGATCGACGGCTGGCTGCTGGCGATCATCTCCGGGCTCTGCGCCTTCGGCCTGGTGATGGTCTACAGCGCCTCCGAGGCACTCGGCTACGCCTGGTACCGCAACCCCGGCTACTTCTTCCAGCGCCAGCTCATCTGGCTCTGCGCCGGGGTGCCGCTGATGCTCATCGCCGCCCGGGTCGACTACCACCGCTGGCTGCGGTGGTCGCGCCCGCTCGGCGTCGCGGTGCTGGTGCTGCTGGTGCTCGTGCTCGTTCCCCACATCGGCTCCGAGCGGCTCGGCGCCCGCCGCTGGTTCACCCTCGGCCCGCTGTCGGTCCAGCCCTCGGCGGTGGCCACCCTGGTGGCGATCGTCTGGTTCTCGCGCTGGCTCTGCGAGCGCGGGGCGGCGGTGCGGGTGAGCCGGACCGCGCGCCAGTTCGGGGTGCTGCTCACCACGCTGCTGCTCGCCGTGGTGATGGAGCGCGACCTCGGCAGCGCGGTGGTGCTCGCCGCGATCGGCATCGTGCTCGCCGCGCTCGGGGGGATGCGCAAGCGCCACCTGCTCCAGCTCGGCGGCGGCCTGCTGCTGCTCGGCTGGATTGCCATCCACCTCGAGTCCTACCGCTCCAGCCGGCTCCACTCGTTCTTCAGCAGCCCCTTCAGCGACCCGCTGAACACCGGCTTCCAGCTGGTGCAGTCGCTCTACGCGCTCGGCAGCGGCGGGATCGGCGGCGTGGGCCTCGGCAACTCGATCCAGAAGTTCCAGTGGCTGCCCGAGGCGCACACCGACTTCATCTTCGCGATCATCGGCGAGGAGCTCGGGCTGATCGGCTGTCTCTCGGTCGTCGGCGCCTTCTTCCTGCTCGGCTGGCGCGGGGTGCGCACCTCGATGCGTGCCCCCGACACCTTCGGCGCCCTGCTCGCCGGCGGTATCGTCGCCTGGATCTGCATCCAGGCCTTCATCAACATCGCCGCGGTCACCAACGTCCTGCCCACCACCGGGATCCCGCTGCCCTTCATCAGCAGCGGCGGGACCTCGCTGCTCATGACCCTGGTGGCCTGCGGAGTGCTCTGCAACATCTCGGCCCAGGGCCGCGAACAGGGGGAGTCCCGACGTGCGCACGTTGATCGCTGGCGGGGGGACGGGGGGACATCTCACCCCGGCGCTCGCCGTCGCCCAGACGCTGCGACGCACCGATCCCGCCGGTGAGGTGATGCTCGCCGGCCGCAGCGGCGGCCTCGAGGAGCGAATGGTGCCCGCGGCCGGGCTGCCACTGGTGACCCTCGCGGTGCGCGGGGTCGACAGCTCGCGGCCACTCAGCGCCGCGATGGCGCTGCTGCGCCTGCCCCCGGCGGTGATGGCGGCGCGGCGCATGCTCCGCGACTTTGCCGCCGACGTCGTCGTCGGCGCCGCCGGCTACGTCTGCGTGCCGGTGGTGCTGGCGGCGCGCACGATGCACATTCCGGTGGTGCTGATGGAGCAGAACGCGGTGCCCGGGCGCGCGGTGCGCCTGCTCGCCGGCGGGTCGCGCGCCGTCGCGGCGTCCTTCGCCGAGACCGCCGAGCGGCTGCCGCGCACCCGCGTCGTGCACACCGGCAACCCGGTGCGCGAGGAGGTGCGCGCCGCCGCGCCGGCGCCCCTGCGCGACGCCTGCGAGCACCTCCTGGTGATGGGCGGCTCGCAGGGCGCGATGCGCATCAACCGGGCGCTCGGCGGCTGCCTGGTGGCGCTGCTCGAGGGCAACCCGACCCTCCGCATCACCCACCAGTGCGGCGCCCGCGACGCGCAGTGGGCCGAGCAGCTCGCCGGCTCGCTCTCCGAGGAGCTGCGGGCGCGCTACACCGTGGCGCCCTTCTACGACGACATCGCCGCGCGCATCGGCGACGCCGACCTGGTGGTGATGCGCGCCGGCGGCTCCTCGCTCGCCGAGGTGAGCGTGCTCGGCCGCCCGATGGTGCTGATCCCCTACCCCCATGCGCGCGCCCACCAGGTCGACAACGCCATGCCCTACGTGCGCTGCGGCGCGGCCCGGCTGCTCACCGACGAGGACTGCACCGCCGGGCGGCTGCAGGCCGAGGTGGAGGCGATCGTCGCCGATCCGCAGACCTGGCGATCGATGGCCCGGGCGAGCGCCGCCGCCGGGCGTCCCGACGCCGCCCAGCGCGTCGCCGACCTGCTCGCGGAGGTGGCATCACGATGACGGCGACCCGCGACCGGCACGTGCACTTCCTCGGCATCTGCGGCTACGCGGTGAGCGGCGCGGCGCTGCTCGCCCGCCAGCTCGGCTACACCGTCACCGGTGCCGACGAGGACGCCTATCCGCCCACCACCGACACCATCACCAACGCCGGGATCCCCTGGACCAACGGGCACTCCGTCGAGAACCTCGACCGCTGGGGCGCTCCCGACCTCGTGGTCGTCGGCAACCAGGTGCGCGACGGCAACGTCGAGTGGGAGGAGGCGCGGCGCCGCGGCCTGCCCACCACCAGCGAGGCGGAGTTCTACGCCGAGCTCACCGCCGACCGCGTCCGGGTGGCGATCTGCGGCACCCACGGCAAGAGCACCACCTCGTCGCTCCTCGCCCACATCCTCGAGGTGGCGGGGATGTCGCCGGGCTTCCGCCTCGGGGTGACCTCGCGCGACTTCGGGGTGAGCGCCCGGCTCGGCACCGGCGAGGTCTTCGTCATCGAGGGCGACGAGTACACCACCGCGCCCTGGGACCCGCGGCCCAAGTTCCTCCACGCCCACCCCGAGCTCGCCTGTGTCACCCGACTCGAGCTCGACCATCCCGACGTCTATCCCAGCTTCGAGGCCTACCGCGCGCCCTTCGTCGAGCTCGCCGCGAGCATGCCGGCGTCGGGGCTGCTCGCCCTCTGCGCCGACGACCCCGAGTGCCTCGCCCTCGCCGCCCACGCGTCGTGCGCGGTGACGACCTACGGCGAGGCGGCGGATGCGCAGTGGCGGATCCTCCCCGACGCCGAGCCATCACTGCCGCTGCAGCGCTTCAGCGTGGTCCACGAGGGCGAGCGCACCGCCGTCGAGCTCGGCGCGCCCGGGGCGCACAACCGCCAGAACGCGGTGGTGGCGATCCTCCTGGCGCTGCGCCTGGGGGCGTCGCTGCCCGCGTGCCTCGAGGCGTGCCGGAGCTTCCGCGGCGCGGCGCGCCGCTTCGAGGTGGTGGGACGGCCCGGCGGGGTGCTGGTGGTCGACGACTACGCGCACCACCCCACCGAGGTCGCGGCGACGGTGAGCGCGGCCCGCGGCGCGACCGAGGGACGGGTGATCGCCGTCTACGTCCCCCACACCTATTCACGGACCCGCACCCTGCTCGCCGATTACGCGACCAGCTTCGCCGGCGCCGACCAGGTGCTCATCGGCCCGATCGAGCCGGCGCGCGAGCGCCACCTCGAGGGCACGGTGTCGAGCGCCGACGTCGCCGAGGTGGCGTGCACGAGCGCTCCCGCCAGCAGCGTCAGCGGCGCCGACGAGGCGCTGGCACGGGTGGTCGACAGCGCCCGTCCCGGCGACGTCGTGCTCTGCATGTCGGTGCGCGGGTTCGACGACTTCGCCCGTCGCGCGGTGGCCGCGATCGAGGAACGGCGTGGCTGACGCCGGCTGGCTCGAGTCCTGGCCGGGTGTGCGCCGCGACGAGCCGCTGGCGCGCCACACCCAGTTCGGGATCGGCGGCCCCGCCGACTGGCTGGTGACCGCCGGCGACGCCGCCGAGCTCG
>DATARS010000049.1:0-24171 GCA_036269455.1 Candidatus Dormiibacterota bacterium | reverse complement strand
CAGCAAGGGCTCCAAGATCGGCCTCTTCGGCGGCGCCGGCGTGGGCAAGACGGTGATCGTGCAGGAGATGATCCGCAACATCGCCAAGGAACACGCCGGCTACTCGGTGTTCGCCGGCGTCGGCGAGCGCACCCGCGAGGGCCGCGACCTCTACGGCGAGATGGAGGATTCGGGCGTCCTCGCCCAGACCGCGCTCGTCTTCGGCCAGATGAACGAGCCGCCCGGTGCACGCGCCCGGGTGGGGCTGACCGGGCTGACCATCGCCGAGCACTTCCGCGACGAGGAGAAGTCGGACGTGCTCCTCTTCATCGACAACATCTTCCGCTACACCCTGGCGGGCGCCGAGGTGTCGGCGCTGCTCGGTCGCATGCCGAGCGCGGTCGGCTACCAGCCGACCCTCGGCACCGAGATGGGCGACCTCCAGGAGCGCATCACCTCGACGAAGAAGGGGTCGATCACCTCGGTGCAGGCCGTGTACGTCCCTGCGGACGACTTCACCGACCCCGCGGTGGCGACCACCTTCGCCCACCTCGGCGCCACCGTGTCGCTGAGCCGCGCCATCTCCGAGATCGGCATCTACCCGGCGGTGGACCCGCTCGACTCCTTCAGCCGCGTCCTCGAGCCGCGCGTCGTCGGCGAGGAGCACTATCGCGTCGCCCAGGGCGTCAAGCGGATCCTGCAGCAGTACAAGGAGCTCCAGGACATCATCGCCATCCTCGGCCAGGAGGAGCTGACCGAGGACCAGAAGCTCGTCGTCGCGCGTGCGCGCCGCATCCAGAACTTCCTCTCCCAGCCGTTCTTCGTCGCCGAGGTCTTCACCGGCCGCCCCGGGCAGTACGTGAAGCTCGAGGAGACGGTGCGCGGCTTCGCCGAGATCCTCGACGGCAAGCACGACGAGCTTCCCGAGCAGGCCTTCTACATGGTCGGCACCATCGACGAGGCGGTCGAGAAGGCGAAGCAGATGGCCGGCGACGAGAAGAGCTGATGGCCAAGCTCCATGTCGAGCTGGTCACCGCCGAGGGGCGGCTGCTCAGCAGGGAGGCCGACTTCGTCGTCGCCCCCGGCATCGAGGGCGAGTTGGGGGTGCTGCCGAAGCACATCCCGCTGCTCACCGTGCTGCGGGCCGGCGAGGTCACGGTGCGCAACGACGGGCAGGACGAGTACCTGTTCGTCGCCGGCGGCTTCCTCGAGGTGCTCCCCGACAAGGTGGTGATCCTCGCCGATGCCGCCGAGCGCGCCGAGGAGATCGACGAGGCCCGTGCCGAGGAGGCGCGGCGCCGGGCCCAGCAGCTCCTCGAGGAGAAGGCGGAGGGTGTCGACACCGCCGCCGTGGCGGCCTCCCTCGAGCGCGCGGTGATGCGGCTCCGCGTCGCCGAGCTCCGCCGCCGTCACCGCCGCGAGCCACCGCCGCCGAGCTCCTCCTAGTCGCTCCTGGCCGGGACGCCGCCGCTCGCGACCCTCGCCGGCAGGGTGCGGCGCTCGACCCGGCCGGCGAGCTCGGCCGCGCCGGTGGCGCGGAGGAAGTCGATGCAGGCCTGCCGGGTGAAGCGCAGGTGCTGCCCCGGGGTGCGCCAGGCGCTGAGCTGCCCGGAGGCCACCGCCCGGCGCAGCGTCGAGCGCGACAGCCCGCAGAGCTTCGCCGCCTCTCCCGTGGTGATCGCGTCCTCGGGACCTCCCGCCATGTCCTTCCTCCCGGTCAGGTGTGTGTGGCGCGATGACCGCTCGAAGCCCGGAGCCTGACAGCATGGGGCGGCCCCGTCGATGTCGGCGGAGTCCACATAGGTGCGTCACGCACACAGCGGGTTGACCGCCACGCTCGCGTCCGGAGGCTGTGACGGGGCTGCCACGGCGAGGGCGGCCGGGGGCCGTCCCCCTAGACTCATGGCAACCCCCCTTCCCTCCGGAGACCGGCCCTCGGCGCTCCCTCCTGCACCGGGACGAGCGCGGGGCCGGTCTCTCCGGAACCCCCCAGTCGCACCGATTGACGGTTCCTGTCGGCCATCTGTTCTGTGGGCGAAACATCCCGCGGCCCCCGCCCGTTGTACGCGCAGGCTCCAGAGAGGATCCCTCCCCTCCAACCGAAGCGAACGAGGCAGCATCGTCAAAACCGCACACCGCTTCACTCGGATAGGCTGAGACCGGATGCAGCTCCTGCGTATCGTCGGCGGCCGGCCCCTCGAGGGTTCCGTGCCCACCTCCGGCAGCAAGAACGCGACCCTCCCGGTGATGGCCGCCGCCCTGCTGACCGACGAGCCAGTCCACCTGATCAACGTCCCCGAGATCGAGGACATCGGCACCATGGCGGCGATGCTCCGCCACCTCGGCGTCGAGGTCGAGCGTCCCGCTCCGGGTGAGTGGCTCCTCCACGCGCGGACCACCCCCGGGTCGACCGTCACCGACACCCTGAGCCGGCGGCTGCGCGGCTCGTTCCTGCTTCTCGGCGCCCTGGTGGCGCGCACCGGCGAGGCGGTCATCGCCCGGCCCGGTGGCGACGACATCGGCATGCGCCGGGTCGAGCAGCACCTCGAGGGCCTGCGCGCCATGGGCGCCACGGTCACCGAGGACGGCGAGACCTTCATCGCCCGGGCGAAGCGCCTCCGCGGCGCCCGCATCGACCTCGATATGCCCACGGTCACCGGCACCGAGAACCTGATGATGGCCGCGGCCCTCGCCGAGGGCATCACCGTCATCAGCAACGCCGCCCGCGAGCCCCACGTCGTCGACCTGGCCCGCTGCCTGGTCGGCATGGGGGCGCGGATCAGCGGCGCCGGCACCGAGCTGATCGTCATCGAGGGCCAGGGCGGCCTCCTCCACGGCACCCGCCACAGCGTCACCACCGACTACATCGATGCCGGGACCTACATGGTCGCGGCCGCCGCCACCGGCGGCGACGTCTCGGTCGAGCGGATGCGCCCCAGCGACCTCCGCTGGCTGATCGGCAAGCTCCGCGCCGCCGGCTGCGACGTGGTCGAGGGCTCGAGCAGCGTCCGCGTGCGCCGCACCGGCCCGCTCCTCCCCGTCGACGTCACCACCTGGCCGCACCCCGGCTTCGCCACCGACCTCCAGTCGCAGTTCGTCGCCCTGATGACCCAGGCCGAGGGCACGAGCATCGTCAGCGAGGCGGTCTTCGAGAACCGCTTCCGCCACGTCGCCGAGCTCCGCAAGCTCGGCGCCGACGTCGAGGTCAACGGCCGCAGCGCCGTGGTCACCGGTCCCTCCGCCCTCCGCGGCGGCTCGGTGCGCGTCCCCGACATCCGCTCGGGCGCCGCCCTGGTGATCGCCGGGCTCTGCGCCCGCGGTGCCACCGAGCTCGACGCCGTCTACCACCTCGACCGCGGCTACGAGCGCCTCGAGGGCAAGCTCTCCTCCCTCGGCGCCGACATCCGCCGCGTCGCCGTGGGACCCGCAGGGCTCGAGGTCCGCGACCTCTCGGGCTGCATCGGGGACTAGTCGCCTGGGCTGCGCCGGAGCGAACCTCCGCTCGCCCACCACGGTAGTCTCCGGGGGTGCTTGGGAAGAAGGTCGGGATCGACCTGGGGACGACCGCCGTCCGGCTGTACCTGAAGGGCGAGGGGGTCACCTTCGACGAGCCCGCGATGGTCGCGACCGCGGTCGGCGACGATCGGGTGCTCGCCTTCGGGACGGCGGCTCTCGGCACCGTGGGGCGGACCGGCGCGCGGCTGCGCAGCCCGCTGCGTGAGGGGGCGGTGGCCGACACCGTCGCCCTGGACGCGCTGCTGAGCCACGTCATCACCCGCGCGGTCGGGCGGCAGCGGATCTTCCGGCCGGACGTGATGGTCGCGGTCGTGCCCGGGATGAGCGGGGGCGACCGCCGCACGGTGATGGAGGTTGCGGCCCGGGCCGGGGCCCGGACGGTCTATCTGATCGAGTCGCCACTCGCGGCGGCGATCGGGGCGGGGCTGTCGGTGTCGAGCCGCATCGGGCATCTCGTCGCCGACCTCGGGGGGGGGACGACCGACATCGCCGTGGTGGCGCTCGACGGGATCGTCTCGCGGCTCTCGGTGCCCGGCGGCGGGCAGGCGCTGACCCGGGCGATCGCCGACCACCTCAGCCTGGTCCACGGTGTCGCCGTCGACCTCGGCGCCGCCGAGGAGGCGAAGCGCGAGATCGGCTCGGCGACGCCGCTCGTCGAGGAGCGCACTCTGCGGCTGGTCCTCGGCGGTCCCGCCGGCCCCGGCGAGCAGGTGGTGTCCTCCATGGAGGTCAAGGAGGCGCTCTCCGAGCCGCTGAGCCGGCTCGCGGCGGCGGTGCGCGAGGTGCTCTCCGACTGCCCCGATCCGCTGCTCGACGACATCCGCACCCGCACCGGGCTGGTCCTCACCGGCGGCGGTGCCCGGCTGCGCGGGCTCGACCGCTACCTCGCCGCCGCCACCGGCCTCCGCGTCGAGGTCGCCGCCGATCCCCAGGCCTGCGTCGCCCGCGGCGCCGGCACCGCGCTCGAGAGCCTCGACCTGGTCCGCCGCAACTTCCTCTACCTGCGCTGACGATCCGGAGCAGCCCGTCAGACGGGCAACTCGATCCCTGCCAGCACGTCGTCGACGCGGATGCGGCGCATCCGGGGGCCGGTGCGGGTGTCGCCGAGGCCCTGGACGACGCGGCTACCGGGGCCGTAGGGGCCGCGGGCGGCGCCGTCGGTGGGGCCGTAGAGTCCGATGGCCGGGGTGCCGACCGCAGCGGCGAGGTGGAGGAGGGGCGATTCGCCGCTGATCAGCAGGTCGCAGCGCTCGATGACCGCGGCGGCCTCGTCGAGGGCGAGGGTGGCGCAGAGATCGAGGGTGGGGGCCTCGACGTCGTCGAGCATGCGGTCGGCGGCCTCGCGGTCGGCCCGGGTGCCGAGCACCACCACGCCGGCGCCGTGGCGGCTGCCGAGCTGGTTGGCGAGGTGGGCGAAGCGCTCCGGGTCCCAGGCGAGCGCCCAGGAGGGGGTGCCGGGGATGGGGTCGGCGTAGCCGGCGCCGGGGGCGACGGCGATGAGCAGGCGGCCGTCCTCGAAGCCGCTGCCGATCAGCTGCTCCTCGGCGCGCCGGCGGGCGGTCTCGCCGGGGTCGTACTCGGGGTGGCGGAGGCGATGCTCGACGCCGATGGCGCCGGCGAGGCGCAGGAACGCCTCGGCGCGGTTCTCACCGGGCGGCGCGGGCACCCGGGCGGTGAGCAGCCGGGTGGCCGGTCCGGTGTCGAGGCCGGCGCGGCGGGCGACGCCGGAGAGGTAGGCGAGGACCCGGTCCTGGGGACGGGTGCTGCAGAGCAGGACGGCGTCGAGGCGGCGGCGGCGCAGCGCCAGCAGAGCGGCGGCCCACTGGTCCGGGCGCGACGCTCCCGAGCGGAGCGCGGTCAGGGTGACGATCTCGTCCATCCCCGGAAGCCCGGTGGAGACCTGCTCGACCGGCGGCGGCGCCAGCAGGGTGATGGTGGAGGTGGGGTCCGCGACCCGCAGCGTTCCCAGCAGGGGCGCCGCCTGGAGGGTCTCGACCAGCCCCCCGGCGACGAGCACGGCGACTCTCACGGGCGGCACGGTAGCGCAGTCACCGGACCGACCGCCCCGTCGGTCGAGATGCGGTGGCGGCGGGCCGCGGAGACCGAGCATCCATATACTCGTCCGCACATCATGTACACCGCTCTCTCGGGCCGCGACCTGCTCAGCATCGCTGATCTCAGCCACGCCGACATCGAGGCCGTTCTCGATGCGGGCGCGCGGGCGAAGGGCGGCGCGCACCTGGGACGCCCGCTCGAGGGGCGCTGCGTGGCGATGATCTTCCAGCGGCCGAGCAACCGCACCCGGGTGAGCTTCGAGGTCGCCATCCACCGCCTCGGCGGCCACCCCATCCCGATCTTCTCCCAGGAGATCCAGATGGGAGAACGCGAGTCGGTGGCCGACGTCAGCCGCATCCTCGACCGCTATCTCGACGGAATCGTCGCCCGGCTCAGCTCGCACCGCGACCTGGTGCGCATGGCCGCGAACGCCCACGCGCCGGTGGTGAACGCGATGACCGATCGTGAGCACCCATGCCAGGTTCTCGCCGACCTGCTCACCGTGCAGGAGGCCACCGGCGGGCTGCGAGGCGTCCCCGTCGCCTACGTCGGCGACGGCAACAACGTCTGCACCTCGTGGCTCTACGCCGCCGCCATCTGCGGCATCGACTTCCGCATGGTCTGCCCGCCGGGTTACGAGCCCCCGGGGGCGATCCTGGAGACGGCGGCGACGCTGCGCGGCGGCGACACCGGGTTCCTGCTCTCCAACGACCCCGATCCGGTGCTCGACGGCGCCGCGATCATCTACACCGACGTCTGGACGAGCATGGGCCAGGAGGCCGAGCAGCAGCGCCGCCGCGAGGACTTCGCCCACCTCCAGGTCAACGACGCGCTCGTCGCCCGGGCGGCGCCCGGCGCGCGGGTGATGCACTGCCTCCCCGCCCACCGCGGAGAGGAGATCACCGACTCCGTGCTCGACGGACCCCAATCGATCGTCTTCGACCAGGCCGAGAACCGCATGTGGGTGCAGCAGGCGCTGCTCGCGCTCGTGCATGCGGGGGGCGCGCCGTGAGCCACGCCGTCGAGGACCTCCGCGTCTTCCTCGGCAACGTCGGATGGCGGGATGTCCTCGACGTGGTCATCGTCGCGCTCATCCTCTACCAGCTGCTCAAGCTGGTGCGCGGCACCCAGGCGGCCCAGCTGCTCGTCGGCCTGGTGGTCCTGCTGATCGTCGACCTGTTCGCCACCGCGCTCCACCTGCGGCTGCTGCAGTACGTCTTCGCCAACGGCGGACAGGCGATCCTCATCGCCGCCGTCGTCCTCTTCCAGCCCGAGCTGCGCCGCGCCCTTGACCAGGTCGGCCGGCTCGCCCCGGTGCGCGCCATCCTGCCCCACCAGGGCGGAGCCAGCATCATCCGGCTCGTCGACGAGGTGATCCGCGCCGCCGGGTCGCTGAGCGAGCGGCGCACCGGTGCCCTGATCGTCTTCGAGCGCGGCACCGGCCTGGAGAACGTCGCCGCCACCGGGGTGCGCATCGACGGCGAGACCACCGCCGAGATGATCGCCACGCTCTTCTTCCCCAACTCGCCGCTGCACGACGGCGCGGTGATCGTCCGCGACGAGCGGATCGTCGCCGCCGGCTGCGTGCTGCCCCTCGCCGATACCATCCCAGGGGTCGGTCGGATGGGCACCCGCCACCGGGCGGCGCTGGGGCTGACCCTGCAGAGCGACGCGGTGGTGGTGATCGTCAGCGAGGAGACCGGGCTGATCAGCGTGGCCCACCAGGCCAAGGTCTATCGCGGCCTCGACCAGGCCAAGCTCCGCGACATGCTGGTCACCCTGCTCGGCGGCACGCCGGGCGCCAGCCGGGTGCCCATTCCCCGTCCGTTCCTCCGCAGCTCCGGGGTGAAGGCGACACGCCGATGAACAGGTTCCGTGACAAGGGATTCCTGAAGGACTGGCAGCCCCCCGCCTGGGTCGCCCGCAACCTTCGGGTCAAGGTCCTGGCGATCCTGCTGGCGCTGGCCTCGTGGGTGGTGGTCGTCTATGCGGCCAACCCCCCGGACTCCCGGCAGATCCTCGTCCACGTGCAGCAGGACTCCCAGCAGCTGCCGGGAAGCTTCGTCCTGGCGCATCCGATTGCGGACATCGCCGTGCGCATCACCGGGACGAAGGAGCACGTCGACAACTTCCAGAACTCGAGCATCCGGGCCACCCCCAACTTCGACGCCATCAAAAATGTCGGCGTGCAGCAGCTGCCCCTCACCGTGGTCAACACCGATCCGAACGTCGACCTCGGCGACGTCCCCAACACGGTCACGGCAGACGTCGACAAGCAGGCGAGCACCTCCGTGCCCCTGGTCATCAACCCGAGCAAGACACAGGTCGGGTTCGAGATCACCAGGCTGACCTCCGTCCCAGACCATGTCCAGCTGATCGGGCCAAGTCGTGAGATCGGCATCGCCGTGGCCGTCGTCGACTTCAACTTCGGGAGCCGGACCAACCCTCTGACCCAGGACGGGCTGCCGGTGATGGTCATCGATCGCCGCAGCCCTGGTCGACCACTGACCGACGTCACCGTCAGCCCGGCAACGGTGAAGGTGTCCATCGTGATCGAGCCGGTGGCGGGGACGCTGGTGTCGACGATCCTGCCGCAGCTGATCGGATCGGTGGCGCCCAACTACCGTCTCACCGGCGTGTCCGCCGACCCCCCGACGGTGACGATCAAGGGCGCGGAGAACCTGCTCAACGGCGTCCAGCAGATCCCGACCACGCAGATCAACATCTCCGGTCTCACCGGTGACCACATCTTCCAGATCACCCTCGACGCGCCATCGGGGCTGATGTTTCAGCTGGTCACGACGCAGCTGGTCCAGCAGATCACCGTGAACGTCCACGTCTCGGTCAGCGCTCTTCCCGAGGCGGTGGTGACACCCACCCCCCCGACGTCGGCGCCCAGCCCGGCATCGCGCTCGACGTCGTCGAGCAGCTCGTCGTCGACCTGTCAGCGCGCCGCCCTGGGAACCGCCTGCCCCGGGCCCACCCCGTAACCTGCCTCCGGCCCTCCCCGTTCGCGGAAGTGCGTCATGTGTGGAATCATCGGGTACACCGGACCCCGTCCGGCCATCGGTGTGCTCCTCGAGAGCCTCCGGCGGCTGGAGTACCGCGGCTACGACTCCGCGGGCATCGCGGTGCTCGATCCGCACCGTCCCCACTCCACGGTGGTCAAGAGCGAGCGCAAGGTCGAGGCCCTGGCGCGCCGCCTCGAGGAGAACGGTGACATCGCCGGCCGGGTCGGCATCGGGCACACCCGCTGGGCCACCCACGGCCGGCCGACCGAGGTCAACGCCCACCCCCATCGCGACTGCACGGGGGTGATCCACCTCATCCACAACGGGATCATCGAGAACTTCCGCGAGCTGCGCGCCGAGCTCCTCGCGCGCGGCCACGAGTTCCTGAGCGACACCGACACCGAGGTGCTGCCGCACCTCATCGAGGAGCTGTACCGCGGCGACCTCGCCGCGGCGGTGCGCGGCGCGCTGCGCCGGGTGCAGGGGGCGTACGCCCTGGTGGTGTTCTCCGCCGACGAGCCCGACCTCATCGTCGGGGCCCGGCTCAACGCCCCGCTGGTCGTCGGACTCGGCGAGGGCGAGACCTTCGTGAGCAGCGACATCACCGCGCTCATCCCCTACACCAAGCGCGTCCTGCTGCTCGGCGAGGGCGAGGTGGTCACCGCCCACCGCGGCGACGTGCGGGTGAGCAGCATCGACGGCACCGCCGTCGAGCCGCGGGTGATCACCGTCGACTGGGACGCCGAGCAGGCGCAGAAGGGCGGGTACCCGCACTTCATGCTCAAGGAGATCCACGAGCAGCCACAGGCCCTGCGCGCGGCGCTGCGCGACCGGGTCAGCGAGACCGGGCTGGTCACCCTGCCCGAGCTCGGCATCCCCGAGGAGCGGCTCGCCGCCTTCGAGAGCGTCACCGTGGTCGCCTGCGGCACCGCCTGGATCGCCGGTCTGGTCACCAAGTACGCGATCGAGCGGCTGGCACGGCTGCGCGTCGACGTCGAGCCCGCCAGCGAGTTCCGGTACCGCGAGCCGCTCGTGAACCAGCGCTCGCTCGTGGTCGCGATCAGCCAGTCGGGCGAGACCGCCGACACCCTGGCCGCGGTGCGCGAGGCCCAGCGGCGCGGCGCCACGGTGGTGGCGATCACCAACGTGGTGGGGAGCGCGCTCGCCCTCGAGGCCGACGGGGTGATCCACATGCAGGCCGGCCCCGAGATCGGGGTGGCGGCGACCAAGACCTTCGTCGCCCAGATGGCCTGCGGGATGCTCCTCGCCCTCCATCTCGCCGACAGCCGGGGCGAGCTCAGCGTCGACCACCACCGCGAGCTTGCCGAGCAGCTGCTCACCATGCCCGACCTGCTCGCCCGCGCGCTGGCGGTCGAGCCCCAGATCGTGCACATGGCGGGCCGGTACGCCCACGCGCGCAACGCCATGTACATCGGCCGCGGCATCAACTTCCCGGTCGCGCTCGAGGGCGCGCTCAAGCTGAAGGAGGTCAGCTACGTCCACGCCGAGGGCTATGCGGCGGGCGAGCTGAAGCACGGGCCGATCGCGCTGCTCGACCCCGAGGTGCCGGTGGTGGCGATCGCGACGAGGGCGCGCACCCTGGCCAAGACGGTGAGCAACATCGAGGAGGTGCGCACCCGCGAGGCGCCGGTGATCGCCCTGGTCACCGAGGGGGAGAACCCCTTCGACGGCGACCTCGCCCGTGAGGTCATCGAGGTGCCCGCCTGCGAGGAGCTGCTCTCGCCGCTCGTCAACGTGGTGCCGCTGCAGCTGCTCGCGTACCACATCGCGGTGCAGCGCGGCTGCGACGTCGACCAGCCGCGCAACCTCGCCAAGTCCGTCACGGTGGAGTAGGGGGGACGACGGCATGCCCGCCCCCGCCGCGCCGCCCCCGGTCGGGATCGACGTCGCCTCGGTGACCCGGCTCCGCACCGCGGTGGAGCGCAACCCCGGCCTGGCCCGACGGGCCTACACCGACGCGGAGATCCGGGACTGCGAGCGCTCACCACGGCGCTGGGCCTCGCGCTGGGCCGCCAAGGAGGCGGTGCGCAAGCTGGCCGGCTCGGGCGGGCTGGGGCCACGGCGCTCGCCGCTGCCCGCCTTCCGCGACGTCGAGGTCGCCTATGACGAGCACGGCGCGCCCATGCTCCGGCTGCCGGGTGGCGCCGCGGCGGCGGTCTCGATCAGCAACGAGGGCGACCTGGTTGTCGCGGTGGCGGTCGCCGCCCCGCCGGGGTCCGACCCGCTCGACCAGCCGCCCTCGCTGCCCGCGCCCGCCGGGCTGCGGCTGCCTCCGCGCTCGCCCGACGCCCACAAGGGCGACTTCGGCACCGTCACCGTGCTCGCCGGCGCCCACGGCTTCAGCGGCGCCGCCTACCTGGCGGGGACCGGCGCCGCCCGGGGGGGCGCCGGCCGGGTCCGTCTCTGCGTCCCCCAGAGCCTCTTCGCCATCATCGCGGTGAAGTGCACCGAGGTGATGACCCACGGGCTGCCCGACGGCGGCGCGGGGACGGTGGGGGAGGATTCCGTGGTGGTCCTGGAGCGCGACCACCTGCCCGCCAGTGACGTGCTGGTGGCCGGCTGCGGCCTCGGCCAGGCGCCGCGCACCGTCACCGCGCTGGCGGCGCTGCTCGAGCGGTTGCCGTGCCCCACGGTGGTCGATGCCGACGGGCTCAACATCGCCGCGGCGCGGCACGTCGACTGGCGCCGCTCGGGGCAGCCGCTGGTGCTCACCCCTCATCCCGCCGAGATGGGCCGGCTGCTCGGCACCTCGGCGCGCGAGGTCCAGGCCGACCGCGAGGCGATCGCCCGCCGCTACGCCGCCGAGCACGGCGTGGTGCTGGTGCTCAAGGGCGCGCGGACGGTGATCGCCGCGCCCGACGGCCGGCTCGCCGTCGACGGGCACCGGGTCGTGGCCCTCGCCAGCGGGGGCACCGGCGACGTCCTCGCCGGGCTGATCGGGGCGATGCTCGCCGGCGGGCTCGAGCCCTTCGACGCCGCCGTCGCCGGGGTCACCGTGCACGCCGAGGCGGGCGCCGCGGTCGAGGCCACCCGCGGCCGCGCCGGCGCCCTCGCCAGCGACGTCCTCGACGCCCTCCCCGCCGCCCAGGAGCGGCTGCGCCGGGCGCTGGCGGCGGCCGCGGCATGATCGCCGACCGCTTCGACCTCTGCGGCGACCTCACCGCCTGGCCGAGCCCGATCGAGGGGCGGCCGGTGAA
This sequence comes from Candidatus Dormiibacterota bacterium, assembly GCA_036269455.1. GTDB lineage: Bacteria > Chloroflexota > Dormibacteria > Aeolococcales > Aeolococcaceae > CF-96. The sequence continues at coordinate 12,392 of DATARS010000049.1, read as the reverse complement.
GTGGGCGGAGATCGACGCCGCCGCGCTCGCCGCCAACGCCGCCGCGCTCGCCGCCCACGCCGGCCCCGAGGTCGCGGTGATGGCGATGGTCAAGGCCAACGGCTACGGCCACGGTGCGGTCCTCGCCAGCCGCTGCATGCTCGCCGGCGGGGCGCGCTGGCTGGGGGTGTCATCGCCCGAGGAGGCGATGCAGCTGCGCGGCGCCGGCATCGAGGCGCCGATGCTCATCGTCGGCTGGAGCCCGGCGTCGTCACACCGCGCGCTCATCGCCGCGGGCGTCGACATCACCGTCTACGACCTCGCCGAGGTCGAGGCGCTGGCCACCCGGGCGCGCGCCACGGGCCGGCCCGCCCGCGTCCACCTCAAGGTCGACAGCGGCATGAGCCGGCTCGGCGCCCCGATCGACGAGGTGCACGCCCAGCTGCGCGCCATCCGCGCCGCCTCGCCGCACCTGCGCCTCGCCGGGGTGTTCACCCACTTCGCCGACGCCGACGCCGAGGATCCCGACTTCACCCTCACCCAGCACGACCGCTTCCTCCCGGTGATCGAGGCGGCGTGCGACGTCGACCCCGACGTGCTGGTCCACTGCTCGAACAGCGCCGCGACGCTGCGCTTCCCGGAGATGCACCACGACCTGGTGCGGCCCGGGATCGCGCTCTACGGCTACGCGCCGCCGGAGAGCTCCGGGGTGGTGGAGCTGCGCCCCGCGCTCACCCTCGCGGCGTGCATCACCCAGGTGAAGACGGTGCGCGCCGGCGACACGGTCGGCTACGGTCGCACCTGGACCGCGACCCGCGACACCCGGCTGGCGACGGTGGCCGCGGGATACGCCGACGGGGTGCATCGCTCCCAGTCGAACCATGGGCACGTGGTGATCGCGGGGGTGCGCTGCCCCATCGTCGGACGGGTGAGCATGGACATGATCAGCGTCGACATCTCCGCCGTCGACGGCGCCGGCCCCGGCGACGAGGCCATCGTCATCGGCGGACGCAACGGCTCCCAGCTCGGGGCCGACGAGGTGGGCGAGGCCGGCGGCACCGTTGCCTACGAGGTGCTCTGCGCCGTCTCCGCCCGGGTGCCACGGATCCTCGTGTGACGCCCGCCGGGGCGATGCCGCGGGAGGTGAGCCTGCTGGGGGCCTCGGGACGGGAGCAGCGCGCCCCCGCACTCCCCGCCGAGCTCGGCTCACCGCCCGAGCCCGGCGAATCCCCCGCTCCCTACCTGGAGTGGCTGTCCGCCGCCGCCGGGGTGCTGGCCGGGCGGGTCGAGGCCAACGCCGCCGAGCTCGAGCGGCTCGCCGCGGAGTGGGGGCACGTCATCCGCAACCTCGAGCGGCTCCGTCCCGAGGAGATCACCGAGGTCGCCGAGAGCCAGGCGCGGGTGCGCGAGGCGATCGCCGCCGACCGCGCCCTGCTCGCCCTCGTGGAGCTGCAGCGCCAGCAGCTCGAGGGCTGGGCGGAGGCGGTCGCGGCCGCGGCCGTGGCCGTGCCCCCTTCGCCCGAGCCGGAGCCGGCGCCGCCGCCGGCGCCGCCCCCGCTGGTCGACGACGTGCTCGCGGTGCGGCTCCTCGACGGCGCCGTCGAGGAGCGCGCCCGGCTCATCGCCGACCTCTTCGAGCTCACCGGCGAGGCGCTCGCCGGCGCCGTCCTCGACCTCGAGGTGGTGCGCCGCGAGTCGCTCCGCGAGCCCGAGCGCGCCGCCGTCGGCCTCTTCGAGGTGGGCCGGCGGCTGACCGGTGCAGCCGACGGGATCCGCCAGCAGGCGCGCGCCGCCGACCTGCGCCCGCGTGCCGACGAGTCCCTGCCCGCGGCGCTGCGGCGCGCCGCCGAGACCCTCGGCGCCCAGCTCCGCACCACCGTCGCCTGGTCGGGACCGGAGGCGATCGACCCGCGCGCCGCCACCGCGGTCTTCGCCGTGGTCGAGGAGTGCCTGCGCCACCTCGCCACCGTCCCGGGGACCGAGGTTGCGGTGGCGGTCGACGCCGTCGGCGGCGGCGGGCTCATGCTCCGCATCGCCACCTCCGGCGGCGGGCTCCCCCCCGCCGGTGAGCCGCCCTGGCTGGTGCGCTCCCGGGTGCGCGCCGCGGTCGCCGGCGCCCGGTTGGAGTGCGCCGCCGACGGCACCCGTGTGGAGCTGCATCTGTAGGACGGCCGTCCGCGGTGCGCCGATGTAGTGTGGGGCGACGATGCGGGTGCAGTCCGCCAGCTCCATCGGGCGCGCGATGGGCGTGCTCGGTGATCGCTGGACGCTCCTCATCCTGCGGGACGCCTTCGTGCTCCGCAGCCGGCGCTTCGGCGCCTGGCGTGAGGCGCTGGGCATCTCCGACCCGGTGCTGGCGCGGCGGCTGCGCGACCTGGTCGACGCCGGTGTGCTCCAGAGGGTCCCCTACAGCACCGTTCCGGAGCGCCACGAGTACGTGCTCACCGAGGCCGGGCTCGACCTCTGGTCGCTGCTCGTCGCCATCTGGACCTGGGAGCGGCGCTGGGTGCACGGTGGCGCCGAGATCCTCCCCGCGCTGGTCCACGACGGCTGCGGCCGCCGCACCGAGCCCGAGCTCGCCTGCGCGGCCTGCGGCGCCATCGTCGGCGCCCGCGACACCGTCGCCGAGCGCGCCCCCGGCGCGCCGGTCCGGCGCAACGCCCAGCCGCGGGTGTGGCGCCGCTCGGTCAACGGCGGCGAGCCGCATGGTCCGCCGCTGCCCTTCACCGAGAGCATGGTGCTGCTCGCCGACCGCTGGTGCACGGTGATGCTCGCCGCCGCCTTCCTGCGGACCCGCCGCTTCGGCGACTTCGAGCGCGAGCTTGGCATCCCCCCGACCCAGCTGTCGCGCCGGCTGCGCACCATGCTCGACCTCGGGGTGATGCGCCGCACTCCGCCGGCCGGGCGCGCCGCCCAGCCCGAGTACCGGCTCACCGACAAGGGGCTGGCGTTCTTCCCGGTGATGATCCTGGTGGCGCGGTGGGCGAACCGCTGGATGGCGACCCCCGACGGCCCGCCGGTGCGCGTCACCCACCAGGCCTGTGGGGCGGAGCTCGACCCGGAGCTCCGCTGCGGCGCCTGCGCGCAGCCGCTCCACCGACGCGAGGTGCGCTACACCTTCTGAGCGGGCGCCCCGGTCACGGCAAACTCCGTATCCTCGCCAGGGGGAAGGCTGTCATCGCGCAGCGATGATGGCCTCGAGGAGGCCCCCCGACGATTGGGCGCGTCAGCGCCCAGAGGATGAGCATGTCGATCGCGCGGCTGGCCCGGGTGCGCCTCTATGTCGTCACCGCGGCGGAGGATCCGCCGGAGCGGGTGCTGGCGACGGTCGGCGCCGCCTGTGAGGCCGGCGCCGAGGCGGTGCAGCTGCGCCGCAAGGGCGAGGACGCGCGGCTGGTGCTCCGCCTCGCCGAGCGCTGCCGCACGCTGGTCCCCGAGGGCGGCCCCACCCTGCTGGTGGTCAACGACCGGATCGACATCGCCCTCGCCGCCGGCGCCGACGGCGTCCACCTCGGCCAGGACGACCTTCCCCTCGCCGCCGCCCGGCGGATCTGGCCGCAGGGGCTGCTCGGCCGGTCGACCCACTCGCTCGCCCAGGCGCTCGCCGCCGAGTCCGAGGGCGCCGACTACATCGGCGTCGGGCCGGTGTGGGCCACCCCGACCAAGCCCGGCCGCCCCGCGGTGGGGCTGGAGCTGGTGAGCGCGGTCGCCGCCGCCCGGCTGCGCATCCCGTGGGTCGCGATCGGCGGCGTCGACGCCGGCAACGTCGCCGAGGTGCTCGCCGCCGGTGCGGCGGCGGTCGCGGTGGTGCGGGCGGTGACTGCCGCCGCCGACCCGGTCGCCGCCGCGCGCCGGCTGCACGACGCGATCCGCGCGGGGGTGGCGGCGTGAGCATCCCCATCACCCTGAACGGCGACCCCGCCGAGGTCGAGCCGGGCAGCACCCTCGCCGCCCTGCTCGAGCGCCTCGGCGTCGAGCAGCGGCGGGTCGTCGTCGAGCACAACCGCCGCATCCTGCGCGCCGGCGACTACGAGGGCGCGGTGCTCGGCGCCGGCGACGAGGTCGAGATCGTCCAGCTCGTCGGCGGCGGCAGGGGGGAGTCCCCGGGCGCGTCAGCGCCCCAAGCCCAGACCAGGCCGCCACAGGACCAGAGAGAGGTGCCGACATGACCGTGACCACCCCCGCCGCCGACCCGCTCCAGATCGGCGGCGTCGTGCTCGAGAGCCGGCTCATCCACGGCACCGGCCGCTTCCCCTCCGACGCCGTGCTCCGCGCCTGCCTCGAGGCGGCGCGCCCGCAGATGATCACCCTGGCGATCCGCCGGCTCGCCCTCGAGGGCGGCCGCAACGAGCTCGCCGGCATCGACCTCGCCGGCCACACCCTGCTCCCCAACACCGCCGGCGCGACCACCGTCGACCAGGCGGTGCGCCTCGCCCACCTGGCCCGGGCGGCGAGCCTCAGCGACCTCATCAAGGTGGAGGTGATCGGCGACGAGCGCACCCTCCTCCCCGACCCGGCGGCGACCCTCGAGGCCACCCGGATCCTCGCCGCCGAGGGGTTCACGGTGCTCCCCTACTGCAGCGACGACGTCGTCCTCGCCATGCGCCTCGAGGAGGCGGGGGCGGCGGCGGTGATGCCCGGGGCGGCGCCGATCGGCACCACCCTGGGGATCCAGAACCCGCTGAACCTGCAGCTGATCATCGAGCGGGTGAGCGTGCCGGTGGTCGTCGACGCCGGGCTGGGGGTGCCGAGCGAGGCGGCGCGCTGCCTCGAGTGGGGCGCCGCCGCGGTGCTGGTGAACACGGCGATCGCCCGCGCCCAGAATCCGCCGGAGATGGCCCGGGCCTTCGCCGAGGCGGTCGTCGCCGGCCGCCGCGCCCACCTCGCCGGCCGGGCGTCGATCAGCCTCGAGGCGGTGGCCTCGAGCCCGCGTCCGGGCGTGGTCGGCTCCTGACCGCCGCGCTGCGCGGGCGCCGCTTCGACGACCCGGGGACGACCCTCGCCGAGGTGGGGGAGGGGGAGGTGCTCGCGCGCCTGGTCGGCGGCGGGCCGGCGCCGATGACCGGCGGCGTCCTCATCGGCCCCGGCGACGACGCGGCGGTCTGGCAGCCGCCGCCCCACCGCGCGGTGGTGATCACCCAGGACGCGCTCGTCGAGGGCGAGGACTTCCGCCGCGACTGGATCACCCCCCACGAGCTCGGCCGCCGCTGCATGGAGGTGGCGCTCAGCGACCTGGCGGCGATGGGCGCGACCCCGGCGTGGTGCACGGCGACCCTCTGCGCCCCGGCGGCGACGGTGCTCGACGACGTGCTCGCCCTCGCCCTGGGGCTGCGCGAGGCGGGGGAGCGGGCGGGGTGCCGGCTGGTCGGTGGCGACCTTAGCGGCATCCGCGGGCCGCTGGTCGTCGACGTCTGCGCCGGGGGGTCGGTCGAACCGGGTCGCGTGCTGCGCCGTGCCGGCGGGCGGGTGGGCGACGTCCTCGCCGTCACCGGCACCCTCGGCGGCGCCGCCGCCGGACTGCGCACCCTCCTCCGCGGGGCGCCCGACGGGGCGGCCGCCGAGCACGTCGACGCCTGGCTCGACGCCCAGCTGCGCCCCCGGGCGCGGCTCGCCGAGGGGCGGCGGCTGGCGGCGCTCGGGGTGCGCTGCGCCGGCGACCTCAGCGACGGCCTGCTCGTCGACGCGGGGCGGACCGCGGCGGCGAGCGGCTGCCGCGCCGAGCTGCGCCTCGAGCGGCTGCCCCTCGCCCCCGGCCTCCGCGCCGCCTTTCCCGACGCCTGGCAGGAGCTCGCCGCCGGCGGGGGCGAGGACTTCGAGCTGCTCGTCGCCGCCCCCGCGCACCTGCTCGAGCGGATCGCCGCCGACTGGCCGGCCGAGCTCGCGCCGCTGACCCCGGTGGGGATGCTCCTCGAGGGCGGGGGGCTGACCCTCCTCGAGGACGGCGCGCCGCGGCCCGCGCCGCCGGTACAGTCCCGCCACTTCGCATGAGCAGCCCGCCCCGTCCCGCCGCCGACTGGCCGCGGCGCATCACCGACGGCGACGCCGAGACCGAGGCGGTCGGCGCCGGGCTCGGCCGAGCCCTGCAGGCGGGCGACCTGCTCGCCCTCCACGGCGACCTCGGCGCGGGCAAGACCCGGCTGGTCCGCGGCCTCGCCAGCGGGCTCGGCGTGCGTCCGGAGCTGGTGCGCAGCCCGACCTTCGTCCTCCACCACGTCTACCGCGGCGGCCGGCTCACCCTCCACCACCTCGACCTCTACCGGCTCGGTGAGGGCGCCGACCTGCGCGGGCTCGACCTCGACTGGCTGCTCGACGACGGCGCCGTGGCCATCGAGTGGGCCGAGCTCGGCGACCTCGCCGCCCTCGATCCGGTCCACCTCACCCTCGAGGAGCGGGGGGTGCGCCGCCGTGAGATCGCCCTCGACCCGGGAGCGCCGCCGCGCCTCGTCGACGCCTTCGCCGCCGCGGGAAGGGGTGCACGGTGAGGGTGCTGGCGATCGACAGCTCGGCGCGGCGCCGCCTGGTCGTCGCCGTCGCCGGCGAGGGCGGGGCCGTGCTCGGCGGCCGGGTGGTGTCCGAGGTGGCGCTCGACACCGCCCTTCCGGCGCTGCTCCGCGAGCTGCTCCGCCCCGCCCCCGACGCGGTCGTCGCGGTCACCGGTCCGGGGTCGTACACCGGCCTGCGCGCCGGCATGGCGGCGGCGCTCGGCGTCGCCCAGGCGCTCGCCATCCCCCTCCACGGCACTGGCGCGCTCGAGATGGTCGCCTGGGCGGCGCCCCCGGAGGCCACCGAGGTCGTCGCCCTCGCCGGCGCCGGTCGCGGCAACGTCCACCTCGCCCGCCACCGCCGCGAGGACGGCGCCTGGAGGGCGCTGGAGCCGGTCCGCCGCGCCCGCCTCGGCGAGCTGCGCCTCCCGGAGGGGACGGTCACGGTCAGCCTCGACGACCCGCCGCCGGCGGGCGCGCTCACCGGCGACCCGGTGCGGGCCCTCGCCGCAGCCGCCTGGCGGGCACTGTCGGGGCCGCCGCTGCCCTCCGCCGGACTGCGTGCGCAATATGTCGATGCAGGGGGTCCGGAGCAGATTTGCCGGGTATAGTGGCGGCAGGGTGTCCGTCTGAATTCAGCGAGCAGATGCAGGTCCTCCCCGGTCTGGCCATCGAGCGTATGCGCGAGGAGGACATCCCGCACGTCCAGGCGATCGAGCGCGAGATCTTCCTCACCCCCTGGCCGAAGAACGCCTACCACCGCGAGCTCTCCCAGAACCGCCAGGCCTCGTACCTGGTGCTCCGGCGCGAAGGCGAGCTGGTCGGCTACGGCGGGCTCTGGAAGGTCGGCGACGAGGCCCACGTCACCACCATCGGGGTGCGAGCCCGCGACCAGCACCGCGGCCTCGGCCGGGCGCTCTTCGCCGCCCTGGTGCAGCGGGCCTACGTGCTCGGGGCGCGCTGGATCACCCTCGAGGTGCGCAACTCCAACGACCATGCCATCCGGCTGTACGAGGCCTTCGGCTTCAAGGTGATCGGCCGCCGCCGCGGCTACTACACCGACAACGGCGAGGACGCGATCATCATGTGGAGCGACAGCATCCACTCCCCCGCGTTCAAGCGGAACTTCGTGCAGATGCTGGAGACCGTCAACGTGTCCGGGCTCAGCGGCGTGCCCCTTCCCGACTACCCCCAGAGCTAGAGCCCTGAACCTCCTCGCCATCGAGACCAGCTGCGACGAGACCGCGGCCGCCATCCTCCGCGACGGGCGGGAGATCGTCTCCTCGGTGGTCGCCTCCCAGATCGAGCTCCACGCCCCCCACGGCGGGGTGGTGCCCGAGCTCGCCGCCCGCGCCCACCTGGAGACGATCGGGCCCACCGTCGACGCCGCGCTGGCGGCGCTCCCGGGGGGATGGGACGACGTCGAGGCGATCAGCGTCACCCGGGGGCCGGGACTGATCGGCTGCCTGGTGGTCGGTGCGGCCTTTGCGCAGGCGGCGGCGCTGGCGCGGGGGCTGCCGGTGGTCGGGGTGTCCCACCTCGCCGGCCACGTCTACAGCGCCTGGCTCGCCGATGCCGCGCTCGAGCCCCCCTACCTCGCCCTGGTCGCGAGCGGCGGCCACACCGAGTGCGTGCTCCTCCGCGACCACGGCGCCGCCGACCGTCTCGCCGGGACCCGCGACGACGCCGTCGGCGAGGCCTTCGACAAGGTGGCGCGGATGCTCGGCCTGCCCTATCCCGGCGGCCCCGCGGTGGAGCGGGCCGCGCGCGACGGCGATCCCTCGCGCTTCCCCCTGCCCCGCACCCGGCTCGAGGGCGCCTTCTCCTACAGCGGGCTGAAGACCGCCGTGCGCTACGCCGTCCGCGATCTCGGGGCGGGGGCGCTGACCGAGCGCGGCACCCCGGCCGACCCGTCGGTGGTCGCCTCGCTCGCCGCCTCCTTCCAGGCGGCGGCCGTCGACCAGCTCGTCGACCAGCTCGAGGCGGCGGTCGAGCGGACCGGTGCCGGCCGCGTCGCCGTGGTCGGGGGGGTCGCGGCCAACCGGGCGCTCCGCGGCGCGGTCGCCGACCGGCTCCGCGGGCTGACCCTGGTGGTGCCGCCGATGGCGCTCTGCACCGACAACGCGGCGATGATCGGCGCCGCCGGCTGGCACCGCCTGCAGCGCCTCGGCGACGAGTGCGGCTTCGGCGTCGACCCCGCCCTCGAAGACTACGCCTGAAGCCAGGGGTTAGCCCGTCCTGAGGCTGGACGCCCCTGGTGCGATTAGGCTAGCCTAACCTCATGGGATTCGCCGCCACCGCCGGGCTCGGCGCCATCGCCGGGTTCACCATCTTCCTGGGGCTGCCGGTGGCCCGCAGCCGTCCGCCCAGGTCGCTGGTGGCGATGCTCAACTCCGCCTCGGTCGGCGTGCTGCTCTTCCTCTTCTTCGACATCGTCAAGAACGCCACCGAGCAGGTGGACACCGCACTGGCCGAGAACCGCGCCCGCGGCATCGGCTACGGCCTGCTCCTCGCCGCCGGGCTCGCGATCGGGCTGCTCAGCCTCGTCGTCTTCGAGCGCCTGGCGCTGCGCCGCCGCAAGCCGCCGCTCCCCACCGGGCCGGGGGCGCTGGCCGCCGCGACCGTCGCCGCCGCGGCCCCCGCCCGGGCGCGGCGCGAGCCGATGGCCCCGGCGGTGCGCGTCGCCCTCTTCATCGCGGTCGGCATCGGCCTCCACAACTTCTCCGAGGGGCTGGCGATCGGTCAGGCGGCTCACGCCGGCAGCTACCAGCAGAACCTGCTCTGGGTGCTGGTGATCGGCTTCGGGCTGCACAACATCACCGAGGTCTTCGGCATCACCGGCCCGATCGTGACCCTGCACCCGTCGTGGCGGCTGCTGGGGACGCTGGGGCTGATCGGCGGCGGTCCGACCCTGGTCGGGACCGTGCTCGGCTACCAGTTCACCAGCGTCGCGGTGTCGGTGCTCTTCCTCTCCCTGGCCGCGGGCGCGATCGTCTACGTCATCGGCGAGCTGCAGCACGCCGGGCGCAAGCTGGGGAGCCACGACCTCGCCATGGTCGGGCTGCTGGTCGGCTTCCTGCTCGCCTACGGGACCGATCGCCTGCTCGCCGTGGTCGGGAGCTGATCGGCCTCAGAGATCACGGGATGCCGAGGTGTCCCCGCAGGTTCTGGAGGACGACGATCTCCCAGGTGTAGACGGCGCCGAGGCAGCCGGCGAAGCTCATCACCAGGCTGACCGCCGCCACCCGGACGTAGGAGATCTTCCTCACCGGGGGCTGGGCGCTGAAGAGCGGCCGCCACTGGCCTCCGTCCCAGGCCCACCGGCCGTCGGGGGACATGCTCGGCTCGTCGGACGGAGCCAGGTCGCTGAGGTGGACCACGGACATGTGGAACTCCCGCGCGCACGGTCCTCGCGAGGCCGGGTTGAGGTGCGCGCCCCCGGCCCCGAGCGGCGACCGGTCGCTGGAGACCATCGCAGGGCTGCCGCTGATAGGACATAACGTGAGATCCCTCACGGTCCTGCGTGGAGGCACCCTGCAACTTGCCCCCCTGGCAGTCTCTCGGGTAGAGTGTTAGCAGTCTCTGCTGACGAGTGCTAAGTGCTGCCCGAGGAGGTCAGGAACCAGTGGCCGTGAATCTTCGTCCCCTCGCCGATCGTGTCGTCGTGAAGCCCCTCGAGCGCGAGGAGGTCACCAAGAGCGGCATCGTGCTCCCCGACACCGCCAAGGAGAAGCCCCAGGAGGGTGTGGTGGAGGCGGTCGGGACCGGCCGCTACAACGAGCATGCGGGCAAGCGCGTCGAGCTCGACGTCAAGGTCGGCGACCGCGTGATCTACGCGAAGTACGCCGGCAGCGAGGTGAAGATCGAGGAGGTCGACTACCTGATCCTCTCGGAGAAGGACATCCTCGCGATCGTCGCCAACGGCAAGAAGAACTAGCACCCGCCGGTGGGTGGCGCGGCCCCGGGTCCGTCCCGGCGGGCCGCGCCTCCCGGCGACGTCATCCACCCTCGCTGAGGTCTGACCAGGCATGGCCTTCGAGACGCCCAAGCGGCTCCTCTACAACGTCGACGCGCGTGACGCCCTGCGACGCGGTGCCGCCGCGCTCGCGCAGACCGTCTCCATCACCCTCGGACCCGCCGGCCGCCATGTGCTGCTCGACAAGAAGTTCGGGGCCCCGACCGTCACCAGCGACGGTGTGACCATCGCGCGCGACATCGAGCTCGGTGATCCGTACGCGAACATGGGCGCCCAGCTGGTCAAGGAGGTCGCGGTCAAGACCAACGACATCGCCGGCGACGGCACCACGACCGCGACGGTGCTGGCCTCGGTGATGATCAACGAGGGCCTGCGCAACCTCACCGCCGGCGCCGAGCCGATGGCGCTGCGCAAGGGCATGCTCCGCGCCGTCGACGCCGCCATCGAGCACGTCAAGCAGCTGTCGATCCCGGTGAAGGGCAGCGACGACATCCGCCGGGTCGCCTCGATCAGCGCCTCGGACGAGTCCATCGGCAACCTGATCGCCGAGGCCTTCGACAAGATCGGCCCCAACGGCGTCACCACGATCGAGGAGGGGCACGGCCTCGAGACCGAGGTCGAGGTGGTCGAGGGCATGCAGTTCGACCGCGGTTACCTCTCCGCGCACTTCGTCACCGACCAGCAGCAGATGGAGGCCATCCTCGACGAGCCCTTCATCCTCATCACCGACCGCAAGGCATCGACCGTCGCCGACCTGCTGCCGGTGCTCGAGCGCGTCGTGCAGACCCGCCGGCCGCTGCTGATCATCGCCGAGGACGTCCAGGGCGAGGCGCTCGCCACGCTCATCGTCAACAAGCTGCGCGGCACCATGACCACAGTCGCGGTGAAGGCGCCCGGCTTCGGCGACCGCCGCAAGGCGATGCTCGAGGACATCGCCGTGCTCACCGGCGCCACCGTGGTCACCGAGGACCGCGGCTTCAAGCTCGACAAGACGACCGTCGAGATGCTCGGCCGCGCCCGCCGCGTGGTGGTGACCAAGGACACCACCACCATCGTCGAGGGCGCCGGCGACCCGGAGGCCATCCAGGCTCGGATCGCGGAAATCCGCGCCCAGGCCGAGGAGACCGAGTCCCAGTGGGACAGGGAGAAGCTCGAGGAGCGCATCGCGCGGCTCAGCGGCGGCGTCGCCGTGATCCGTGTCGGCGCCGCCACCGAGGTCGAGCTCAAGGAGCGGAAGTCCCGGGTCGAGGACGCGCTCGCCGCCACCCGGGCCGCGGTCGACGAGGGCATCGTCGTCGGCGGTGGTGTGGCCCTGCTCCGCGCCGACGCCGCGGTCGCCGCGCTGGAGGCCGAGGGCGACGAGCTCACCGGCATCCGCATCGTCCGCGCCGCGCTCAGCTCGCCGCTGCGGGTGATCGCCGACAACGCCGGCCTCGAGGGGGCGGTCGTGGTCAACAGGGTGGCGGAGCTCCCCGGCAACGAGGGCTTCGACGCCAAGACCCTGGAGTACGGCGATCTCGTCGCCCGCGGCATCGTCGACCCCACCAAGGTGGTCCGCAGCGCCCTGGTCAACGCCGCGTCGATCGCCACCATGGTGCTCACCACCGAGGTGCTCATCGCCGACGCCCCGATCCCCGAGCCCTCCCTGGAGATGCCCGGCGGTGGCCACGGCCACGGCGGCAGCCCGGTCGAGGACTACGGCATGGGCGGCATGGGCGGCATGGGCGGGATGGGTGGCATGGGCGGCATGGGCGGCATGGACGACATGGATTTCTAGCTCCGGGCACGGGGCGGCCCCCGAGGCCGCCCCGCCCGGCGGCCTCGGCTGCTGCGCTACCGTGTCGCCGTGACAGCCCCAGCCGTGTCGACCGATCTCCTCCAGGGCCTCAACGAGCCCCAGCGCCGCGCCGTCGAGGCGCCCGACGGACCCCTGCTCATCTTCGCCGGCGCCACCG
>DATARS010000048.1:0-8321 GCA_036269455.1 Candidatus Dormiibacterota bacterium | reverse complement strand
GTAGGTGAGCCCGAACTCCTCCTGCAGGTCCTTGAGCAGGTTGAGCACCTGGGACTGGATGGAGACGTCGAGCGCCGAGACCGGCTCGTCGGCGACGACGAAGCTCGGCCGCAGCACCAGGGCCCGGGCGATGCCGATGCGCTGGCGCTGGCCGCCGCTGAACTCGTGGGGATAGCGGTTGATGTAGTACTTGCGCAGCCCGACCCGCTCGAGCATGTCGCTGACCCGCTCCTCACGCTCGCGGCGGCTGCGCATCCCCATGTTGGCGAGCCCCTCGCCGATGATGTCGCCGACCGGGAGGCGCGGGTTGAGCGAGGCGTAGGGGTCCTGGAAGATGATCTGCATCTCGGCGCGCAGCTTCTTCATCCGGTCGTAGGAGGCCTCGGTGAGCTCCTCGCCGTCGAAGCGCAGCGAGCCCTCGGTGGGCTCGAGCAGGCGCAGCAGCAGCCGCCCGGTGGTGGTCTTGCCGCACCCCGACTCGCCGACGAGCCCGAGGGTCTCGCCGCGGTGGACGTCGAAGCCGATGCCGTCGACCGCCTGCACGTTGGCGACGGTCTGACGCAGCAGCCCGGAGCGCAGCGGGAACCACTTGCGCAGGTCGCGGACCTGGTAGAGGACCTCGCTCACGCCGGTGTCCCCTCGGTGGCGGGCTGCACCTCGTCCGGCCTCTCGGTGTAGAGATAGCAGGCGACGTCCTGGGCGGGAGCGGTGCTCTCGAGCGCGGGGAAGGCGGTGTCGCAGACGTCCATCCGCTTCGGGCAGCGGGGCGCGAAGCTGCAGCCCGGCGGCAGGTTGAGGGGATGGGGGACGACCCCGCGGATGACGTCGAGGCGGCGGCCGAGCTTGTCGGGCGAGGGGATCGAGCCCAGCAGCCCCTGGGTGTAGGGGTGCTTCGGGCTGGCGAAGAGCTCCTCGACGGGGGCGCGCTCGACGATCCTGCCGGCGTACATCACGGCGACGTTCTGGGCCACCTCGGCGATCACCCCGAGGTCGTGGGTGATCATGATCACCGCCATGTTCTGGGTGCGCTTCAGCTCCTTGATGAGCTCGAGGATCTGCGCCTGGATGGTGACGTCGAGGGCGGTGGTGGGCTCGTCGGCGATGAGCAGCTTGGGCTTGCAGGCGAGCGCCATGGCGATCATCACCCGCTGGCGCATGCCGCCCGACATCTGATGCGGGTACTCGCGCACCCGCCGCTCCGGCGAGGGGATGCCGACGGTCGCGAAGAGCTCGACGACGCGATGGCCGGCGTCGTCCCTGGTGATCCCGAGGTGGCGCTGCAGCGCCTCGCCGATCTGGTCGCCGACCCGGAAGACCGGGTTGAGCGAGGTCATCGGCTCCTGGAAGATCATCGCGATGTCGTTGCCGCGGACGTCCTCCATCTCCTCCTCGGGGAGCTCGAGGAGGTTGCGCCCGGCGAACACCACCCGGCCCGCGACCGAGCGCCCCGGCCGCGCGAGCAGTCGCATGATCGAGAGCGCGGTGATGCTCTTGCCGCAGCCCGACTCGCCGACGAGGCCGAGGGTCTCGCCCTGGCGAACGCTGAAGCTGACGCCGTCGACGGCGCGGACGGTCCCGTCGTTGGTGAAGAAGTGGGTGCGCAGGCCGTCGACCGAGAGCAGCGGTGCCGGCTCCATCAGCGCTCCAGCGCCCGCGGGTCGAAGGCGTCACGCAGCGCGTCGCCGATGTAGTTGAAGCTGAGCACGGTGATCAGGATCATGAATCCCGGCCAGAGCGAGTAGAAGATGCCGCTCGGGTTGCTGAGCTTGTCGCGGCCCTCGTTGAGCAGGCTCCCCCAGGTGGCGGTCGGCGGGTTGATCCCGAGCCCCAGGAAGGAGAGCGCGGACTCCAGCAGGATGGCGGCGCCGATGGTCAGCGAGGCCGAGACCACGATCGGTCCCAGCGCGTTGGGGATGAGATGGCGGGTGATGATCCGCAGCCGCGGCGTGCCCACCGCCCGCGCCGCCTCGACGAACTCCTTCTCGCGCACGCTGAGGATGACCGAGCGCACGATGCGCGCCGTCGCCGGCCAGGCGATCAGCGCGATGCCGAGCACGATGGTGACCACGCTCTGGCCGCGCCACTTGGCGAACATCACCAGGACCAGGATCGACGGGATGCTCAGCACCGCGTTGGTGACCGCGGTCACCGCGCTGTCGATGATGCCGCCGAAGAAGCCGCTCAGCGCTCCCAGGATGGTGGCGATGGAGATGGTGAGGACCATCGCCATGAAGCCCACCGCGAGCGAGATGCGCCCGCCGGTCAGGTTGCGCAGCAGCAGGTCGCGGCCGGTGTCGTCGGTGCCGAGGAGGTGATGGATCGTGGTGAAGGGGGCGAGGTTGGGGATGGTGAGGTCGACCTTCTCGGCGGGGAGGAAGAGCGGCCCCACGTAGCAGGCGAGCACGAGGGCGGTCAGCACCACCGCTCCCACCAGTGCCACCCGCCGCGCGCAGAAGCGCCGCCAGACCAGGCGGTAGTAGCCGATCTCCCTGGTCGTCTCGAAGTCGACGCCGGCGGCGCCGGCGGCCTCGCCCGGGGTGAGGATGGTGTTGGTGGTGGTCACGCCCGCGAGCGCTCGTAGCTGATCCGCGGATCGGCCCAGGTGTAGGCGAGGTCGGCGAGCAGGTTGAAGATCACCACCGCCACGCTGAGGATCAGCAGGATGCCGAGCAGCACCGAGTAGTCGTTGCCGTCGGCGGCGGTGACGAAGAGCTGGCCCATCCCCGGCCAGCTGAAGACGAACTCGGTGACCACCGCGCCGACGAACAGGGTGGGGATGTCGAGCCCCAGCAGGGTGATGAAGGGCAGCAGCGAGTTGCGGAAGGCATGGCGAACCACCACCCGCCGGTTGGCCAGCCCCTTGGCGCGCGCGGTGCGCACGTAGTCCTGGTTGAGGGTCTCGAGCATCGAGCTGCGGATGAATCGCGCATAGCCGGCGATCGACTGCACCGCGAGCACGATGACCGGCAGGGTCAGGTGCCAGGCGAGGTCGAGCAGCCCGGTCTGCTGCCCGGTGTGCTGTCCGCTCGCCGGGAAGATCTCACCCATGCCGTGCTGGTAGGGCAGGACCGCGAACAGGAAGATGAGGATCGAGCCGAACCAGTAGTTGGGCAGCGAGATCCCCACGAAGGAGAGGCTGGTGACGGTGTTGTCGAGCTTGCTGTACTGCTTGACCGCGCTGATGATCCCCACCGGCACGGCGATGAGCAGGGTGAGGATGTAGGAGCTGATCATCAGCTCGGCGGTCGCGGGCATGCGCACCCGGATGGCGTCGTAGACCCCGGAGTGGAGCAGGATCGAATCGCCGAGGTCGGGCGGCTGCGGCGCGTGCGGGGGGAACCCCCACCAGGACCAGAGCGGCTTCAGGACGTTCTTGAGGAAGGTCCAGTACTGGAGGAAGAAGGGCTGGTCGGCGCCGAAGCGGTGGATGATCGCCAGCTTGGCGGCGAGCGGCTGGTTGGGCCGGTTGATCAGCGCCGCGTAGGGCTTCTCGGGGAGCAGCCAGAGGAAGCCGTAGACCACGAAGGTGATGACCAGGACCGTCAGCGCGCCGAGCAGGAGGCGCTTGACGATGTACTTCCACATGCCTTTCGGCGAACCCCTCGGAGCCTGAGCGCGAACGTCTGTATGGTACCCCCCGCCACCCGGCTCCCCCAGCCGGGTTCGGGCCGAGTATACCAACGGAATTTTGCGAATCCCGGGTGATCCCGGGGCGCCCTCGTCGGGCGCCCCGGGACCGCGGCGAGCGGGCCCTTCCTACCCCTGGCAGTTCCCCGCGTCGCAGTACCAGTCGTACATGTTGAAGGTCCAGACCACGTCGTTCAGCTGCACGCCGTGGAGCCTGCTGGTCTCGCTGTTCACCACGACCTGCTGATAGAGCGGGATCTCCGGGAGATCCTTGGCCAGCAGCGCCTCGGCCGACTTGTAGGCCTTGGTCCGCTGGCTCAGGTCGACCGTCGAGCGCGCCTGGTTGAAGAGCGAGTCGACCTCGGGATTGTCCTCGCCGGTGCTGTTCTGGCCGTTGCCGTTGTTGGCCGCCGAGGGGATCTGGTTGAGCTCGGCGCAGCTCCCGCCGCAGTCGGCGTGGTAGCCCGGGAACCAGCTGTCCGGCTCCGCCGGCGCCGACATCGTGTTGGTGTACATGGCCAGCTGGAACTGGTGGGTGTAGAGCAGGCCGCCGTCGGCGAAGTTGCCGAAGAGCTTGCCCGACTTGACGTCGCTGAGGTTGGTGTAGATGCCCACCGCCTGGAGCATCGCCTGGATCGCGATCTGGGCGTTCTGGCGGGCGGTGTTGCCCGAGGTGGTGACGAAGCCCAGGTCCATGCACCGCCCCGAGGAGTCGGCGCGGCCGAGGCCCCCGTGGCAGGCCGGGCTGAGCTTGTAGCCCGCGTCGTCGAGCAGCTTGCGCGCGCCCGCGGGGTCGTAGGCGGTGGTCGGGTTCTGGTCGGGGGTCGTCTTGATGAACTCCGCGCCCAGGTAGATCCACGAGTCCTGCGGCACCACCGTCTCGTTGGCGGCGATCGTCTTGACGATGGTCTGGCGGTCGATCGCCTTGATCATCGCCTGGCGCACCTTGAGGTCGGCGGTGAAGGGGCTCTTGGTGGCCTGGTCGCCGCAGAGGCCCTTGGCGTTGTCGCAGAGGTTGAGGTCGATCTTCTCGGCGCCGGACTCGGGGATCGTCTCCACCCGCAGCTTGCCGTTCTTGGCGACGTTGTTGAGGTCGTTGAGCAGCGCGAGCCGGTAGTCCATGCCGAACTGGATCTCACCCGCCGCCGCCTGGTCGAGCTGCGACTTGGTGTCGGAGATGAACTTGTAGATGATCTTGTCGAGATGGGGCTGGCGGCTCTTGTCCCAGTAGTTCTTGTTCTTGACCAGGATGATGTCCTTGTTGGCCTCGTACTTCTGGAAGACGTACGGGCCGGTGCCGTCGATCATCTTGTCGAGGGTGTCGGTCCCGGCGTAGGCGTCGGTGTTGCCCGAGCCCACCCGCAGATCGACGGTCTGCGGGGTCTTCTCCAGGTCGGTGCCGGCGCCGGCGGCGCCGTTGAAGGCGGTCTGGAGCAGCTTCGAGGGGAGGATGCCGTAGACCCCGGTGGCCTGGCTCAGGTAGGCGCCGTAGGTGGAGCGGTAGCTCACCACCGCCTGGAGCGCGTTGCTGGAGTCGCAGCCGATGGTCTCCTGCCAGCCGCTGGTGCTCGAGAGCGCGGTCGGCGGCTTCGCCTGGTACTTCAGCCAGAAGAAGTTGAAGGTGTCACAGACGTCCTTCGACGAGAACTGGGTGCCGTCGTGCCACTTGACGCCGTCGCGCAGCTTCCAGGTGACGCACATCTTCGGCGTCTGGTCCTTGCCGAGGAAGGTGACGTTCTTGCACCCGGAGGTCTTGACGTCGCCGTTGGCGGTGGTGGGCACCTCGGTGGCGAGGTCGGGTCGCCAGAAGTCGGCGAGCGTCCGCGCGTTCTGGGTCTCGGTCTTCGAGCGGTACCAGAGCAGCCCCTCGGTGACCGGGGCGTCGACCGCGTACGAGTAGGTCATCGAGTCGACGATGCCCGCCGCCAGGAACGAGGTCGGCTCCTGGAGCACCCCGACGGTGAGGGTGCCGCCGTTGACGGCGTTGTTGGCGGTCGGCTGGCCGGTCGGGTTGGACCCGCCTCCGCCGCTCCCGCAGGCGGCGAGCACCACCAGCGCGCCGGTTCCGAGGGCGACGGTGAACCGCTGCCGCATCCGTGTCCGTGTCATGGACTCCTCCTGGCTGTCGCCCCGACTACGAATTGGGGGCCGGCTCTCCCCACCCGCCGGCGCCATTCTGGAGGTCCCCGGTGGCCGCCGACATCACCCGTCAGAATGATTTTGCCCGCCGTCGGGCCCATATACTCGGCACACCGCGCCAGCCATGATCGACCGCCTTCTCCATCCCCGCCGGGGCGCCGCGCCACGCCGCTTTCGCGACCGCGTGCTGGTGGCGATGCTGACCGTCGCCCTGGTGCCGCTCGGCATCTTCGCCGCGGTGGTCGCCGCCGACCTCGGATCGGTGACCCGCAGCACCGTCGACGAGACCAATCGCAGCATCCTCCAGGACCAGATCGACGCCCACCAGCGGCAGGTCGGCGACCAGGCGCAGGCGCTCCGCGTCCAGGTCCGCCGGGTGGAGGCGACGCTGCGGGCGCTGCGCGACCTCGCCGGCCAGGCCGCCGGGCCGCCCGCCGGTGCGGACACCCCCGAGCTCACCGAGTACCGCGGCGTCCACTACATGTCCGACGGGGCCAGCACCCTGCTGGCGGGGCGGCCGCTCGGCGCCTCCGGCTTCGACCCCGCCGTCGCCGCCCGCGACGCCGAGGCCAGCCGCGGGCTGCTGGGCAAGATGCAGGACCTGGTCCACACCGCCCCGGGGGTCATCCAGGACGTCTGGGTCGCCGACGCCGTCGACACCGTGGTCCGCACCGTCCCGGGCATTCCCGGGGTTCGCGCCACCCTCGACCACCTCGCCGTCGACGGCGGCGCGCTGCTCGGCAACGACGGCGGCACCCCCTTCTCCGCCATCGCCGCGGAGGCGCGGACCGAGCCCGCCGCCTGGGCGGGCGAGCCGGCCCGCCCCGACGCCGCCCGGAGCAACGACCCCTCGGTGAGCTGGACCGACACCTATCTCACCTCCCGCTCCGCCGATCCCACCCAGGGTCTGGGGGTCACCGCCTGGTCGCCGGCGGGGATGGGCGGCCGGCTGCGGGTCGGGGTCGACGTCAGCGTCGGCCAGCTCGTGAGCGGGTTGCTCGACCTCCACCCCGCGGGCGAGCCCCACGCCTACCCGCTGCTGCTGAGCAGCGGCAACCGCCTGCTCGCCGGCGGCAATCCCGCCGGCCACGAGTTCGGCGACGTCGGCCGGACGCTGCGGCTGCCCGCCGGCGCCGCCTTCCGCGACGGGCTGGCGGCGATCGAGGCCAGCGGGCATCCCCAGGCGCTCCCGGTGCGCATCGGCGGCGAGGACAAAGAGCTCTTCACCGCCCCCGTCCCCGGGGTCGAGTGGGTGCTGGCGACGGTGGTCCCCAAGGGCGATCTGCTCCCCGAGCAGGCGGGGCTGGCGCGCGGGATCGAGACCGGGGTGCACCAGATCCTGGTCCACGTCCTGCCCGTCGCGGTCCTCCTCTGCGTGCTCGCCTTCGCGATGGCGCGCATCCTCGCCCGCCGCCTGGTCGACCCGGTGCGCGCCCTGACCGTCGCCGCCGAGCGCCTCGGCGATGGGCACACCGGCGAGCCGGTCCCGCCCCAGGGCGGTGACGAGGTGGGGCAGCTGGCGACCTCGCTCGAGCGCATGCGCCGGGAGATCAACGCCTCGCGCGAGGCCATCCTCGCCGCCGCGCGCGAGCTCGAGGGCCGGGTCGCCGACCGCACCACCCAGCTCCGCGACCGCAACGAGGAGCTGGTGGCGCTCAATGCCCTCGCCGCCTCGCTCACCCGCTCGCTCGACCCCGTCGCCATCCTCGGCGACGCGCTGGAGACGATGCGCGCCCTGCTCCCGCTGAGCGCCGGGCGCGGCTGGCTGCACCAGGGCGGCAGGTTGACCGCCGCGGCGGCGTGGGGGACGCTGCCGCCGGGGCTGGACGCCGAGCTGCGCTCGGTGGCGGTGCGCGCCGCCGAGGGGCACCGGCTGATCACCCGCCCGTCGGCCGGCGGCCTGCTGGTGGGGCTGCCCCTGGAGACGGGCGACGGTCCGCTCGGCGCCCTCGCCCTCGTCGCCCGGCGGGCCGAGGTGGAGGCGCGGACGCGCACCCTGCTCCGCGGCGTGGGCGACCTCGTCGGCCTGGCGCTGCGCACCGCCCGGCTCAGCGCCGAGGGGCGCGAGCTCGCCGTGCTCGAGGAGCGCACCCGGCTGGCGCGGGAGATCCACGACACCCTCGCCCAGCAGCTCACCGGGATCGTGCTCCAGCTCGAGGCCGCCGAGGCCTTCCTCGACCGCGACGAGGGCCGCGCCCGGCAGGCGGTTGTCGGCGCCCGCGACCAGGCGCGCTCGGCGCTCGCCGAGGCGCGGAGGTCGGTCTGGGACCTGCGGCCCGCCCCCCTGGAGCAGACCGGGCTGGCGGCCGCGCTCGGCCACGAGGCGCGGCACTGGCAGGCCCGCACCGGCATCGTCGCCCGGGTGCGGACCCCCGCCCAGCGTGTCCCGCTGGCGCTCGACCCGCAGACCGAGGTGGCGCTCTTCCGCATCCTCCAGGAGGCGCTCGCCAACGTCGCCCAGCACAGCCACGCCGGCCGCGTCGACATCCGCCTCGACCTGCTCCGCGGCGGCGTGCTCCGCCTCGGCATCCGCGACGACGGCGACGGGTTCGAGT
>DATARS010000047.1:0-15130 GCA_036269455.1 Candidatus Dormiibacterota bacterium | reverse complement strand
ATCGTCGTCAGCGCGTCCGCCGACCGCCTTCCGGCGCTGTGCACCACGGTGATCGAGGCCGCGGGCAGCGATGGACTGGCGACGCTCACCCGACCGGCGGAGGGCGTCCGGGTCGACCGCCTCGTCGTCGGCGGGCTCGCCGAGCCCACCGCGCGCCGCTGTGCTCGCGCCCTCGCCCGCTTCGAGGATCCCGAGGTGCGCGACGCCGGCGGAGCGCTCCCCGACCTCGCTCCCCTGCTCACCCTGCTGGACCTCACGGAGCCCACCCCCCAGGCGCTGCTCGAGCGCTGGCGGCGCCCGGTGGACGGTCCGACGTTGGCGGCACCGATCGGCGTGAGCGAGGACGGCGCCTTCAGCATCGACCTCGTCCGCGACGGGCCGCACGCGCTGATCGGCGGCACCACCGGCTCGGGCAAGAGCGAGCTGCTGCGCTCGATGGTCGCGGCGATGGCGACGGTGGCCGACCCCGACCACCTCACCTTCGTCCTCATCGACTACAAGGGCGGCAGCAGCTTCGACGAGTGCGCCCGACTCCCCCACTGCGTCGGCGTGGTCACCGACCTGGACGAGCAGCTCGGCGAGCGCGCGCTGCGCTGTCTCGAGGCCGAGCTGCGCCACCGCGAGAGGGTGCTCCGCGACGCCGGCGCCACCGACCTCCCCGACTACCTGCGCCGCCAGCAGCGCGGCGAGGTGGCACAGCGCCCGCTGCCGCGGCTGGTGGTGGTGATCGACGAGTTCGCCACAATGGTCAGGGAGATCCCCGACTTCATCGACTCCCTGGTGGGCGTCGCCCAGCGGGGACGCAGCCTCGGGGTGCACCTCATCCTCGCCACCCAGAAGCCGTCGGGCGCGGTGAACGAGAACATCCGCACCAACACGAGGCTGCGGATCTGCCTGCGCGTCGAGGACCGGCAGGACTCCACCGACGTCATCGACGTGGGCGACGCCGCCGACATCGTCCGGCTGGGGCGCGCCTGCGTGCGGCTGCGCCCCGGCGAGGTGGCGCTCATCCAGACCGCCCTGGTGACCGGGAGCAGCGCCGGGGGCACGCAGACGCCGGTCGACGCCGCGCCCTTCCTCTTCGGCCGCTCGCCCCGCGCGGCGACCGCGGCGCGCACCGCCCGCGACGGCGCCAGCGACCTGAGCCGCCTCGTCGACGCCGCCGGCGCCGCCTTCCGCAACGCGGGGATGGCGCTCCCGCGACGGCCCTGGCCCGAGGCGCTCCCCGACGCGCTCGAGCTCGACGCCGTCTGCCCGCTCGCCGCCTCGCCGCACCCCACGAGCGCCGGCACCGGCGCGGCGTGCTTCATGCTCGCCGACGACCCCGACGCGCAGGCGCAGTACCCGATGGGATGGGACCCGGCGCGGGGCAACCTGCTGATCGTCGGCAACGTCGGCAGCGGCACCACCACCGCACTCGCCAGCCTCGCACTCGCCCAGGCGCGCACCCACGGCCCCGACGAGCTCCACGTCCACGTCCTCGACATGGGCGCCGGCGACCTCGAGCCGCTCGGCGGGCTGCCCCACACCGCGGTCTACACCGGCCCGCGCGAGCGCGAGCGCCAGATGCGCATGCTCCGCCAGCTGCGCGCCGAGCTCGACCGCCGCAAGGGCCGCGGACCGTCGGGGGGCGCCGGCGATCCGATGATCCTCCTGCTCGTCGACAACTACAGCGGATTCACCGCCGAGTACCAGGACATCGCCAGCGTCAACGTTGTGGACGAGCTCGGCCGCATCTACTCCGACGGTCCCCAGGTGGGCATCCTCACCGTGCTCGCCGGCGATCGCGCCGGCGCCATCCCGCCGGCGCTCGCGGCGCTCACCCAGCAGCGGCTGGTGCTGCGCCTGTCCGACGGCCAGGACTACTCCGCCTTCGGCATCACCCGCCGGCAGGTGCCCCGCTTCACCCCCGGACGCGGGCTCATCACCGAGAGTGCGCAGGTGGTGCAGGTCGCCCGGCCGTCGCCGACGCTCGCCGCCGCCGTCGCCGCCACCGCGGCGGCGGCGCCGGTGCCGGCGCGCCCGATCCCCGGCGTCGGCGTGCTCCCCGACGAGGTCGCGGTGGCCGCGGTGGCGGAGGCTGCGCGCCTCGGGGTGCCACCCTGGTTCATCCCCCTGGGCATCGGCGAGCGTGAGCTCGCACCCGCCGGGCTCACCCTCTTCGAGGGCGACCACGCGCTCATCGCCGGTCCTGCGCGCGCGGGCAAGAGCACGCTGCTCTGCACCATCGCCGAGGTGGTGGCGCGCTCCCAGAACGGCGTCGTCTGCCTGGGCATCGCGCCGCGGCGCTCACCGCTGCGGGACTCGCCCGACCTCGACGACCTGGCCACCGAGCCGGTCGACATCGCGAGCATGCTGGACAGCATCCCCGCCGACGCCCGGCCGCACGTGGTCCTCATCGACGACGCCGACGCCCTCGACGACGGCGACAGGGCGATCGCCACGCTGCTGCGCCGCGGACGCCCGGACGTGCATCTCGTGGTGGCGGCACGCGCCGACGCGCTGCGCCCGCTCTACGGGCACTGGACCCAGACGGTGCGCGGCTCGAAGCTCGGCGTCCTGCTCAGGCCCAACCTCGACCTCGACGGCGAGCTGCTCGGCACCCCGCTCCCCCGCCGCATCCCGGTTGCGATGCGCGACGGCCGCGGCTACCTCGTGGGCGGCTCGGGATTGGACATCATCCAGGCGGCGCGGCCGAGCCCCGGCCGGGTGATCAGCGGCGGCGCCGCCCAGCCCGTGGCCTGGGACACCGCACCCTCGGCAGCGGAGGTCGAGGGTCGCGAATGACCGGGCAGAGGCAGACCCGATCACCGGCTCGCCCGACGGTCCATGAGCACGCCCGCGCCTGACAGCGCGTAGACCGCGTACGGCCGCCCGAGCACCCACCGGGCCACATTGCGCACCGGACATCCCCCGGCCGTGTGCCCCTCCTCGGTCCCGTGGTGAGCGTGCCCATGCACTGCGAGGTGGGCGCCGCCGGCGTCGACCGCGGCGCCGAGCAGGTGGTTGCCGAGGTTCCACCAGATCCGCTCCGGCTCGCCGACCAGCGTGTCGGGGGTGGGCGAGTAGTGGACCAGGGCGATGCGCACGTCGGCGTCGAGCGCCTGCAGCGCGGGCGCCAGCCGCTCCACCGAGGCGGGGCGCAGCACGAGCCCGGACGACCGCTCCGTCACCGTCTCCGGGGTGGCATCCACGTCGAAGCCACCGCCCGTCCCCTTGAGCCCGGCGACGCCGACCCGTACCCCGACGACGTCCAGCACCACGCCGGTGCCCTCGAGAACCTCGACGCCGGCGGCCCGCAGCATCTCGACGACCCGCTCACCGAGCCCGCTGTCGTGGTCGTGGTTGCCGAGCACCGCGAGCATGGGCAGGTCGAGACCCTCGAGCTCGGCGCAGACCATCTCCGCCTCCTCGATCCGCCCGTCGTTGGTGAGGTCGCCGGCGAGGAGCAGCAGGTCGGCGTGGGCGGCCACGCCCGTCAGGGCTGTGCGGAGCCGGCCGGCGCTGGCGGTGGTCATGTGCGTGTCGCCGAGCGCGGCGACGCGGACGATCCCCTGCGGACTCAGCCCACCGCCACCGGCTGGTAGTCGGCCTCGGTCAGCGTGCCGGTCTGCCGGCGCGCCCCCAGGGCGTAGGCGAGCAGCGATCCCACCACCACCACCCCGAGGTTGACCCCGAACGCCACCAGGCCGATGTACAGCTTGTTGCTCGGCCCGGCGATCGGGAAGCCGTGGGTCGTCACCTTGAACTTCTCCACTCCCAACCAGTACACGCCGGTGGTGATGCCCGCGGCCCAGCCGAGGAGCACCGCCCAGCGGTTGAGCACCGGCACGTAGAGCGCCAGGATCACCGCGGGCAGGGTCTGCAGGATCAGCACCCCGCCGGCGAGCTGGAAGTTGATGACGTTCTGCTTGTCGACCCAGAGGATGAAGGCCAGGGCGCCGAACTTCACCAGCAGGGACATCACCTTGGACGCGGTCGCCTGCTGGGCGTGGGTCGCGCCCGGGACGATGAACTCCTTGTAGACGTTGCGGCTGAAGAGGTTGGCGGCGGCGATCGACATCACCGACGCGGGCACCAGGGCGCCGATGGCGATGGCGGCGAAGGCGAAGCCGGCGAACCAGCCGGGGAGCATGTTGTCGAGCAGCGCGGGGACGATGCCGTTGTTGCCCGACGCCTTGAGCGGCTTGGTGCCGGCGGCGATCGCCATGTAGCCGAGCAGGGCGATGAGGCCGAGCATGAAGGAGTACGGGATGAGGTAGACGGCGTTGCGCCGGATCACCCGCTGCCCCCTGGCGGCGAGCGTCCCGGTGATCGCGTGCGGGTAGAGGAAGAGCGCGAGCGCCGAGCCGAAGGCGAGCGAGGCGTAGGCGGCGTACTGGGCCCGCCCGATGGAGAGGTAGTTGACCGGGGTCGCCGGGGGCTTGACCTTCTGGTGCGCCTGCACCTGCGCCACCTTGTCGAAGATGGCGCCGTACCCGCCGAGCTTGGAGGGGATGTAGATCACCAGCACCAGCACGGTGATGCCGATCAGGGCGTCCTTGACGATGGCGATGAGCGCGGGCGCACGCAGCCCGCTGACATAGGTGAAGAGGGCGAGGACCACGAACGCGATGACCAGCGCGAGGTCGACGTTCACGCCCATCTGGGCGATCACCACCTGGATGCCGAAGATCTGCAGAGCGATGTACGGCATGGTGGCGACGATGCCGGTGAGCGCGATCGCCAGCGCCAGCAGCCGGCTGTCGAAGCGCTCCTTGACGTAGTCGGAGGCGGTGACATAGCCGCGGTTGCGCGACACCTGCCATAGCTTCGGCATCACGACGAAGACGATCGGGAAGACGATGATCGTGTACGGGATGGCGAAGAGACCGGCGGCGCCGGTGGCGAAGACCGCCGCCGGGACCGCGACGAAGGTGTAGGCGGTGTAGAGGTCGCCGCCGAGCAGGAACCAGGTGATGACGCTGCCGAACTTCCGCCCGCCGAGCCCCCACTCGTCGAGGTGGTCGAGCTTCGCCCGGCGCCAGCGGCCCGCCCCGAAGCCGATCATGGTCACCGCCAGGCTGAGGACGATGAAGACGGTCAGCTCGGTGGTGTGGACCATCGGCTAGACGTCCCGGCGGTCGCCGATGAGGCGGTAGGCGAGGATCATCACCAGGGCGCCGCCGCCGATCCAGGCGAACTGGTACCAGATGAAGAAGGGGATCCCCGAGAGCCTTGGCTCCACGCGCGCGTAGAGGGGCGGGTAGAGCAGCCCGATGAAGGGCAGCAGCAGCAGAAGATGGGCCAGGCCTCCTCCACGTCGCATCTCCAGAGCATAGGGACCGCCGCGAGGGGTGTACAACCGCCAATCGGAGGGACCGGCGGAGCCGGGAGTCGCGACCCGGGTTTCACAGAGACTTGACGGCGGCGCTGTACCTTAGGGGATGCCCACCCTTCCCGGAGCCGTCCATGCGCCTGCTCGTCGTCGAGGACGAGACCCCGATCGCCGATGCCGTCGCCCGCGCCCTGCGCCGCAACGGCTACGCGGTGGACGTCGCCTACGACGGCAACCAGGCGCTCAACGCCGCCGCCGACTCCGACTACGACGCGGTCATCCTCGACCTCAACCTCCCCGGGGTCGACGGCATGACCGTCTGCCGGGAGATCCGCACCGCCCAGCCGAGCTGCTACATCCTCATGGTCACCGCCCGCACCGCGGTCGGCGACCGGGTCGCGGGCCTCGATGCCGGCGCCGACGACTACCTGCCCAAGCCGTTCGACCTCGACGAGCTCCAGGCCCGCCTCCGCGCCCTCTTCCGGCGCGACCGCGCCGAGGCCCGCCAGCCGGTCCTCGAGCACTCCGACATGCTCCTCGACCCCGCCCGCCAGCGGGTCACCCGGTCGGGGGTGGAGATCACCCTCAACCGCAAGGAGTACGGGATCCTCGAGTACTTCATGCGGCACCCTGACCGCATCGTCAGCCAGGAGGACCTCCTCGAGCACGTCTGGGACCGGGAGGCCGACCCCTTCACGAACACGGTGCGCGTGCACATCATGAAGCTGCGCCGGAAGATCAATGATGGATTCGATGGACCACCCCACATCCACACGGTCATCGGACGTGGCTACCGGCTCTGAGGCGGCGGACTCCAAGCCCGCCGCCCGCCGGGCCGAGCGCCGCCGTCCGGTCACGCGCTCGCTCCGCTTCCGCATCACCTTCGGGTTCGTGTCGCTGCTCGCCATGGCGGCCGGGATCATGCTCGTCTTCATCAACGCCGCCGCCCACCTCGCCGGCATCCCCGTCGAGACCCGGCTGTACCCCAATCCGGTCAGCGGCTTCGTCTACAGCCAGCAGGTGGTCAACGGGGCGGTCGCCACCGCCCGGGCGCAGACCCTCGAGCGCCTCCAGCTGTTCTCGATCCTCGGCTTCGTCCTGCTCATCGCAGTCGGCGCCGCAGCCGGGGCCGTGGTCGCCGGCCGGGCGCTGCGCCCCATCTCCGAGCTGGTCGCCGTGACCCGCCGGATCAGCGGCCGCAACCTCAAGGAGCGGATCGAGCTCGACGACGCCGACGAGGAGCTGCGCCAGCTCGGCGAGGCCTTCAACGACATGGTCGAGCGGCTCGACGACGCCTTCGAGCAGCAGCGCCAGTTCGTCGCCGACGCCTCCCACGAGCTGCGCACCCCGCTCACCACCCTCCAGATCGCCCTCGACTCGGTGCGGCTCGACCCCGACGCCACCGTCGACGACTACCGGCAGGTCGCCGACGATGCCAAGTCGGCGACGGTGCGCATCCGCCGCCTGGTCGAGGACCTGCTCGCCCTCGCCGAGGGCGACGCCCCCCTCCCCCAGTCGCACCTCGATCTCTCGTCCCTCGCCGAGGCGGTGGCGGAGGAGATGGAGCCGCTCGGCGAGCGCCGCGGGATCCAGGTGCTGAGCACCGTCAGCCCGGGGACGGTCGTGCTCGGCGATCCCCTCAGCCTCCGGCGAGCGCTCACCAACCTGGTCGAGAACGGCATCCGCTACAACCGCGAGGGCGGCCACGTCGTGATCGAGGACGCCGGCATCACCCCCGACTGGATCCAGGTCGCGGTGCGCGACACCGGCATCGGCATCCCCGCCGAGGAGCAGGCGAGGGTCTTCGGCCGCTTCTACCGGGTCGACCGCAGCCGCTCCCGCGCCGAGGGCGGCAGCGGCCTGGGGCTGAGCATCGTCACCAAGATCGCCGCCGAACACGGCGGCCGGGTCTTCCTCCAGTCCGAGCCGGGGGTCGGCTCGCGCTTCGTGCTCTCGCTGCCCGCCGCCCCGGCGCGCAACGGGCGCGCCGCCGCTCCCACCCCGGCGCTGCGGGGCAGCTGAGCCGCAACCGCCCGTCGACCCGGCTCGGAGGCGATCTCTTTCGAGCGTGCGCTCCTGGCGCATTTGCGTGGTAACGTTGTAATCATGAAATTCCAGAAGCACCCCGACACCCCTCCCCTGGGGGTCTCCGAGGCCTCCGCCTGGTTCGCCGGGCGGCTCCCCGCCGGCTGGTTCACCGCCGCCCCCGAGGTGAGCGTCGACGCCGAGGAGATCCTCGTCACCGGCACCCTGGACGACGTCGAGCTGCCCGAGACCGCCACCGACGCCGAGCGGGCCACCGCCCGGACGGCGCGCATCGGCGGCTTCCGCCAGGACACCCGCGACCACCGCGTGCGCATCGCCCTGGAGGCCGAGCACCGCTTCGGGCGGAAGGTCTCGTGGGGGGCCGCGTGTGGCGACCGCCGCGAGCTCTTCACCACCGTCAGCGTCCCCTTCATGACCCGTCTGCGCATGCCCGAGCGGGCGGTGCTCGACACCCTGGTCGAGGCCGGGGTGGCGCGCAGCCGCAGCGAGGCGCTCGCCTGGTGCGTGCGGCTGGTGGGTCGCAACCAGTCCGAGTGGATCGAGAACCTGCGCACCGCGCTCGGCGCCGTGGGCAGGGCGCGGGCCGAGGGGCCCGAGGCGTAATCGCCGTGGCGCTCGCCTTCGACCGGGACGACGACGCCGACGAGGCCGCCGCCCTCGACGCCTACTCGGCGGTGGTCACCACCGTGGCGGAGCGCATGCTCCGCTCGGTGGCCGGCCTCCGCGTCGACCGGCGCGTCCCCGGCGGCGGCACCCGCCCCGCCGGGGGCGGCTCGGCGGTGGTGCTCACCCCCGACGGGCACCTGCTCACCTCGGCGCACGTCGTCGCCGGGTCGCGCGGCGGCGCCGCGGCGCTGCAGGACGGCCGCGAGCTCGCCTTCAGCGTGGTGGGGAGCGACCGGCTCTCCGACCTCGCCGTGGTCCGGGTCAGCGCCCACGACCTGATCCCCGCCGTGCTCGGCGACGCCGACCGCCTCCGCGTCGGCCAGCTGGTGGTCGCCGTCGGCAGCCCCCTCGGGCTCGCCGGCTCGGTCACCGCGGGGGTGGTGAGCGCGCTGGGCCGGTCGATGCCGACCCGGTCCGGGAACGTCAGCCGGGTCGTCGACAACGTCGTCCAGACCGATGCGGCGCTCAACCCCGGCAACTCCGGCGGCGCGCTCGCCGACAGCTCCGCCCGCGTCGTCGGTGTCAACACCGCCGTCGCCGGCGTCGGCGTCGGGCTCGCCGTCCCCATCAACGCCACCACCCAGCGGATCATCGGCGCGCTGCTCGCCGAGGGCAGGTTCCGCCGCGCCTACCTCGGTGTCGCCGGCTCCACCCACCCGCTGCCGCCGCGGACCGCCCGCGAGCTGGGGAGGTCGAGCGCGATCGGCGTCGCCGAGGTGGTGGCGGAGAGCCCGGCGGCGCGCGCCGGGCTGCGCGCCGGCGACCTGCTCCTCGACGTCGGCGACACCCCGGTCCACACCGCCGGCGACCTGCAGCGGCTCATGGTCGCCGCCGCGATCGGCCGGCCGGTGGCGCTGCGGGTGCTCCGCGACGGCCGTGCCACCGAGCTGAGCGCGATCCCCGCCGAGCTCCGCGAGGGGTAGCACCGCCGGCTCAGCCGGCGACCATCACCCCCTGGTGCTCGCAGACGAAGCGCAGCCGCTCGAGCAGCCCCTCGACCACCAGCGGCCAGGCGAATTCGCCGGCGTCGCGGCGGGCGGTGCGGCGCAGCCGCTGGGCGAGCTCGGGCCGCTCGACCAGGCCGCGGAGCGCCCCCGCCACCTCGGTGGCGTCGGCGGTCTCGATCACCACCGCGTTCCCGTAGGGGCGGGCGTACTCCTCGCCGGTGGCGCCGACCATCGCGACCCCGCCGGCGGCCATCGCCTCCAGCCCCACCAGCCCGAAGGGCTCGTGGCCGGAGTTGGCGAGCACCGCGGTGGCGCCCGCGTAGATCTGGGGGACGACCGAGTCGGGGAGGAAGCTGCGCAGGTGCACCAGCGGAGCGCCGGCGCTGTCGGCGAGCGCGGTGGCGACCGCGGCGGCGCCGTCGACGGGCTCGAACCACTCGGCGACGGCGAGGCCAAGGCGGCGGGCGTGATCGAGGACCTCGCCGCCGAAGGGCTCGATGCCGCCGCGGAGCAGCAGGCGGGCGGGGATGCCGCGGGCGCGCAGCGCCGCGATGGCGCCGATCGCCTGATGCCAGCGCTTGTCGGAGCTGAAGCGGCCGATCTTGAAGGCGAGGCAGGTGGTGTCGGCCGCCTCGGCGATCATCCGCGCCGCCGCCCCGTCGACCGGGGCGAGCGCCGACTGGGGGATGCCGTTGGGGATCACCAGCGGGCTCACCCCGTGGGGCAGCATGAGCTGGCGCATGTAGCGGCTCACCGTGGTCACCGCGGCGGCGTAGCCGAGTCGGGTCCAGTCGACCCGGTCGAAGCCGAAGGTGTTGTTCGCGTTCCAGAGCACCGCGCAGCTGTGGCGCAGCCCCAGGGCGTGGAGGCGGTCGCTGGCGGCGAGTGCGGTCCCCGCCGTCTGCCACTCCTCGGCGAGCAGCGCCACGGTGTTGCCGCGCCGGGTGGCCGGGCCCACCACCTCCTGGCAGAGCCAGCCGGGGAGGTGGGTCTCGAGGTCGGCGATGATCTCCTCCTCGCCCTGGTACACGCCGGTGGGGTTGCGGGCGCTGACGTGCTGCGCCCAGCGGACCAGCCGCACCCCGTGGTCGACCTCCTCGGAGGGGAGCGCAGGATCGCCGGCGAAGACCAGGGTGGTGCGCACCCCGGCGGCGGCGAGGGCGCGGCAGAGCTCGCGGGCACGCACCCCCAGGCCGCCGGCCTGGCTGTACTGATCGGGTCCCTCGAGGGAGACCATCACCACCTCGAGGCGCTCGGGAGCCAGCATGGGCGCAGGTTAAGCGGAGGGAAGGTCGACCGGTGGGCCGAGCCTGATCCCCTGGCCCAGGGCGATCCCGGCGTCGCGGACCCGCCGCACCTCCTCGTCGGTCTCGATCCCCTCGGCGATGACCACCGCGCCGGTGCTCGCGGCGAAGGCGACCACCGCGCGCAGCGCCGCCTCGCGGCCGCTGTCGCGTCCCGCGGCCACCAGGCTGCGCGCCACCTTGACGAACTCGGGGACGGCGGTGGCGAGCACCTGCAGGGTCGAGTGGCCCTCGCCGACGTCGTCGATGGCGAAGCGGAAGCCGTGCTCACGGTACGAGGCGAGCACCGCCGCGAAGCGGTCGAGATCGCGCACCGCCTCGCGCTCGGTGATCTCGAGCACGGTGTTCTCGGGCGAGCGCTCGGCCCAGCGGAGCAGCAGGAGCATGTGCTCGACGTCGAGCAGGGGGTCGAGCAGGGCGCTGACCGAGACGTTGACGAAGAGCGGCAGGCGCGGGTCGAGCGAGCGCGCCCCGTTCACCGCGGCGCGGCGGCAGAGCCAGTCGAGGTCACGGAGCAGCCCGCGGTACTGCGCGGCGGCGAAGAGACCCTCGACGTCCATGTCGGCGGGGCCGCCGGCGGGCCGGGCGAGCGCCTCGTAGGCGGCGATGCGGCCGGTCACCAGCCCGACCACCGGCTGGTAGACGGAGCGCAGCCGGCGGCCGTCGAGGATGTCGGGGAGCAGCGCCGCCCAGCGTGTCCAGCCCGCCGCCTCCTGGTCGAAGCCGGCGCCGGTGGCGGCGGTGACCCTGGACCGGCCGTTGACCTTGGCGTCGACCAGGGCGGTGCGGGCGCGGTCGGTGAGCGCCACGGCGTCCTCGGCGCCGTCCCAGCAGGCGACCCCGCCGGAGCAGCTGTGGCCCCAGGGGGTGGCGGCGCAGAGCCGCTCCGCCCGGATGAGCGCGGTGTCGAGGTCGCAGCCGACCAGGGCGACGGCGATGCTGTCGCCGCCGAGGCGGCAGAGGTGGTCGCCCTCGCGCACCGCCGCCGACCAGGCGACCGCCACCTGGCGGAGCAGCAGGTCGCCGCGCTCGCGGCCCTGCACCTCGTTGACGGCGTGGAAGTGGTCGAGGTCGAGGACGGCAACGCTGAGCGGCACCCCCTCGCGGCGGGCGGTGGCGAGCAGGCGGGGCAGCACCTGGCTCCAGGCCGCCTTGCTGGCGAGCCCGGTGACCGGGTCGCGGAGCAGCGCCTCCTCGCTGCGGGCGAGGCGGCTGACCGCGACGGCGTGGAGGCCGAGGCCCTCGACGGCGCGCAGCGCCGCGACCCCCAGGCCACCGCGGGCCCCGGCGGCGAGGTGGAGCAGCGCCACGGTCTCGCCGCCGTCGAGCAGGGGGACCACCGCCTCGGCGGGCGCCCCCGCCCGGCGGCCGCCGCTGACCGTGCGCCCGCCGCCGAGGGCGAGGCCCGCGAGGCCGTCGCCCGAGCGGAGCAGCCCGAGCTGTCCGGCGGCGTGGATCAGCCGCGCCTCGCCGCCCGGCGCCGTGGGCTCGAGGGCGGCCGCGGCGTCGATCCCGCCGACGCCCACCACGACGTCGACGAGGACGCGGAGCGCGCCGTCGAAGCTGGTCGCGGCCGCGACCTCGGGGCCGGCCCCGACGAGGGCATGGAGCCATGCCATCGCGCCGGCGGCCTGGCCGTGCCGCTCTCCCTGGGGATCGCCGGTGGTGGTGACGTGCAGTACCACGGTGGGGGTGGTGGGGGGCAGTCGCCCCGCGGTGAATGCCGGGGACCGCCGCACCCGACCCATGCTTCCAGCCCGGCCAGTGTGCCACGCCCCAGCCGCGGTGGGAACCCCGTCCTCCCGCTCACGGAGCGGCGTGCACCGGCAGTAGGCTGTGCGCCGCTTTCGCACACCAGGAGGTCGGGACCATGGCGCGGCTGCGGATCGTGACTGCGGGGGCGATCCTCGCCCTGGGCGCGCTCGTCGCGTGCGGAAGCTCCTCGGGCGGCTCGGGCGCCACCACCTCGACGTCGACCGCCGCCGGGGTCACCAGCGCCACGGTGCCGCTGCGCCACGTCCCCACGGGGGCGGCCACCCTCGCCTTCGACCCCAGCACCAGGACGCTGACCGTCGAGGTCCGGCTCAGCGGGCTGGCGCCGAACAGCGTCCACCCCGCCCACATCCACAGCGGGCTGTGCGAGAAGCAGGGCCAGGTCGCGTACGGGCTGAACAACGTCCAGGCCGACGGTCACGGCGTCGCCGACACGGTCACCGCCGTGTCCAACATCAAGGAGGCGGCGATCCCCGACGGCGCCTGGTACATCAATGTCCACAACGGGCCGAACCTCACCCCGGACGCGCAGTTCGAGCCGATCGTCTGCGGCGACATCGCCAATCCCGCCAAGGGAGAGCACCTGGTCGTGCAGCTGCAGTCGGGGCCGTCGCCGGCCACTCCGCCGAGCAGCCCGGATCAGACCGCCTCGGGGACGGCGACCCTCACCATCGTGAGCGGCGCGCTCAAGGTGGTGCTCGACGTCACCGGGCTGAAGCCGTCGAGCGCGCACGCCGTCCACATCCACTCCGGCAGCTGCGCAAGCCAGGGAGCGGTGGTCCATCCGCTGCCCGCACTGATGGCCGATGCCAGCGGCCACGCGTCGCTCACCACCACGGTGAGCAACGTCAGCTCGATCCCCACCGGGGTCTGGTACCTCAACATCCACCGCACCACCGCGGTCACCGCGGGCCAGACCGACTTCGACCCCATCCTCTGCGGTGACATCGGCGGCTCCTCGGGCTACTGACGCCGCGAGCCCTTCGCGACCGGCTCGGCGGCGGGGGTGGTCCCCGGCGGGCAGCAGGCGCGGCGCTCCTCGTCGACGGGCAGGGGGTCGAGGCGGCGGAGCACACCGCCCCGCTCCAGGCGGAAGCGCACCGCCGCCTTGCCGAGGGTCGGGCAGCAGTCGGCGTCATCCAGCGCGTAGAGCTGGTAGGCGAGGGCGGCGGTCGCCGGACCCTGGCCGAGCACCAGCACCGACGCGCTCGGCAGCGCCGCGTCCTGGCCGAGCAGGGTCCCGGTGCCGTCGAAGAAGAACGCCCACTGGTGGTGGGGGACGGCGCCGCCGTCGCCGGCCTCGCCGACGAGGACGTGGAGGGCGAACTCGGGATGGAAGGTGGTGGGGTCGAGGACGTGGTACCCCATCGACGCGACCAGGCGCTCGGCGGCGAGCATCGGCGGGGGCGGCCCGGGGACGGGGCTCGGCCTCGCGGTCGACCCGGTCGCGGGGCCGTTGACCGCCTGCTGCAGCCCCTGCATCCCGTTGGTGATCGCGAGGCTCACCCCGCCGCTGACCCGGTGGAGCAGGGCGACCCCTGCGGCGGCGACCGCGCCGATGAGCAGCACCGACAGCGCAAGGGTGACGAACGCCCCGGCGGCATTGCGGATCAGGGCGCGCGACATCACCATCAGCGCCAGCAGCCCCCCCATCGACAGGACAACGACGAGCAGGAGCTCGGTCATGGGGTGGTAAGTAGAGCAAATTAGACCGCACGGGCGGGGCTGGGCCGGGCACAATGCGGCCCCGTGACCCAGCCCCGCCTGCTCACCGGCGACCGCCCCACCGGCAAGCTCCACCTCGGCCACTACGTCGGCTCGCTCGAGAACCGCGTGCGCCTGCAGCACCGATACGAGTGCTTCTTCATCATCGCCGACCTCCACATGCTGACCACGAAGAACAGCCCGGAGGACATCGCGGAGTCGGCGGAGAACGCCCGTCACCTGGTGCTCGACTCGCTCTCCGCGGGGATCGAGCCGGAGCGTGCCACCTTCTACCTGCAGTCGGCGATCCCCGAGCTCGGCGAGATCAACACGCTCTTCCAGAACCTGGTCACGGTGCCGCGGCTGGAGCGCATCCCCAGCCTCAAGGACATGGCCCGCGCCGCCGGCAAGGAGGAGATGCCCTACGGCCTGCTCGGCTACCCGGTGCTGCAGGCGGCGGACATCCTCTGCGTGCGCGCCCACATCGTGCCGGTGGGCAAGGACAACGCCAGCCACGTCGAGGTGACCCGCGAGATCGCCCGCCGCTTCAACGGGCTCTACGGCGAGGTCTTCCCCATCCCGGAGCTGTTGGTCGGCGACGTCCCCACCCTGATCGGCACCGACGGCCAGGCGAAGATGAGCAAGTCGATCGGCAACACCATCTACCTCAGCGACGATGCGGCGGCGGTCAAACGCAAGGTGTTCTCGATGTACACCGACCCCAACCGCATCCGCGCCGACATCCCCGGCACCGTTGAGGGCAACCCCGTCTTCATCTACCACGACGCCTTCAACAGCGACGCCGCCGAGGTCGAGGAGCTGAAGCGCCGCTACCGCGAGGGCACCGTCGCCGACGTCGAGGTCAAGGAGCGGCTCACCGAGGCGGTCAACCGTTTCCTGGCGCCGATGCGCGAGCGCCGCGCCGCCTACGAGGCCGACAGGGGCTATGTCGACTCGCTGATCGTCGACGGCACCGCGCGCACCCGCGACGAGGTCGTCGCCACGGTGCGGGAGATGCGCAAGGCGATGGGCCTGGCGGGAAGCTGGAATCGCATCCGCCGCCGCGCCGAGGAGCGCGCCAAGCGCCCGGGTTGAAAAGAAAAGGGCAGGAGTCCGGCTGGCGGGCGCCGGGCTCCCCGCCCACGAACAGTCTGCTGCGACGGGCCTGACGATCCGTCGGCCATCCGTCAACGGTCCGGCGACGGCGCCGTGACGGGGATGTGACGACGGGGTTCAGTCGGGAAGGCGGTCGGCGAAGGCGGCGAAGCGGTGGTCGAAGCCCCTGCCGTCGCGGAAGCTCCCCGCGCAGGTCATCAGGGTGAGGTGCGCCGGGCCGCCGCGGCGCGCGTCGCCTGGGCGGCCATAGAAGCGCT
>DATARS010000046.1:0-14677 GCA_036269455.1 Candidatus Dormiibacterota bacterium | reverse complement strand
GCCGGCCGCGCGGCGCTGCTCGCCCTCGTCGAGCATGTCGACGACATCCTCGGGGTGCTGCCGCTGGTCGACCGCGAGCGCGATGCGGCGCTGACCCCGGAGGTGCGCGCCCTGCTCGAGGAGCGGGCGGCGGTCCGAGCGGCGCGTGACTTCGCGAGGTCCGACGCGCTGCGCGAGCAGCTCGCCGCGCTCGGCATCGCGATCGAGGACACCTCCCAGGGGCAGCGCTGGCGGCGGCTCTGACGGTGGACATCCTCTACGGGAAGAACCCGGTGCTCGAGGCGCTCCGCGCCGGTCGGCCCGCGCGCAAGCTGGTGCTGGCCAGCGGCGTCCGCGACGAGCCGCGGCTGCGCGAGATCCTCGAGGACGCCGCCGAGCGCGGCATCCCCGTCGAGGAGACCTCGCGCCGGCGGCTCGACGACATCGCCCACACCGAGCACCACCAGGGCATCGCCGGCTACTTCCACGCGCGTCCGCCGCTCGGCCTCGACCAGCTCCTCGAGCGGGCGCCCCACCCCGGGCTGCTGCTCGTGCTCGACGGCATCCAGGATCCCCAGAACCTCGGCGCGCTGGCGCGGTCCGCCGACGCCGCCGGGGCGGCCGGGATGGTGCTGGTGCGCGACCGTGCCGCCGGGGTCACCGCGGCCGCCGCCAAGGCGTCGGCGGGAGCCACCGAGCACCTCGACATCGCCGTGGTGTCCAACCTCGGCGGCGCGCTGATGCGCCTGCGCGAGGCGGGCTACTGGTGCGTCGGGCTCGACGCGAGCGCCGAGCTGCGCTACGACCGCTTCGACTACACCTCCCCGGTGGCGCTGGTGGTCGGCGCCGAGGGCGAGGGGCTGCGACCGCTCACCCGGCGGCGCTGCGACGTGCTCGTCTCCCTGCCGATGCTCGGCCGGGTGGCGTCGCTCAACGCCGCCGCGGCGGGCGCCGTCCTGCTCTACGAGGCCGCACGCCAGCGCGACTTCGGCGCAGGATGAGCGCGCCATGCGCGCCCTGATCGTCGACGGCTACAACATCATCCACGCGTGGCCGGACCTCAAGTCGGCACTCGACCGTGCCGGTCTGGAGGAATCGCGGCGGCTGCTGGTCGTCGCCCTCGCCGAGTACGGCGCGGTGCGGGACGTGCGCGTCACCGTGGTCTTCGACGGCCCACGCACCGCGATCGCCAGTCCCGCCGAGGTGATCGACGGTGTCACCGTCCGCTTCGGCGGCGCCTCGGGCAGCGCCGACCACGTGATCGAGCGCCTCGCCTACCAGTCGGCGCAGGCGGGAAGGGCGAGCGAGGTGGTCGTCGCCACGTCAGACCGCCTCCAGCGCGACATGGTGCGGGCGATGGGGCTGGCGACGATGGATGCCCGCAGCCTCGAGGTCGAGGTGCGCGGCGCCCTCGGCGAGCTGGGCCGCGACGCCGCGCGGCTGCGCGACCAGGCCCGCTTCGCCCGGCGGCTCGAGGACGCGCTCGAACCGGACATCCGGGCCCGGCTCGAGGCGATGCGCCGGGGGCTCCCTCCAGACCCCCCTCCGCCAGCGGAGGTTTCGCCCGGGCCCGAACGTATGGACGAGTAGCGACGGTCACTCGCATGACGATGCAGTACAGGGTCCCCAGCACGGGCGCCAGCCGGAGGTGGCTCACCAGCCGCCATCCGGCGGCGCCTGATGGGGCCGGAGCCTCAGACGACGATGGTGGACGTCGCCTGCGTCTGTGACCCGCCGGCGTCGGCGATGTGGACCGTCGCCGTCCAGGTCCTGTGCGCCGGGAAGGTGTGCGAGCCGATCACGACGAAGCCGCCCTTCGATCCCTTCCGCACCACCGCGGAGGCCGGCGCGCTGCCGTCGCCCCAGTCGATGGTGGCGGTGTAGTCGC
Source organism: Candidatus Dormiibacterota bacterium (assembly GCA_036269455.1). GTDB lineage: Bacteria > Chloroflexota > Dormibacteria > Aeolococcales > Aeolococcaceae > CF-96. Next base: position 12,810 of record DATARS010000046.1, on the reverse strand, counting down.
CGGCCGCGCCCCGGGGGTCGCCGTCGACGAAGCTCGCCACCGACACGTCGGTGAGCGCGAGGGGGGAGACCAGGTTGAGGTACTCGTCGGTCTGGATCAGCGAGCCGACCATCGACTGGTAGCTGAGCCCGTGCACCATCGCGTTGGAGAGGTTGGTCTGCTCCGGTCCGGTGGCCTGGCGTCCCAGCAGCAGCTTGGTCGCCGCCTGCACCATCACCCCCTGCGCCTCGGCGGACTTGCGCACGCTGCTCGCCACCGAGGTGCGGCTGGCCCCGCGATTGAGCTGGTTCACCCAGCTGGCGCGCCCGGCGGCATCGGGCGCGTGGCGCAGGAAGTCGCGGTACAGGGCGGACACGAAGCCGTCGTTGGTCCCGCCCGCGTGCGTGAAGTACTCCTGGGAGGCGGCGATCGCCGCGCTGGCGTCCTCCACCGTCCCGGAGCGCAGCTGGGGCAGGTAGTACCCGGTGCTGCCCGAATCGGCCGAGCGTCCGAGCAGCTGCTTGAAGAGGATGCCGATCAGCCGGGTGCGCCACTCGTCGCTGTTCTGGATGGCGAGCGCCACCTGCTGGCGGGTGCTCTGCCCGGCGTCGATCTGGGCGGAGTAGCCCTGGAGCGACGGCGGATCGGCCGGCCGGCCGAGCAGCTGCTGGTACATCGTCGTTACCGCGCAGCGCGTCGCCGACGAGTCGCCGCAGTCGACCGGGAGTGCGGTGGCGGTGAGCGGCGCGTCGGTGGCGGTGCCGCTCAGCGCGATCGAGGCGGAGTTCACCCCGTCGCCGGTGATGCCGAGGCTGGCGCTGCGGCTCCCGTCCATGTCCGGGGTGAAGCTGATCGCCACCCCGCAGGAGGCGCCGGGCGGCAGGGTGGCGCCCGAGCAGCGGTCGCCGCTCACCGCGAAGGCGGCCGCGTTGGTCCCACCGAGCGCGACCCCGCGGATGTGCAGGGGGGCGCTGCCGGTGCTCGCCACGGTGACGGTCTTCGCCGCCGCCGTGGCGCCGGTCGGGGTCGGGTCGAAGCTCACCGACCCCGGGCTGGCGCCGAGCAGCTGTGCCGGACGGTTCATCGGCGCCACCTGGCCGGGGGCTCCGGGCCGGCGGGCCACGCCCGCCGTCCCCGGCGAGGACCCGGGAGCGGGCGGCGAGGTGTCGCTCGTCGTCGCCGGCGGCTGGGGCTGCGCTGAGGGCGGCTGCGCCAGCGGCACCGGCACGGCGTCGGGCAGGGGACGCGTAGCACCGACCGGCGGGGCGGTCGCGGCGCTGTAGGGCAGGCTGTAGTACGGCGAGCGCGCCAGCTCGGGCTGCCAGCTGTGGAGCACCACCCCGGCGACCAGCCCGGCGCTGAGCATGAAGGCGCAGATGGTCAGGACGCCGCGCCAGCGGCCGAACCATCCCATCAGCGGCGCTCGACCGGCCTCGATGCCGGTCGGGGTGCGCCCGCGGCCCTCCCCGCTCGTCCTGTGCATGGACGAACCCCTTCAGCCGCCGGCCTCGGTCCCTACCCCCTTGGTTCCGGCAGCGGGCGGCTAGGGTACCGCGGGTTGCCTCTTCGGAGCAAGCGAACGCATCAGTAATTGCCGCTGCTGGCGCCTACGGAAGTGCGAAAACCACGATGTGCGCTCATACATCGCCGTGCAGTTGCAGACGCTACTGTCCGAACGCCATCCGCACGTCAGACGACGCGCACCTCGACCATGCCGTCACGCACCCGGGTGGGGATGCGCGGCAGCGGGCGCAGGGCTCCGTAGCGCCCCTGCACGACCACCTCGCCGCCCAGCCCGAACACCGCCTGGCCGCACGGGCAGTGGAGCTGCCGCCGGTCGCCGTCGAGCTCGAGGATGCATCCCAGGTGGGTGCAGACGGCCATCAGCGCCGTCATCTCGCCGCCGCGGTTGACGACCACCCCCTCGATCGCCCCCGCCTTGAACCGCAGCCCGCCGCTCGCGGGCACCGCGTCGGCGGCGGCGACCGCCGTCCAGGTGCCGCCCTCGGCGGTGATGTCCTGGCGCTCCGGCGCGCCGGAGCCGCGCTCGGCCACCACGTGCTCGCCCACCGCTCCGACGGCAGCGGCCGCCGCCGCCAGGCCTCCGGCCTGGAGAAGTCCCCGCCGGCTGATCCCCATCAGGGGGCGGACGTCGCCGCCGGCGCGCTCGCGCAGCCGCGCCTCGAGCCGGGCGACGAACTGCGGATCGGGCAGGCCCGCCTGCGGCCGCGACGCGGAGAGGTCGATCGCCGCAGCCAGCGCCTGGAGGTCCTCGGGATCCTGGGGGCCGGCGGGCGGCTTGCGGTCGCGGATGAGCGCGTCGACGTAGCGCCCGAAGCGGCGGCCACCGCGCCCCTTCATCGCTGCTCACCCAGCTCGGCGGCGCGGCGCAGGGCGCGATGCTGCACCACCTTGGCGCTGCCGACGCTGATCCCCATCCGCGCCGCCGACTCCCGGATCGAGCAGCCGGAGAGGAAGCGCAGCTCGAGGATCGAACGGTAGTTCGCAGGCAGCGCCCCGAGCACCCGGTGGACCCGCCGCGCCGTCCCCGCCGACCGCGCCTCGTCGGGCTCGGCGCCGGTCTCCGCGGCCGCCACCTCCTCGTCGAGGGTGGTGAGCTGCACCCCGAGCCGCCGCCGCCAGTGGTTCGCGAGCACGGTCTGTGCGGTGGTCATCAGGTAGCGGTGGATCTGCCCGCTCGAGGAGCCCGGCCGCAGGTGCGGCAACGAGTCGAGGAACACCTGCGAGGTGAGGTCCTCGGCATCGGGCTGGTTGCCGACCTTGGCGTACATGAGGCGGTAGATGCTGACGATGTTGTCGCGGTAGACGGCCTCCCAGTCGGGCGGCGCGCTCCCCGAGAGCACGCCGAGCCGGGGCGGACCGCCGGCCGGTTGATTCACGGGCCGCCTGCATCGTGGGACATCGGGCCTCCTCGTGGCTGCTCCCCCACCCATACGAGGGGGGTTACACGGCCAGCCTGGTCCATCGCCCGCTCCAGGTGGTCGCCGCGTCCGGCGAATTCTGCCGGTGATGCCGCCATGGCGGGAACGCCACGGCTGTTGCAGAAGGGGGAAATCGGCCCACAGGGCGCCGCGCGCGCGGATACTGCGTGCGTGACCGAGACGCCGCTGCACCATCCCGACCACCGCCGCCTCCACTTCGTGCCCCCACCGCTGCGCAGCGCCGCCGCGGCGCTGACCCTTCGCGCTGCCGATGCCACCAAGTGGAGCGCGCTGCGCTCGTTCCCGCTGTTCCTCAGCACCGCGACCATGCCCATCCCGCGGTGGGTGGAGCCGCTGGGCGCCCGCGCCGCCCTGCGCGCCGCCCTCCACGCCCAGCGCCGCGTCCCCGCCTACGCCGACTTCGTCGAGGCGAACGGATGGTCCGACGATCCGGGACTCCCCGGTGCCGAGCGGCTTGCCCGGCTGCCGATCATGGACAAGCGGAACTACATCCTCCGCTACACCACTCCGGAGCGCTGCCTCGATGGACGCATTCCGCTCGTCGGCACCGAGATGGACGAGTCCTCGGGATCGTCGGGCGTCCCCTACAACTGGGTTCGGGGCGCCATGGAGCTCGACGAGGTGCACCGTCAGCTCGCCATGTTCGCAACCTACGTGTTCCGCGAGCCGGTGGTGACGGTGAACTGCTTCTCGATGGGAGCGTGGTCGACGGGGATCAACACCGCGCAGGCGCTGCGTCGCACCGGACTGGTCAAATCGCCCGGGCCCGACCTGGAGAAGGTGCTCCACACCCTCGCCTTCCTCGGTCCCGGCTATCCCTACGTCCTCACCGGCTACCCGCCGTTCCTGCGTGAGGTGCTCGAGTACGGCGACGAGCGGGGATTCGACTGGCGGCCGTACCGGCTCTTCGGCGTGGTCGGCGGTGAGAGCATGAGCGAGCAGCTCCGCGACCGCCTGCTGACCCGCTTCATCGCCGTGTACTCCGCGTACGGCGCGTCGGACCTCGACATCGGCGTCGCCGCGGAGACACCGCTCACCGTCCACATCCGCCGCGAGGCGGCCACCAATCCTGGGCTCCGACGGGCGCTCTTCGGCGACGATCCCCGGCTCCCCATGGTCTTCCAGTACAACCCGCTCGACTACAACGTGGAGGTCATCGACGGCGAGCTGGTGGTGACGGTCTGCCGCCTGTGCATGCTCTCGCCGCGGATCCGCTACAACATCCACGACGCCGGGGGCGCGCACTCGTACAACACGCTGGTCGAGATCTGCCGCGACTTCGGCATCGACGTGTCGGCCGCGCCGACGGCCATGGGCCGCCGGGGGTTCCAGCTGCCGCTTCTGTTCGTCCACGGACGCAGCGACGCCACCATCAGCTACATGGGCGCGAACATCTATCCCGAGGACGTCGAGCAGGCGCTGCACGCCGACAGCCGAATCGCCGAGGACCTCGGCGCCTTCTGCCTCGAGCTGAAGGAGATCGGTGACGGCGCGGTGCGTCCGTGCGTCCACGTCGAGGTCCGGGGCGACCACGCCGGGTCCGCCGACCTCTCCGCGCTGCTCCGGCAGCAGATCGTCGACCGGCTCCTGCGCAACAGCCAGGACTTCAGGGCCGCCGTCGCCGAGAACCCAACCGCCGCCGAGGTGCTGGTGGAGCTCCACGAGCCCGGGTCGGGACCTTTCGCCGAGAACAGCCGGCGGATCAAGCGGCGCTACATCGTGACCGCGAGCTGACCGAGCGCTACTCGGGGACGGCGGCGAGCACCTGGCGGGCCGAACGGCGCTTCGACCACGGAGCCGGGTTCGGGGTGTAGCCGACGCGGTAGATGGCCACCCCGTCGGCGCCGCCGACCATGCCCCGGAGCTGCTCGACCGTCGGCTGGTCGATGACGATGCTCATCGGGTGCCAGGAGTAGCCGGCCGAGTTGATCAGGGTCCACGAGCGCAGAAGGCGCCGGCCACACTCGAAGAGGGTGGGAATGTCGCGGCCCTCGGTCACCAGGATGGCCATCGCCGACGAGGCCCGGGTCAGCCGGACGTCCCTCGAGGCGTAGACGCGTGCCAGCCAGCCCGGGAGCCTGCCGCGCCGCAGCGCGAACTTCAGCGCCAGCTGGTCGACCCGGCTGAGGTCGAGGCAGTCGACGGTCATCCCGTCGGGAGAGAGGTGGTCGAACCTCGTCCACTCCCTGAGATCGGTCACGAAGCGGTCGTCCTTCCAGGCCATGACCGAGGCCGCCCCGACCAGGGGCGCGATGCGGGCGGGATCCAGCAGGAGGTTGCCCAGCTCCTCGAGCTCGCGGCCGAGCGGCGGGGGCAACGGGGTGCGCTGGTAGGCGTTGCGATTCGCCTGCCGCCGGGCGATGGCGCCGGCCAGGGGATCGGGGTCGCCGGCGAGCGGCGCGAACGACACCGTCCCGAGGGTGATGCCCTGGTCGTGGGGGCGCGGCGTGAGCTCGAGCTCGACGGTCATCCCGCGGCTCTCCGCCTCGAGGCGCAGCGTCTCGTAGAAGGCGCCCATCGCCATCAGGGCATCGCGGTCGTCCGGGTCGGCGAGCAGCCTGTCCGCATACGCGTACCAGAGCAGGTACTCGTCGGGACCGACGGGACTCAGCCGCCAGGGCTGGGCGTTGTGGGCCGACGGGGCGCGGGTGGCGGCCTGGAGGATCTCGTCACGCAGTTCGGTCGTCAGCATGGAGGGCACACCGCGACTATAGGCACCATCTCCTGGCGGCAGACAGCGCCGCTCGAAGCGGTGGCTCGTCAATGCTCAGAGCCTCGTCCCAGGGGACCCAGCGGACATGCTGGCTCTCCCCCGGAGGCGGGTTCGGCCGGGTGGCGGTCGCGGTCATCAGGTAGCGCAGGTCGAGGTGGGTATGCCCCTTGGCGGCGGGGTGGACGTCGACATGCAGGAGACGCACGCCACCCTGCGGATGCCGGGCACGGATCCCCGTCTCCTCGAGCACCTCTCGCGCCGCGCAGTCCCAGGGCATCTCGTCGCCGTCCACGTGGCCTCCCGGCTGCAGCCACCGGCCCAACCGGCGGTGGAGATGGAGGAGCGTGCCGGCGTCACTGACCACGATCGCCGAACCCGTGATGTGGGTGGGCGCGGCCTGCTCGTCGAAGGGGGCCGCAAGCGCCTCCAACTGGGCGGTGATGTCCCGCAGGGCGGCGCGTTCGTGGGCATCCCCGGGTACGTGCCCGGCCAGCTGCCGTGCGACCGCATCGTGGCGCTGGGACCCGCTGGCGTCAGCCACGCGCTCATCGTAGCCGCCCTCGCTGGGGGCGTCCCAGTGCCTGCGGGCTGGTCGTCGCCGCACATGATCCGGCGCTACGGGGCGAGCATGGCCGATGAGCGCGCCCGCAACGCCGACCGTAGACTGTCGCCCGGAGATCGCATCCAGCCCCCGTAGCTCAGTGGTAGAGCACCCGCCTTGTAAGCGGAAGGTCGCGGGTTCAAATCCTCGCCGGGGGCTCCGTCAGGCTGTCAGCGGTGAGGTCAAAAGCGGCCAGGCGCGGTGAGGTCAAACGCGACCACCTGAGGTAGCTCCGAAGCCCGTTCACCCCATGTTCGCTCACGCCTCCTCGGCGGGCTGCAGCCAGTGGGTGTCGGAGCGGAGATCGGTCGCAGCGGCCCCCAATGCGGCCAGCGCCCGGACAAGGGCACCGATCTCTGACCGCCGTCGCGGGAAGCGCGCTGCGGAGGTGAAAACCAGCCCGCAGTGCTCCTCGCCGGCGTTGAGGAAAGCGCCGTGCAGTGGAGCGAAGTCGCGAACGTTCTCGGTGACGAAGACGCGCCGCTCCAGAGCGGCCCAGCGCAGCAGCTCCTCGTCACCCATCTGCCGGAGGGTCGGAGCCGCCGCGACCGCGACCGCGTCGATGCCCTGACCGTGGAGCTGGCTGGCCACCAGGGGTGAGAAGTGCTCGTCGAGGAGCAGCCTCACGAGGCGAGGATGTCGCGCCGCCGCCGCCAGGCGGCCTCCATCTCGTCGGCAAGCAGGGTGTTGTCCGCGATCTGGGTGTCGATCTCCTCGGGGTGGTCACCGTAGTAGCCGACGGCGACCGCGACGAGGCCGGGTGTCACGTCCAGGTACTCGGCCGCCGCCTCGAGGTCGCCCCCCTCGTTTCGGACGGTCTCGACCACCTGCCAGACGTCGAGCCGATGCCCGGCGAGACCGGCGCGACGCCCCGCCGGACCGCTCCGGAAGACGATCCCGGGATGCTCCTCCATGCGCAATCCCTCCTCCACGTAGCGAGCCGCGAGACTGGTCTTGAGCTCGCCGACGCGGGACGCTCGGCGGGTGAGCCGGTCCAGGGTCGCTGCGCGAAGTCGTAGCGAGAGATGTGTCTTCTGTGCCACAGCGTATGCTACTGTAGCACACGAGCCCGTATCACACGAATCGACGAACCGTCGGTCGGCAGCCTCGTCAGTAGGACGGCGGGGTCAGCTTCGAGCGCCCCTGCGCGCTCGCACATGCGGGCGGAGATGAGACCGGCTGGGTCGCGGTGGCGATCACACCGTCGACGTCCAGCCTCACGGTGATCGCGAATGCCTCCTTCGCGCCGCACCAGTTCGTCCACACGAAGGGCTGGACGCCGGTGTGGGCGGCGACGGCGCCCTGGCCGAGGCTCACCGTCATACACGTAGTGGGGCTGCAGATCGGCGCCGTGTAGATCAGCGGGTCTCCGGTGATCCCGGTGACCGGGATGCCGCCGGCGGTGATCGTGATGGTGTAGATGGTGCGCCGGACCGGACAGCCGCCCATCACCGGCCCGTTCGGCGGCGGAAAGTGAGACTCGCCCTCGGGCACGACGAGCAGGTCGACCGCGCCGTTGACCATATCGACCTCGGTGTAGGCGACGATCGTGCACTTCCCGGGGGGCGGCGCCGGCGGCGGGGTGACGATCGTCGGGGTCGGCGGCGTTGGCACCGGGGTCGGGGCGACGGTCGGGATGGGGGTGGCGCTCGGGCCCGGCGACGAGGACGCCTCGGGACTGGGCGACGGGGAGCTGTCGGGCGACGGCGATGGGCTCGCCGTCGGCGTCGGCAGGTCGTCGGCAGTTCGCGACACGGTGCCGCCGTGATGGGAGACCGCGACGCCGAGGACCGCCGCCAAGGCCACCCCGGCGACGACGCCGGCGGTGAGCTGGCCGAGCCCGCGCGGGCGCCGGAAACGGCGGCGGGACGTGGGGTTGGACATGGGTCACCACACAGTACGGGCGGTCCCGGCACGCGCTCCTGGTGGGGGGATCGCGACCCCGTGACGGTGGGCTGACCGGACCGGACGCTGCTCGCCTCCGTCGGGTCAGTGGTCGCCCGCATCGAGGCCGGCACGGACATCCTTCATGTCCGCCCGGTGGACGGCGGCCGCCGGGGTGGCGACGACACGTCCGACGCCCACCTCCAGCGCGCGGGACCGGGTGCGGTTCCAGAGGATCGGATCGAGGCCGGCCCGGGCGAGCCGCTGCGCAAGGGCCGAGCCCATCCGCCCGGTGCCGAGAATGGCGACGCGCGGGTTCATGCCACCACCTCCGGCGCCGGCGCGACGGGTCCGGAGCCCGCCCCGGTCCGCAGCAGCGCCTGGGCGATCTCCGCCCGGTCCTCCGCGGTCAGGTGGAGCGATCCGGCCCCGATCCAGCCGTCGACCTGCGCGGCATCGCGCGCGCCGACGATGGCGCCGGTCACGCCGGGCCAGGCGAGCGTCCAGGCGACGGCGACCGCCGAGACGGTCGTGGCGTGACGCTGGGCGATCGGACGCAGCGCGTCGCGCAGGGCGAGGTTGCGCGACAGGTTCGGCTCGAGGAAGGGCTCGGAGCGCCGCCGCCAGTCGTCCTCGGCCATCGCCTCGAGGCGCTGCGCCGAGAAGGTGTCGGTCAGCAGTCCCGACTGCATCGGGCTGTAGACGATCACGCCGGTGTGGTGCGCGCCGGCCCAGGGGATGACGTCGGCGCCGGAGTCGCGCCGGATCAGCGAGAAGGGCGGCTGCAGCGAGTCCACGTGACGGACCGCCTCGGCGCGGTCGAGCAGGGCGACGTCGAAGTTCGAGACCCCGGCCGCGCGCACCTTCCCCTCCTCGACGAGGCGGGCCAGCTCGCCCCAGGACTCCTCGATCGGCGTGCCGATGGCGTCGGGCCAGTGGAACTGGTAGAGGTCGATGCGCTCGACGCCGAGACGACCGAGCGACGCCTCGACCTCGCCGCGGATCGAGTCCGGCCGCAGGTTGCGTTCGGGCTCGTCATAGGGGCGGGCGGGGTCGGGGATCATCCCGCCCTTGGTGAACACGTACGGCCGCTCCTCAGCCGGGATCTCGTGCACCGCGCGGCCCACGACCTCCTCGGAGTGGCCGAGGCCGTAGATGGCGGCGGTGTCGACCCAGTTCACGCCGCGGTCGACGGCATGGCGGATGGCCGCGATCGAGCTGGCGTCGTCCTGCGGACCCCAGCCGTACGCCCAGCCGCCTCCGCCGATCGCCCAGGCCCCGAATCCCACGGTGGTGATCTCGAGGTCGGTGGTGCCGAGCCGTCGGGTGTCGAGTGCAGCGCGGGTGGTCTTCATGGTCGTCGCTCCCTGTCGGCCAGTCGTTCGAGATGAAGATACTTCACACGATGCTACTACGTCAAGATTCTCTATGACGAGGTATAGTGTGGAGCGTGAGCGAGGACGCGATCGACCGGATCGTCCACGAATGGAACCGCGAGCGGCCGGAGCTCGACGTCTCGCCGACCCATGTCCTGCAGCGGATCACCCGGCTGTACCTCCTCCAGTCGGCGAGCTTCGCGGAGGTCTTCGGTCGCTTCGGCGTCAGCTTCGGCGAGTACGAGGTGCTCGCCGCGCTGATGCGGTCGGGGCCGCCCCACCGGATGAAGCCGAGCGAGCTCGTCGGTGCCCTGGTGCTCTCATCCGGCGCGATGACCAACCGGATCGACCGCGTGGAGGCGGCGGGCCTGGTCGAGCGCCTGCCCGATCCCGGCGATCGGCGCGGCACCCTCGTCGCCCTGACTGAGAAGGGCCGGCAGGTCGTCGACGAGGCCGTGCTCGCCCACCTGACGAACGAGGAGCGGCTCCTCGGTGCGCTCTCCGCCGGTGAGCGTGAGCAGCTCGCTGGTCTCCTGCGCACGCTGCTCACCTCCGAGCCCTTCGTCGCCCTCGATCCCGCACGCGCGGTGGAGCGGACCGGCCGGGCCGCCACCGAGGCCGCGCGTGCGCGGCGGCCGCGCCGCCGGTGAGCGCCCAGGTCGAGCAGCTCGCGCTCCTGCTCCGGATGGCGCAGCGGCGTCTGCGCGAGCGCCTCGACGGCCTCACCGACGCGGAGTACCTGTGGGAGCCGGTCGACGGCTGCTGGAACGTCCGGCCGCGTGCGTCAGCGCTCGGCGACCGGCCCGAGGGCGGGGGCGAGTGGCGCTTCGACCACTCCGACGATCAGCCGGCGCCCGCGCCGTTCACCACCATCGCCTGGCGGCTGATGCACCTCACCGACTGCATCGGCGCCTACCACCTCTTCCTCTGGACCGACCAGCAGGAGCCCCCGGACAACTGGCTCGAGGTGGCGCCGGCCGCGGACGCCGGGATCGCGCTCTGGGACCACCACGCCACCGCGTTCCTCGACGCGCTCGCCGGGGAGGACGACGCCTCGCTCGCGCGCCCCGTCCGCATCCCCTGGTGGCCGGCGGAGGTGCCGCGCTGGCAGGTCGTCGCGAACGTCGTCGCCGAGGCGACCCATCACGGCGCCGAGATCGGCGTCATTCGCGACCTGTATCTGCGGCGGCAGTTGCCCCCAGGCTGAGCCCGCCTGTGGACAGACTGTGGAGAGACGTGTGGACATCCCGTCCCTTCACCGCTTCCCGGCCATCCCCCACCTCCTGGACCACCCCCTCGGCTGCGCCACTCGGCAGAGTGGAGGCGAGCCGCGGTGGCAGGAGCGGGTCCCCTCCGTCCCCCCGCCTCGAGGGTCCGGCGCGGGTGGCTCCCCCGCCCGCCTCGACGCTCCGCGGCTCCTCCTCGACCCTCCCCCCAAACCGGGGCGCCCCCGGCGACACGCCGGGGGCGTCACCAGGTCAGCTGGGCGGGGGCCATCTCGCGGACCTGCTCGGCGAGGTCGCCCTGCTCCTTCGAGGAGCGGCGGAGGCGCCGCTTGATCGTGGCCACGGCGTGGGTGGCAGCCTCCTTCGCCTCCTGGATGGCCGGGGGTGCCAGCTTGACCACCACGCCGGCCGTCACCAGCCAGGCGACCCCGGTCCCCGCGGTGCGTGCGAGCCGATCGAGCATTCGGCGGCGAAGTCTACGCCGCCGGGACGGCGGTTTCGAGTTTCCGTCCGAGGTGGACGAAACACGCGGACTGCCGGCGGCCGTACGATCCCGCCGTGACGCCTCGCAGCGGTGCGTTCGCCCTCGTCGCCGCCGGCGCGGCGGCCGTCGCCCTGGCCGGCACGCTGATCCGGCCCCGGCGCCTCGAGGTGGTGGGGGAGAGCATGCTCCCGGCGCTGCTCCCCGGCGACCGCGTCCTCGTGCTGCGCCTGCCGCCCGCCCCGGGGACGGTGGTGGCGGTGGCCGATCCACGCGATTCGGGGCGGCTCCTGCTCAAGCGGCTCGGCCCCGGGCACCCGGTGGTGGGGGAGGGCTATCTGGTGCTCGGGGACAATCCCGCCGCCAGCACCGACAGCCGCGAGTTCGGACCGGTCCCCGCGCGCCTGCTGCGGGGGCGCGCCGTCTGGAGGTACGCGCCCGCGGAGCGGTGCGGCCCTATCCGTGCCACCCCGACGCCGTGACGTCCCCCGATGGCAATATCGGACAGGGCCGCGCCCGACCGATCCACAGGAGTGAGGTGATGACCCTGCTGACCCGACTTCTGACCCTCGCCGATCGCGTCGCCGCGCCGGCGCTGGGGCATGCGCACTGCGATCTTCCGTGCGGCGTCTACGACCCGGCACAGGCCCGCATCGAGGCACAGTCCGTCAAGGCCATCATGGAGAAGTTCCAGGCGAGCGACGACCACGACTTCAAGGCGCGCGCCATTCTCATCAAGGAGCAGCGCGCCGAACTGGTCAAGCATCACCTCTGGGTGCTCTGGACCGACTACTTCAAGCCGGAGCATCTCGCCAAGGTGCCCGATCTCAACGATCTGTTCTGGCGGGCGACCAAGAAGGCCGGCGAGGCGAAGAAGACCAACGACCCCGCCGTGGGCCAGCAGCTCCTCGACCTCTGTGACGAGGTGGCCGCCGCCTTCGCCGCGACCAAGAGCTGAATCGCCCGGGCCGGCCGGGGCGGTGACCCGGCCGGCCCGCGCCCGTTACCGGGCCGTGCGAGGCGGGCCGAGCGTGGCTGCTAGAGTCTCGGCTGCTCCCGGTCCACCAGAGGTCCGGATGGTGGCACGCCTGGACGGGTACCGAAGTTGGTCAAACGGGGCTGACTGTAGATCAGCTGGCTATGCCTTCGGGGGTTCGAATCCTCCCCCGTCCACCATCACATAACCCCATTCGCGATTCAGGCCCAAGTAGCTCAGGGGCAGAGCAACGTCTTGGTAAGGCGTAGGTCGTGGGTTCGATTCCCACCTTGGGCTCCATCCCCCCTTCCAGGGGGATTTTCTCTTTATAGGGCAAGGCATTTCCCCTTGGTACGAACGGATGTACGGCTCCTTCAATCTGAGGGGTGGTGTAGGTCCAAGAAAAATAAATCACGTTGCCTCACAATCTCCGACTAAGCGATCCGCTGTGGGAGGAGATGACCGTGAGCGAGGAGGCCTGGGACCGGCCCATCCGCCGGCGCCGGACGCCCTCTGAGCTGGCAGCGCCGCGGTCTCGGAGCACCATCCGGACGGCCGGCACCAGGGTCCCCTTCGAGGACGCGATCGAGGCGCTGATCCTGCGCAAGGGG
>DATARS010000045.1:0-23601 GCA_036269455.1 Candidatus Dormiibacterota bacterium | reverse complement strand
GTCAGCTTCTGGGCGTGGACGGCCGCGTGGAGCTCACCCAGCGCGCCCTCCCACCAGGCGAGGATGTCCCCCCGGTCGACGGTCTGCTGGATGGCGGCCGCAGGCGTGGCCGGGACCGTCCGGTGCTCGACGGCGAGCGGCGTGTCGGGACGCTCCAGCAGGTCGCGCAGGGCGCCGACGGCCCGCCGGGTGCGGGCGAGCTCCGTCTCCAGGCTGTCCAGATGAGCCACGATCAACCCGTTGCGAACGGTCGGGTCGGGAGCGGACAGGACCGCCCTGACGTCGGCAATGGGCACCTCCAGGTCCCTGAGCCGGCGGATGACCTGCGCGGTGGGGATCTGCTCATCGCTGTAGTACCGGTACCCCGTGTGCCGGTCGACGGAGCTGGGCACCAACAGCTCGACCTGGTGGTAATGGCGCAGCGTCTTCACGCTCAGATGGGTGGCGCGGGAGAAGTCGCCGATGGTCAGCCGTGTGCCCATGACCAGAGTATGAACCCTCCCCCTACCGGAGAGACAACCACGACTGGCGCTGTTGACTCTCCCGCAACTGGAGCCACGACGATTGAACCATCGCCAAAGGGCACCACGCTCCACCGCAATCGAGGAGAAGCACACCATGAGCACCATCACTCTCACCGGAGTCGTCGCCGACTACATCGCCGCCGTCAACGCCTCCGACACCGACGCCATCGTTGCGACCTTCGCTCCCGACGCCTACGTCAACGACGCACGCCGCGAGATCAGGGGAGTGGAGGCGATCCGGCGTTGGGTCGAGAAGGAGATGGTCGGAGACCACGTCACCATGGACGTCCGAGAGGTCGTCGACCACCACGGCGACACCATCGTGCGCTCTCGCTACGACGGGACCTACGACAAGACCAACCTCCCCGCCGAGCTGGTGTTGTCGGATTACTTCAGCGTTCGCAACGGGAAGATCGTCAGCCTCACCATCATCTTCAATCAGCCGTCCCCGTTCTGAACATGGGGAGGAGCGGTCAGGAGGTGGGAGGAGGAGCAGAGGCACCAGGCCCCTGCTCCCCTCCACCTGATCAGTGCGCGCCCGAGCCGTCCGAGCAGAGGTACTTCTCGTAGTCCTGGCCGAAGACGGCGAAGCAGTACTCGGGGGGAATGACGCTACTGACCACGCCGCCATGGGCGTGGGCCGTAGCGGGAACGGCGACCGCGCGCGCGGCCGGAACCAGCAGTACCGCGGCAAGGGCCGCAAGTGTGACGCTGAAGCGCTTCATCATTGGGTGGTTCACTTGGCGTAATAGACGGTCTTGGCGGTGGGCTTCGCCTCCCCGCCCGGGGCGTACTTCCCGGCGGCGACCTGCTTGATGGCGGTCCGGATGCGGAAGTAGGTCCCGCACCGGCACAGGTTTCCCGCCATCGCCTTGTCGATGTCGTCGTCGGTCGGGTGCGGGTTCTTGTTGAGCAGCGCGACCGCGGACATGATCTGCCCGGCCTGGCAGTAGCCACACTGGGCCACGTCGTTGTCGACCCAGGCCTGCTGCACCGGGTGGAGGTGCTCGCCGTCGGACAGGCCCGCCACCGTGGTCACGTGGCCGCCGGCGACCGAGCCCACGGGCGTGATGCAGGTCCGGACGGCCTGACCGTTGACGATGGCGGTGCAGACGCCGTCCAGCCCCACGCCACAGCCGTACTTGACGCTGTTGATTCCGAGCCGGTCACGCAGCACCCACAGCAACTCCTCGTTGTTGTCGGCGTTGACCGAGACCGGCTTCCCATCGACAGTGAAGTTGATGGTCGGCATCGCAATCAGGCTCCATACTCGTTGATCGGGAAGTTGCGCGGCTTCTTGCCGGTGGCCCGGGCCCAGGCGTTGGCAGCAGCGGCCGCCGCCGCCGGGAAGCCCAACTCGCCGATGCCGCCCGGCTCCGCCTGGGTGTTCGGCACGATGTGGCAGCTCATGTCCGGTGCCGAGTCGTACATCCGGGTCCACTTGTAGTCGTTCCAGTTCGACTCCCGAGTGGTCCCCTTGTCGATGTGCATGGCGGCCTTGAACACCGCCGCGAAGCCGTCGTGAGCGCAGCTGTACATGCCGGAGGCGGTGCCCTGCGGGTTGACGGTGAATCCCGGGTCAACCGCGATGGTGCACTTGGTCATGCGCGGCTCCGGGCCCCGCGTGTCGACCTCCATGAGGTAGGCGGCCAGGGAGTGGTACTCCTCGTGGAACCCGAGGCCCTGAGCCACGCCCTTGGGCAGCGGCCGGCCCCACTGGCCCTCGTGGGCCGCCAGGTCCAGGACCCGCCTGTGCTTGTCGCTGACGAGCAGCTCGCGGCGGAACGCGTACTCGTCCTTCCCCAGCATCCGAGCCAGCTCGTCGATGAGGATCTCGTTGAGCGTGCACACCTGGCCCGCATACACCACCCGCCACGGACCGCTGGGCACGGCCAGGAGGTGCTGCTGGAGCGAGATGGACCTCCAGCCCACGTTGTAGGGGAGGTTCCCCGACCCGCTCTGGTTGAAGAAGTAGTCGTCGACGCCGGGGTTGTTGTGGCTGACGAGCTGGTGGGAGACGATGTCGCCGAGGCCGTGGCGGAGGTCCATCTCCGCGCAGGCCATGCGGTGCTCGAAGGTGGCCACCTGGCCGCCCTTGATCGTGGCCCGCAGGTGGTGGACGCTCGTGGGACGGGTCCGGCCCACCTTGAGGTCTTCCTCCCGCATCCACATGAGCTTGATCGGCCTGCCGGCGAGCTTGGAGATCTGCGCCGCCTGGAAGGGGGCGTCGTGGAACAGAGAGCGCCCGAAGGCGCCGCCCCTCGGCCCGATGTGGATGACGACCTGGTTCTCGCCGTAGTTGAGCGCCTTGGCGATGTTGCGAACCGCCGTGTTCGGGATCTGCGGCCCGGACCAGATCTCGACCTTGTCGGCCGTGACGCGGGCGACGGCGGTGTTCGTCTCCATGGGCGCATGGCTGACGTACGGCCAGCGGAAGCTGGCGTCGATCATGCCCTCGCCCGTGTCCGGGGCAACACAGTTCTCCTGGATCTTCCCCAGCAGTTCGTCGATCTGCGGGTCGGACATGCCGTCCATCGGTCCCGCGGTCCAGGTGACCTTGAGCGCGTTCTTCGCCCGCTTGGCGATCCCGAAGGTCTCAGCACTGATGGCCACGCCCCCGGGGATGAACATCTCGGGCATGCCCGGGAACGGGGTGATGGCGATCACCCCCGGCATGGCCATGACCTCTGCCACGTTGTCGATCGACTTCACGGTGGCACCGTGCCTCTCCCAGAGGAGGGGAATCGTCGGCACCGCGTCCGGGACCTCGGTGAGGTCCATGCAGTACGTCGCCCTGCCGGTGGCGATGTCGCGGGCGTTGATGCGCGGGCGTGGCTGCCCGATGAGCTTGTACTCCTCGGGCTTCTTGAGGCGGGGCGCCTCCGTCGGCGTGACCGTGGCCGCGACCGCCGACAGCGAGCCGTACGACAGCTTGCGGCCGTCGGGGGCGATGACGTACCCGTCCTGCGTGCGCAACATGGCGGCCGGAAGCTTCCACTGCAGCGCGGCGGCCGAGGTCATGCGTGACCTGATCTGGGCGCCGATGACCCGGCACGGATCCCACAGCGAGCGGGTCGAGTGCGAACCACCGGTCAGCTGCGCGTCGGCGCGCTTGGGCTCCGCCTTCGACTGGGCCACGTCCATGTTCTCGAGCGGGACGTCGAGATTGTCAGCCATCATCGTCGCGATGGTCGTCATGACCCCCTGGCCGACGTCCATCCGGGGGACCTCGAAGTACACCCGGTTGTCGGGCTTCATCTCGACCTTCAGGTCATAGAGAAACGGCCCGTCGAGCTGGATGAAGATGTCGGTGAAGTCCTGGTGCTCGGGAAGAATCGGAGTACCAGGGATGTAGGCGTCGGCGGACTTCAGGTCGAGGCGGCCCGCAACGACCAGAGTCGGACCGGCGATCAGAAATGCCTTGAGCAGGCGACGGCGACCAATTACCTTATCAGCGATGGACATGAAGCTCCCCTCCGCGTAGTCATTTCGACTAGCGGCTGCTGGCTTCGGCCGGCACGGGGTCCGGCCACGACTGTGTCACAGAAAAAACTTACAGGGGCGCTATACCAAATAATGTTCCCTGCCTTACCCAAAAAGGACTGTGCTCGTACGGACTTACGTCAATCCCCGCCATGGAATTGATGCTAGGCCTCGCTTTTGTCGAATGTCCAGCCTGCAAATGCATGGAATCGGGGCAGTCCGGTCGGCGCTGTCATTGGTCAATGGTTGACCAGTAGCGGCAGTCCGGCGGGGGGTTTTGGTCAATGGTTGACCAGTGGCGCGTTCTCTCCGCCGCGCCAGGGTTCGCCCCCTTCGTCCCATGGTGACTGCTGATCCCTTCCGTCCCCTTTCTCGACCGCCTAGAGCCCGGAGACCTTCACGAGCACTGGCGAGACCGGGGCGGGGTGAGCTGCCACGGCGGTGTCACTGGTGGGGCAGCCACCCAGCACCGCCCATTCGAGGGTGCAGGCCGGGGGCGCGTCCGCGACGGCCGCCCGGGGCACGCCGGCGACCGTCAAGGTCAGTGCCGTCAGCGCCGACATGCTCGCAACCAACCACTTCACAGGCATCGCGTCCTCCTTCCCGTCATTTGCGGTGTTCTCGCAGAATGGAAGAAGCGGTTTTCGAATGTCCAGCCTGCAAATGCATGAAGTTGGGGCGGGACGATTGGTCAATCGTTGACCAGTGGCGGTGCAAGGAGGTGGGGCGGTATTGTTGGTCAATGGTTGACCAGTGGCGCGTTCTCTCCCTGAGCGCAACCTGCCTCGCTGCGGCAGCCTGCGGCTCCGCGCCGGCAGCAGCCCCCGCGCCGACGAGGACCCCCGTGCCGGCCGGGAGCGTCATGGTCGACGGCTCGGTCGACCACCCAACCCTCTTCTCGGTCGCCGACCTGGCATCGTTGCCGGGCCACTCGCTCGACCTGAGCTTCGGCACCCACGCCGGGGCACAACACCACGCCGAGGCGGGACCGCTGCTGTTCGACGTCCTCGCCAAGGTTGGTCCCCGCTTCGACCAGCGGGTGAAGCACGGCGAGCTGCGGGGCTTCGTGGTGATCACGGGGGCCGACGGCTACGAGGCCGTCCTCTCCTATGGCGAGATCGCACCGACCTTCGGAGGCCGAACCGCCCTCCTCTCCCTGAAGGAGGACGGCAAGGTCCTCGCCGCTCCTCGGCTCGTCATCTCCGGGGATGTCGGGGGCGGGCGGGACGTCAGCCTGGTGGTGCGTATTCAACTGGGCTCAGCCCCGTCCCTACGGCCCTGACGCCCGGCTTCAGTGCCGGGCGGCCACCCGGTCGGCCTCGCGCTTGCTGTCGCGCTCGGCCATCGCCTGGCGCTTGTCCCAGAGCTTCTTGCCCCGGGCCAGGCCGATCAGCAGCTTGATCCGGTTGCCCTTGACGTACATCCGCAGCGGCACCAGGGTCAGGCCCTGCTGGCGCACCTTGCCGTCGAGGTACTCGATCTCGCGGCGGTGGAGGAGCAGCCGGCGGCGCCGCTCGGGGTCGTGGTTGGCGAGGTTGCCCTGGGCGTAGGGGCTGATGTGCACCTGGATCAGCCAGGCCTCGCCGCCCTCGACGCGCACGTAGCCCTCGGTGAGCTGGGTGCGGCCGGCGCGGAGCGACTTGACCTCGGTGCCGGTGAGCTCGACCCCCGCCTCGAAGGTCTCGAGGATGGCGTACTCGTGCGACGCCCGCCGGTTGCGGGCGAGGGTGCCATCGGGTTCGGACTTCTTCTTCGTCGCCATCGGTGGTGATGTACCCGGAATCAGGCGGGGCCGGGCGCCGCCTCCCAGCCGGTGATCTCGGCCTCGGCCGCGGCCACCGCGCGGGCGGCCTCGGATCCCGCGGGGGGCGCCGCATCGTAGCGCTCGAGACGCACCACGCCGGCCATCGAGAGCCGCTCGCGCCAGCCGACCTCCTCCAGCATCGGGCGCGGCCGCAGCTGCTGGGGCCAGCCGAGGCACAGGTAGGCGACCGGGACCACGTGCGGGGGGATGCCGAGGATCTCGCGCAGCTCGCCGGTCTTGATGATGCTCACCCAGCCCACCCCGAGCCCCTCGGCGCGCGCCGCCAGCCAGAGGTTCTGGACGGCGCAGCAGGTGCTGTACACGTCGGTCTCAGGCTGGCTGTTGCGCCCGAGCACGTGGACCCCGCCGCGGGTGGGGTCGCAGCTGACGCAGATGTTCACCGGCGCCTCCCGGATGCCCTCGAGCTTGAGCGCGAGGAACTCGCTGCGCCGCGGCTCGTCGAGGAAGCACGCCGCCGCCTGGCGCTCGCGCAGGTAGAGCGCGTGCACGTGCTCGCGGGTCTGCGCCGAGCGGATCACCGTGAACGTCCAGGGCTGCATGAAGCCGACCGAGGGAGCGCGATGCGCCGCCGCCAGGACCCGGTAGACGAGGGTGTCGTCGACCGCATCGGTGCGGAAGTGGCGCACGTCGCGGCGCTGGTGGATGGCGCGGTAGACCGCCTCGCGGTCGGGCTCCGCGAAGCGGTGGCGCCGCTCGTCGCTCATCGCGAGGGGGCGCGGCGGCCGCGCAGGTAGGCGGCCGCGTCCATCGGGCGCCGCCCCGGCGGCTGCACCGTGCGCAGCGCGTAGACGCCGTCCGCGGTGGCCACCTCGGCGACCTCGCCACTGGTGCCGAGCACCGTGCCCGGCGCGGCGGCAGCACCGCCACCGCGAGGCTCGCCGGCGAGCAGCCGCACCTCGACGCCGGCGAGCGGCGCGGTCACCCCCGGCCAGGGGTCGAGCCCGCGCACCCGGCGGTCGACCTCGACCGCGCTCGTCGCCGCCCAGTCGAGGCGCCCGTCCTCGCGGCGCAGCCGCGGCGCCAGGGTCGCGCCGGCCGCGTCCTGCGGCCGAGCCTCGACCCCGCCGCGCTCGAGCGCGGCGAGCACCTCGACGAGCAGTTCCGCCCCCATCCCGGCGAGCCGCGCGGTGAGCTCCGGGGTGGTCTCGCGCTCGCCGATCGCGGTCTCGCGCATGGCGTACACCGGGCCGGTGTCGAGACCGGCCTCCATGCGCATGATCGACACCCCGGTGCGCTCGTCGCCGGCGAGGATGGCGTGCGCCACCGGCGAGGCGCCGCGCCAGCGCGGGAGCAGCGAGGCGTGGACGTTGACGCCGCCGAGGCGCGGCCCGTCGAGCAGCCCGACCGGCAGGATCTGGCCATAGGCGGCGACAACCAGGGCGTCGATGCCGAGGTCGAGCACCTCGGCGGTGGCCGCCGGCTCGCGGATCCGCGCCGGCTGGAGCAGCGGCAGGCCGTGCTCACGGGCGAGGTCGCCGACCGGGCGCGGCGCGGGGCGGCCGCGATCGCCGGGACGCTCGGGCTGGGTCACCACCGCGGCGACGTCGCATCCCCCCGCGAGGCACGCGCGCAGCGAGGGAACAGCGAACTCCGCGGTGCCGAGGAACGCGATGCGCAGAGCCACGGAGGTCGCGGTCAGACCGCGAGCGTGACCGCCTCGCCCTCCTCGGTGGCCTCCTCCTCGCTGCCCACCGTCACCGGACGCAGGGTGTCGATGCTGGTGAGCCTGTCGATGAAGAGCACGCCGTCGAGGTGGTCGATCTCGTGCAGGATGGCGCGCGCGAGCAGGCCCTCGCCCTTGATGCGCACCTCCTTGCCGTTGCGGTTCAGCGCCTTGATCGTGACCCGGTCGGCGCGGGCCACCTCGCCGATGTAGCCGGGGACGCTGAGGCAGCCCTCGAAGCCGATCTGCTCGCCCGAGGAGCGGACGACCTCGGGGTTGGCGAGGGTGTAGAGCTGGTTGTCGACCTTCATCACGATGACCCGCAGTTGCACGTCCACCTGGTTGGCGGCGAGGCCGACCCCGGGGGCGTCGAGCATGGTCTCGACCATGTCGTCCATCAGCCGGCGCACGGAGTCGTCGACCTTGGGCACGCGCTTCGCCTTGAGGCGGAGCCGGGGATTGTCACGGGTGATGATCTGGAGAAGCGCCACGCTGAACCTCAGAGGGCGGGATCGACGTCGATGCTCCAGCCCCGCTCTGTCGGGAGGTGGGGGAGAACTCCCTCGAGGGATGCCCCGCGCAAGGTGATCTGCCACCGGTACTCGCCACGGAGGCGATGCAGGAAGGCGGGCGTCGGTCCGAGGACGTCGACCCCCGAATCAGGCGCCAGTGTAGCAGAGAGCTTTTCCACCGCTTTCCGAGCGCGCGCCTCGGCCTCGGCGTCCTCGGGGTGGGCGACGGTGCACACGCAGAGGCGGCTGTAGGGGGGGAAGCCGGTGGCGCGGCGGATGCGGATCTCCTCGCGCGCGAACCCCAGGTAGTCGTGGCCGACGGCGTGACGCACCGCGTAGTGGCCCGGGCTGTAGGTCTGGAGGATCACCCGGGCGGGCTCGTCGCCGCGGCCGGCGCGGCCGGCGACCTGGGTGAGCAGCGAGAAGGTCAGCTCGCCGCTGCGGTAGTCGGGGAGGTGCAGCGCGGTGTCGGCGTTCACCACCCCGACCAGCCGCACCCCGGGGAGGTCCCACCCCTTGGCCACCATCTGGGTGCCGATCAGGCAGTCGGCCTCGCCCCTGGCGAAGGTGTCGTAGATCTCGAAGTAGGTGTCACGGGTCAGCACGGTGTCGCGGTCCATCCGCAGCAGCCGCAGGGTCGGGAAGCGCCCCGCCACCTCGCGCTCCAGCCGCTCCGTGCCCATCCCCAGCGCCCGGATCGCCGGCGAGCCGCACTTCGGGCACTCCACCGGCGGCGGCCGCGAGGCCCCGCAGTAGTGGCAGTCGCAGCGGTTGCGCCCCTGGTGGAGCACGAGCGAGACGCTGCAGTTGGGACAGCCGAGCGCCTCGCCGCACGACCGGCAGACGACGACGGTGGCGGTGCCGCGGCGGTTCAGGAAGAGGATCGACTGCCAGCCGGCGCTCACCGTGTCCTCGAGGGCACGCTCGAGCGACTGCGAGATCGGGCTGCGGTTGCCCGCCTTCAACTCCTCGCGGAGGTCGACCACCTCGATCGGCGGCAGCGGCCGGCCGGCGATGCGCTCGGGCAGCCGGCCGATCTCCAGGTCGCCGCCGTGGGCGCGGAAGAAGGTCTCGAGCCGCGGCGTCGCCGAGCCCAGCACCACCACGGCGGCGCACAGCCGGCCCAGCTCGAGCGCGGTCTCGACGGCGTGGTAACGGGGCACCCGGTCCTGCTTGTAGGCGGAGGCGTCCTCCTCGTCGACGACGACCACGCCGAGATCGGGGATCGGCGCGAACACCGCGCTCCGCGACCCCACCACCACGTCGGCGCCGCCCTCGCGGATCCTCCGCCAGCTCGCCGCGCGCTCCGCCTCGGTGAGCCCGGAGTGGAGCAGCGCGACCCGGCCCGGGAAGCGGCCGGCGAAGCGGCGGATGGTCTGCGGGGTGAGGCTGATCTCCGGCACCAGCACCAGCGCCCGGCGGCCCATCTCGAGCGCCGCGGCGATGGTGGCGAGGTAGACCTCGGTCTTGCCGCTGCCGGTGACCCCGTGGAGGAGCACCCGGGCGTGGCGTCGCTCGGCGAGGGCGGCGAGCAGCCGGTCGACCACCTCGCGCTGGGCGGCCGAGAGCGCGAGCGGGGTGTCGGGGGCGCCGCCCTCCGCCGCCTCGCGGGTCGCCTGCGAGGTGGTCCGCGGCCCCCGCTTGCGGCCCTTCGGCCGGGCGGACCGAACCCCCGAGGGCAGCATCGCCTTGACCGTCTCGCCGAGCGGCGCGTGGTAGCGCTCGGCGATCCACCGGGCGAGGTGGACGAGGTGGGGCAGCAGCGGCGGCGGCTCGTCGAGCACCTCGAGAATCGCCTTCGCCTCGACCTCGCTGGTGTCCACACGGGACATCACGACGCCGATCACCTGCCGCTCGCCGAAGGGCACCATCACCCGGGCGCCGGGGACCACCGCCCCCTCCTGCTCGGAGCTCACCGCGTAGGTGAACAGGTCGCGGGGAAGGATGGAGCGCAGCTCCGGGACGACGGTCGCGTAGCCGCAGGGCCGCTCCATGGTGCCGGCCATTCTGCCACCCGAACATCCATTCGGGCTGCCGGTCAGCGGCGGGCGGCGATCACCCGGAGCACCTGGCGGGCCACCTCCGCCTTGGGAGCGCGGGTCACCTCGGCGACGACGCCCTCCCGGCCGAGGATGGTCACCGCGTTCTCCTCGCCGCCCATGCCGGTGGCGACGTCGTTGGCGACGATCAGCTCGAGGCCCTTGCGCTCGAGCTTGCTCCGGGCGTTGTCGAGCAGGTCGTCGGTCTCGGCGGCGAAGCCGACCACCATCACGCCGTGCTCGCGCGCCTGGTCGCGCACCGCGTGGAGGATGTCCTCGGTGGGGACCAGCTCGAGGTGGAGCGGGGCGTCGGTCTTCTTCAGCTTGCGCTCGGAGGGCTGGGCGGGGCGGTAATCGGCGACCGCGGCGGCCATGACCAGCACGTCAGCGGCGGCGAGGTGGGCGCGCACGGCGGCGAGCATCTCCGCCGCGGTCGACACCGGCACCACCTGCAGCCGGGGGTGGGGCGAGGGCGGCGGCAGGGTGGTGATCAGGGTCACCTCGGCGCCCAGGCCGAGGGCCTCGACGGCGAGGGCGCCGCCCATCCGGCCGCTGCTGCGGTTGCCGAGGTAGCGCACCGGGTCGACCGGCTCGCGGGTGCCCCCCGAGGTGATGAGCAGGCGGCGGCCGGCGAGCTCGGCGGGGCCTGCGCCGGAGGTCAGGACGCGGGCGATCGCCTCGACCACCTCGGCGGGCTCGGCCATCCGGCCCATCCCCTCGGCGCCGCTGGCGAGCCGCCCCGCCTGCGGGCCCACCACCACGGCGCCGCGGCCGCGCAGCGTCGCCATGTGGGCCTGGGTGGCGGGGTGCTCCCACATCCGCGTCTCCATCGCCGGGGCGACGAGCAGCGGCGCGGTGCAGGCGAGCGCGGTCGCGGTGACGGCGTCGCCGGCGAGGCCGAGCGCGAGCCGGGCGAGGAGGTCGGCGGAGGCGGGGGCGGCGACCTGGGCCTCGGCCCAGCCGCCCAGGCCGAGATGGGCCATGCCGTGGACGGCGACGCCCCCCTCTCCCGGCTCCCAGGGGTCGGCGGCGACGGCGTGGCCGGAGAGGCTCTGGAAGGTGACGGGCCCGACGAAGCGCGCCGCCGCCTCGGTCATCGCCACCCGCACCTCGGCGCCGCGTCTGCGCAGCAGGGTGACGATCTCGCCCGCCTTGTAGGCGGCGATGCTGCCACCGATGTACAGGACGACCCGGCGCCCGGCCAGGTCAGCCGGCGTTGGCGCCACAGCTGGCCTCGACGATGTCGAGGATCCGCCCCACGGCATCCTCCACGCTGTCGTTGACCACGTGGTGATCGTAGCGCTCTGCCTCGGCCATCTCGCGCACCGCGTCGGCGTCGCGGCGGGCGATGGCGTCGTCGTCGTCGGTGCCGCGGTCGCGCAGCCGCTGGCGCAGCACCTCGAGCGAGGGGGGCAGGAGGAAGATGAAGATCGCCTCGGGGAGCCGCTCGCGGACCGCCGCGGCGCCCTGGACGTCGATCTTGAGGATGACGTGATCGCCGCGGGCGAGCATCGCCTCGACGCGGCGCTTCGAGGTGCCGTAGTGGTTGCCGTGGACCACCGCGGTCTCGAGGAACTCGCCCTCCTCCTCGAGCCGGCGAAAGGTCTGCTCGTCGACGAAGGTGTAGGAGACGCCGTCGACCTCGCCGGGCCGCGGCGGCCGGGTGGTGTAGGAGATGCTGTACCGCAGCCGCGGCTCGCGGCTGAAGAGGGCGTGGAGCACGGTGTCCTTGCCCACCCCGCTCGGCCCGCTGAGCACGATCAGCCGGCCCTCGCTCACAGCTCGCCCCGCCGGGCGGCGTCGAGCAGGCTCTCGAGGTCGGCGGGGAGGGGCGCCTCGAAGACCCGCTCGGTGCCGTCGGCGGGGTGGACGAGGCGGAGGCGGCGGGCGTGGAGCGCGGGGCGGCCGCGGTGGCGGTCGTCACCGCGGCCGTAGACCGGGTCGCCGACCACCGGCCTGCCCACCCAGGCGAGGTGGACGCGGATCTGGTGGGTGCGGCCGCTGCGCAGCGAGACCTCGAGCGCGGTCGCCTGGGCGAGCCGCTCGAGGACGCGGAAGTCCGACTGAGCGGCGCGGCCGCTGTCGACGACCGCCATCCGCTGGCGGTTCCGCGGGTCGCGCCCGATCGGCGCGTCGATCTCGCCGGTGGTCTCGGCGATCGCGCCCCAGACCAGCGTCCAGTAGGTGCGCCCCAGGGTGCGGCCGGCGAGCTGGCCGGCGAGGGCCCGGTGCGCCGCCTCGGACTTGGCCACCACCAGCAGGCCGCTGGTGAACTGGTCGAGGCGGTGGACGATGCCGGCGCGGTCCTCGCCCCCCACCGTCGACCAGGTGTCGCCGCGGCGGCGCAGGGCGTCGGCGAGGGTGCCCGTGGGATGCCCGGGCGCGGGGTGCACGACCAGCCCCGCGGGCTTGTCCACCACGGCGAGCCATTCGTCCTCGAAGACGATGCGCAGCTCGTCCGGCTCGGCGGCCTCGGGTGCGGGCGGCGCGACCGCGGGGGCGGGGGGGTCGGCGACCTCGACCACGGCGCCGGCGTCGACGCGCTGCCCGGGGCGGCCGAGGCGGCCGTCAACGTGGACCAGGCCCGCGTCGATGAGCGCCCGCGCCGCGGTGCGGCTGACGCCTCGCTCGCGGACCATCCAGACGTCGAGCCGCGGTGCCGGCGTCGCGGCGGTGGGCTCGGGCTCGGCCACCGCGCTCACCGGGCGCGCTCGCCCGCGTGGTCCGGGCGGCGGCTGAGATTGAAGGCGGTGACGAGGATGCCGACCACGATGGCGGCGTCGGCGACGTTGAACACCGGCCAGCGGTGCAGGTCGACGAAGTCGACGACGTAGCCCTGGCGGAAGCGGTCCACGGCGTTGGCGGCGGCGCCGCCGAGCACCGCGCCGAGGGTGAGCTGGGTGAGCGCGCCGTTGCCCGCGCGGTGGCCGACGACGAGGATGTACACGCTCACCACCACGGCGACGACGAGGAACGCCGCCTGGAAGCCGGGAAAGAGGCCGAACGCGGCGCCGGTGTTGTGGATGTGGTGGAGGGTCACCGGACCGCTCGACGGAACCTGGTCGCCATAGGCGATGTCACGCACCACCAGCCACTTGGTGAGGTGGTCGAGCACGAAGACCACCGCCGCCGAGCCGAGCAGGATGGAGAGGCCCCGCCACGGGGAGACGGTGGGGCGCGGCGTGGTGCTCAGCGGGCGACCCTCAGCCGGCAGCTCTCACCGGCGATCTCACCCGTCCACTCGGCGAGGGCGCCCTCGGCGCCGTCCCCCGCGTCGAGGACGACCGCGGTCGCCAGGGTCTCGCGCTGCAGGTGCTCGCGATGGGTCTCGACGGCGCGCCGCAGCGCGCCGGAGGCGTCGACGTACAGCCTGATGCGGTCGTCGAGGGCGAGGCCGGCCTGCTTGCGCAGCTCGTTCACCTTGCGGCTGACCTCGCGGATCATCCCCTCGCCACGCAGCTCGTCGGTGAGCTCGGTGTCGAGCACCACATCCTCGTGCTCGCCCTCGCGCTCGGCGTAGCCAACCGCCTTGACGTTGAGCTCGTCGGCGAAGATCGCCTCGAGCTCGGGGTCGAGCACCCTCCCACGGATCGTCGCCGCGGCGAGCGGCTGTCGCACCTTGATCCGCGCGGTCTCGCGGGCGGCGAGCCCCACCTCGACGAGGCGGCGCAGCCGCGCCATCTCGGCGATCACCTCGGCGTCGCGCATCGTCGCGGACGCCACCGGGTAGTCGGTGAGGTGGACGGAGTCGGCGACGCCCTCCTCCGGGGGCCGGTCGCCGCACAGCCCGTTGAGGTTGCGGTACATGCGCTCGGCGAGGAACGGCATGAACGGCGCGAGCAGCCGCGACAGGGTGTCGAGGACGGTGAACAGCGTCGCGTAGGCGGCGCGCTTGTCGTCGTCGTCGCTGTCGCTCTTCCAGAACCGCCGCCGCGAGCGCCGCACATACCACTTGGAGACGTCCTCGACGAAGAGCTCGATGACCCGCGAGGCGCCGGTGGCCTCGTAGCCGTCGAGCGCGGCGCGCACCCCGTCGACGCTCTCGGCGAGCCGCGCCAACACCCAGCGGTCGAGCACCGGCCGCGACGCCACCGGCGGCGACGGCGCGGCGGGGTCGAAGCCGTCGATCTCCGCGTACTCGACGAAGAACTTGTAGACGTTCCAGAGGGTGAGGATGAAGCGGCGCACCACGTCCTGGACGAGCTCGGGGGCGACGCGGTACTCGGACCCCGCGGTGACGCTGGTGTAGAAGTACCAGCGCGTGGCGTCGGCCCCGAACTGGTCGAAGAGCTCGAAGGGGTTGATGATGTTGCCGCGCGACTTCGACATCTTCTTGCCACGCTTGTCGACGACGTGGCTGAGGCAGATGACGTTGCGGTACGCGGGCCTGTCGAAGAGCAGGGTGCTCTCGGCGAGCAGGGTGAAGAACCAGCCCCGGGTCTGGTCGATGGCCTCGCAGATGAAGTCGGCGGGGTGGTGGCTCTCGAAGTGCTCGGCGTTCTCGAAGGGGTAGTGCCACTGCGCGAAGGGCATGGCGCCGCTGTCGTACCAGCAGTCGATGACGTCGGGGCAGCGCCGCATCACCCCGCCGCAGGACGCGCAGGGCAGGGTGACCTCGTCGATGAAGGGCTTGTGCAGGTCGTCGTCGACGCCGAGGCCGACCTCGGCGGCGCTGCCGACGCAGCGCTTCTCGTCGCACGCCTCGCAGATCCAGATCGGCAGCGGCGTGCCCCAGTAGCGGCTGCGCGAGACGTTCCAGTCGACCAGGTTCTCGAGCCAGTTGCCCATGCGCCCGTCGCGGATGTGCGGCGGCTGCCAGTCCACGCTGCGGTTGTGGGCGAGCAGCCGGTCCTTCACCGCGGTGGTGCGGATGAACCACGAGGTGAGCGCGTAGTAGATCAGCGGCGACTCGCAGCGCCAGCAGAACGGGTAGGTGTGCTCGATGGTCTCGGCGCGCAGCAGCCGGCCGGCGGCGCGCAGGTCCTCGACGATGCGCGGGTCGGCCTCCTTGACGAAGATCCCGCCGTAGCGCGCGTGCTCGGGGAGGAAGCAGCCGTCGAGCCCGACCACGTGGCGCACGGCGACGCCGGCGCGGCGGCAGAGCTCGAGGTCGGCCTCGCCGTAGGCGGCGGCGGTGTGCACCACCCCGGTGCCCTCGTCCATCGACACCAGCTGTGGCGCGGAGAGCACCACGAAGGCGAGCCCCTCGGGCAGCATCTCGGTGAAGAGCGGCTCGTAGGTGCGGTCGACCAGCTCCGAGCCCGGCATGCGGGCGACCACCTCACCCTCGCCGCGCAGCACCTCGAGCCGCTTCTCGGCGAGGATCACGTCGCCGCCGTCGAGGCACACCCGCACGTAGGTCTCGTGGGGATGCACCGCGAGCGCGACGTTGCCGGGCAGCGTCCACGGTGTCGTCGTCCAGGCGAGCAGCGAGACGTCGTCGCCCTCGGCGTCGTTCAGCAGGAACTTGACGTACACGGACGGGTCGGGGACGTGGTCCCGGTACCCCTGGCTCAGCTCGTGCGAGCTCAGCGACGTCTGGCACCGCGGGCAGTAGGGCACCACCTTGTAGTCCTGCTCGAGCAGGCCCGCGTCCCAGATCCGCTGCAGGCTCCACCACACCGACTCGATGTAGGTGCTGTCGTAGGTGCGGTAGGGGTGCTCCATGTCGAGCCAGAAGCCGAGCCGCTCGGTCATCGCCTCCCAGTCGTCGATGTACTCGCTCACCGACGCCCGGCAGAGGGCGTTGAAGCGATCGACCCCGTACTCCTCGATCTGCCGCTTGCCGCTGATTCCCAGCTTGCGCTCGATCTCCAGCTCGACCGGCAGCCCGTGGGTGTCCCAGCCCGCCTTGCGATCGACCTGGTAGCCGGCCATCTGCCGGTAGCGCGGGAAGAGGTCCTTGAACGCCCGGGTGAGCACGTGGTGGACGCCGGGGCGGCCGTTCGCGGTCGGCGGCCCCTCGTAGAACACGAACGGCGGCGCCCCCACACGGCGCTCCAGGGTGCGCCGGAAGACGTCGGCCTCCTTCCAGAAGTCGAGGACCTCACGCTCGCCGTCGGCGAGCGCGGCACGGGAGGGGACGGGGGTGAATCTGGCCATCGGTCGCGTCAGTGTACGGAGGCGGCGGCGGTCCGGTGACACCCGTCGGTGGGGACCCGGACGCCACTCGTCCGGTACCCACGCGCCATCATCGACAGCAGGACCGGCCGACGGAGTGAACACAGCATGCCAGTCAGGGATCCCGAGCGGGCCTCAGCACTCTCGCGGCTGATCGACCGGGTCACCGACCTCCTCGGCGCCCCCGCGGCGGTCGCGGCGGCGGTGGCCCTGATCGTCGGCTGGCTCGCGCTCGGACCGCTGGTGCACTTCACCGACACCTATCAGCTGGTGATCAACACCGCCACCTCGGTGATCACCTTCGTGATGGTCTTCGCCATCCAGCACACGACCAATCGTGAGACCCGGGCCATCAACCTCAAGCTCGACGAGCTCATCGAGGTGATGGAGGGCACCGACCGGCGGCTCGTGGGGGTCGAGGAGCTGTCGGAGAGCGCGATCAAAGACCTCCAGAAGGACGAGAAGGCGAGGGCCGGGTCGCGTGACGCGCACGTGCGGAACGACTCAGACTGAGCCCCGCGCCGGCCTCTCGCCGAAGAGCGCCCGGCCGAGGCGGACCGCCGTGGCCCCCTCCTCCACCGCCACCTCGAAGTCCCCGCTCATGCCCATGCTCAGCTCCGGCAGGGGGTGCGCGATGCGCTGCTCCAGCTCGTCGCGCAGCGCGCGCAGCCGGGCGAAGACGGGACGCGCGTGGTCGGGGTCGTCGACCGGCGGGGCCATCGTCATCAGGCCGCGCAGCCGCAGGGCCTGCAGCGCCGCGATCGCGGGCACCGCCGCGGCGAGGTCGCCGGGGGCGAAGCCCGAGTGCCCCGGCAGGCCGGTGAGCTCCACCTCGAGCAGCACCTCGAGCTCGCCCAGCTCCGCAGGACGGCGCGCCGCGAGCAGCTCGGCGAGGCGGACGCTGTCGACCGAGTGGGCCACCGCGAAGGTCGCCGCAGCCCGCGCCGCCTTGTTGGTCTGGAGGTGGCCGACCATGTGCCAGCGCACCAGGTCGGGCAGCCGGGGCCGCTTGGCGACCGCCTCCTGGACGCGGTTCTCGCCGAGGTCGGTCACCCCCGCTGCCACCGCCTCGGCGACGCGCTCGGCCGGCACCGTCTTGGAGACGCCGATCAGGAGCACCGCGGCGGGGTCGCGCCCGGCGCGGTCGGCCGCGGCGGTGATGCGGGCCCGGGCGGCGGCGACGGCCGCGGCGACCGTGCTCACCCCGGGCCGGCCTCGCCGCGGGGGACGAGCACGTCGACCAGCTCGCGGCGCCCGTGGACGGAGAGCTTCGAGTAGACGCTCTGCAGGTGGTTGTCGACGGTGCGGACCGAGACGCCGAGGCGGGCGGCGATCTCCCGGCTGGACAGTCCGGTGGCGGCGAGGCGGGCGACCTCCTGCTCGCGCACGGTGAGCGCCGCGCCGGCGCCGTCGCCCTCGAGCCCGGGCGTGTGCGCCCCCTCGCACCGGCCGGCCAGGTCCTGCGCGTGCATGTCCGCGGCGCCGGCGCGCAGCGCCTGCCCGGCGCGGCGGTGGACGCGCGACGCCGCGGCCCATGCCTCCGCGGCGACGAGCAGGGCGCCCTGGCGCTCGAACCCGCCGGCGGCGGCGGCGAGCGCGGTGCCGTCGCCGGCGGCCAGCGACACGGTGTGTGCCGCCATCAGCGGGATGGCGTGGCCCTGGACGCGCGGGACCAGCGCCTGGAGCCGGGCGCTGACCGCGGCGGGGTCGCCGAGGCGCGCCACCGCGTGCAGCGCCGTCGCCCGGGCCTCGGGACGGTCGCCGCGCAGCGCGGTCACCCAGGCATGGCCGAGCAGCAGCCAGGCGCGCTCGTGGGGCAGCGAGGCGGTCACCGCGTCGAGCGCGGCCGCGGCCCGGTCGACGTCGCCGGCGATGGCGGCGGCCTCGGCGAGGGCGGCGAGGGCGAGGGCGAGGACGCGGGCGGCGTCGTTCTCGCGGCAGAGGGTGACCGCCTGCTCGAGCCAGCCGGTCGCGGTGCGCACCCGCCCGGTCCAGAGGGCGCCGGCGCCGAGCTGGTAGCACCACTGCGCGCGGGCGTGCTCGTCGCCGTGGCGCAGGGCGGCCTCGTACCCTGCCCTGGCCACCTCGCCGGCGTCGTGCAGCCGTCCCGCCAGGGCGAGGGTCATCCACTCGACCAGCCGCAGGTGGTGCTCGGCGACGGGATGGGTGTCGGGCATCGCCCGGCGCGCGTCGAGGGCGCGGTCGACGCAGGCGAGCGAGTCCTCGCCGCGACCCATGAGCGCCTGCGCGGCGCCGGTGAGGGCGAGCGCGAGCAGCGCCGGCGGGCCTGGCTGCTCGGAGCGCTCGAGGACGCGCGCCGCCTGGGCCACCGCCTCGGCCGGACGGCCGAGGCCGAAGAGCGAGACCGCCCGGACGGCGCAGAGCTCGGGCAGGTCGTCGGGGTCCTCCTCGCCGGCGCCGCCGATCACCGCCTCGGCCTCGGCGATGCGGCCGAGGCTCCAGGAGAGGTTGAGTGCCCGGTTGAAGACGGTGCGGGCGGTGCCGCCGCCGTCGCCGGGGATCGCGGCGAGCACCTCCTCGGCCTGGTCGGGATGTCCCTGGGCCATCAGCGCCTGGGCGAGCAGCACCGAGCTGCCGGCGCCGCCCCCCGCGCCGGCAGCGGCGCGCGAGAGCCGCTCGGCGAGGCCGTAATCGCCGGTCTCCAGCGCCCGGGCGGCGGCGCCGGTGAGCGGCTCCGCGCCGGGGCGCTCGCCCGCCTCGAGCCTCCAGGCGGCGATGCGCAGGGCGTCGTCCCGGCGCCGGGCACCGGTGGCGCGAGCGAGCTCGGCGAGGCGGCGCTGGAGCTCCCGGGCCGCCAGCGCCCCGGTGCCGGCGCGCACCACGGCGGCGACGAGGGGATCGGCGACGGTGACCTGGGTGCGGGCGCCGTCGCGGGAGGCGCGGAGCAGGCCCGTCGCCTCGCACTCGGCGGCGAGCTCCTCCGGGCCGAACCCGCGGAGCAGGCGCGGTCCCACCGGCTCGGCGAGGGCGACCATCTCGAGCAGCCGGCGCGCCGGGGTGCCCGCATCCGGGAGGCGGCCCTCGATGAGGACCCGCAGCCCGCCGTCGGGGAGCATCGGTCCCGACCACCGCCAGACGCTCCCCTGCGCCTCCAGCGCCCCGGAGTCGAGCCCGGTGCGGAGCAGCTCGCGGAGGTGGACCAGGTTGCCGCCGGCGAGGCGGACGAGCTCGTGGAGGGTCCGGCCATCGACCTCACCGCCGAGCGCCTCCGCGACGAGGCCGGCGACCGCCACGGGGCCGAGCGGACGGCAGCCGAGGCGCAGCGCGATGCCGTCCTTCCACAGCGCCTGGAGGGTGGCGGAGCAGCGCTCGCCGTCGCGAACGGTGAGCAGCACGAAGGCGGAGCGCGTTGTCGCGAGCTGATGGACCAGCGCCGCCGAGGAGTCGTCGAGATGGTGGGCGTCGTCGACGAGCAGGGCGAGGCGCCCGCCCCTCGCCTGCTGCCGCAGCGCGGCGCCGGCCTGGCGGAGCACGGCGAGTGGGCTCGTCGGGCCCGAGGCGTGGCCGGGGAGGAGGTGGGCCAGCGCCCCGAAGGGGATCGACGACGCCGCAGCCGTCGCCACCGCCTCGCGGGTCACCCACCCCCGCTCGCGGGCGGCGGTGAACACCTCGCCGGCGAGGCGACTGCGGCCCGACCCCGGCGCGCCCGCGATCAGCACGCCGCCATGCCGCGCCCGCTCCATGGTGCCGGCGATGAGCTCGAGCTCCCTCGAGCGCCCCACCAGGGGCCAGGACCCACCTGTCATTGGACGCCCGATTCTACGAGCGCCCCGCGCGGCGCACCTCTGAGTAATCGCGGGACGCCGTCTGAGCAACCGCCGCCCGTGCGGGCACGACGACGGGTGCTGTCCTACTCAGGACACCCGGTGCAGGAACGCCGGACACTGGGTGGTGGCGAGGCGCCCCGGGAGGGGTGGGCAAAACCGCACCGTCCCCCGCACCCCGGGGGTCAGGAGGTGAGAGAGGATGGCGATGCTCGCCCCGGCTGCGGTGGACGCGCGTGCGCAGTGCGCCGTCCACCTTCTCTCCAACCACGGCCTGGTCATGCTCTGCGTCGCCGCCCAGCCGGGCGCGCGAGAGCGCGAGATCGCCGGCCGGGTGGGGATCGCCGAGCGCTCCGCCGGGCGCATCGTCGCCGACCTCGTCGCCCTCGGCTACGTCGACCGGCGCCGCCTCGGCAGGGGCTACGTCTACGGCATCAACGCGGACGCGCCCCTCCACCACCCCCTCTGGGCGGAGCGCACCGTGCGCGACTTCCTGCGCCTGCTGCGCCGCGAGGAGGAGCCGCCGGGCTGACCCGCCGGGTCCCCTCACCCCTCCGCGTCCGACGGACGGATGGTCGCCGTGCCGATGAGCGGGTCGGCGCGGAGCGGGTGCGAGTCCGTGGCGCGTCCGAGCAGCTCGACGTCGACGGCGGGGGGGCGGCGGAGGCGCCCGCGAATCCGGACGACCTGGACCACCGTCAGCGCCAGCGAGAGCGCGAGCAGGAGCGCCTGGTGGGCGGCGATGAATCCCAGCAGCGCGTTGAGCGGATGGTCGAGCGCATCGCCGGCGACGTGCAGCGCTTCGAGCCGGGCGGCCATGCCGGCGGTCGAGAGGAGCAGGAGGGTGGCCTCGTGCATCCCGGTGCTCCCGGCCAGGTAGGCGGTCACCGCTCCGGGGAAGAGCACCACGATGGGGATGGGGGCACGATCGAACCACCGCTCCACCCGACGCACCCACCGGCCGCTGCGGGGGAAGCGCAGGTCGATCCAGGCGAGGGAGGCGTCTCCGTGGATCCGCCCCAGCCGGTAGAGCACCGGGATGCTGACGAGGCGGCGGGCCAGCGAGATGACGAAGAGCGGCCCCGCCGCGACGGTGCGGGAGGCGAGCAGCACGTTCCGAGCCCGGGGATTGAGCGCCACGAGCAGCAGCGGGCTGTGGACAACGAGGACCGCGGAGAGGGTGTCGCCCACCGCTCCGGCGACGAACATCACGCCGAGCGCGCCAAGGAGCCACGGCGTCGCACCCCTCGCGGTCGTCCATCGCACGTCGGCTGATCCCCGATCACCGGTTGCTGCCGTCAGTCGGGATGGACTCTGGACCCTGACCGGGCGATGTGTCAGCCCTCGGCGCCCTCGCCGGCGACCGAATCGGAGGGCTGCAGCCTCTCCTTGCCGACCCGGTCGATGAACTCGGGCATGGCCTCGCCCTCGAGACGCTCGCGGAGGTAGCGGGTGAGGATGCCCGCGGTCGCAGCTCCGGCGTGCTCGCCGAGCACCCGGCCGACGCGGCGTCCGTGGACGGGGTCGCGGCCGAGGCGGCCACCGGCGTGCACCTCATAGCCGTCGACGACGTTGCGGGCGGCGTCGCGAACAATCACGGCGTGGAGTCCCACGTCGGCCGCGGTGTGCTGGGCGCAGCCGTGGGAGCAGCCGGAGATGTGGACGCGCAGCGGCTCGGCGCAGCCCTCGGCCTCGACGACGGCGGCGAGGTCCGCGGCCATGCTGCGGGCGAGGCCGCGGGAGTCGCCCACGCCCCAGACGCACCACTCGCTGCCGGCGCACACCTGGACGTCGACCAGGCTGCCGGCTCCGCGCGCCGGCAGGCCCACGGTGGCGAGCGCCTCGGTCACCCGCTCGACGCTCCCCTCGGCGACGCCGTGGAGCTCGACGTTCTGCTCGCGGGTCAGGTGGAGCGCGCCGTCCCCGAACTCGTCGGCGAGGCCGGCGAGGGTCTCGACCTGCCAGCCGGTGAGGTCGCCGAGCGGCACGTGGGCCTCGATCATGAACAGCCCCTCCTGGCGCTGGGGCTCCACCCCGAGGTGGGCGCCGAGCGGCCGCCGGTCGCCGCCCATGACCGCGGGCTCCGAGCCGGGGACGGTGCCGGTGTCCGGGCGCAGGGTGCGCAGCCGCTGCATCACCGCCTCGGTGAACCGCTCCGTCCCCCACTCCTCGATGAGGAACTTCAGCCGTGCCCTGGCCGGGCGATCGCGGAAGCCGTGCTCGCAGTAGGTCTCGGCGACCGCCTCGGTGACCGCGAGCACCTCGCCGGCGGGGACGAAGGCGA
Organism: Candidatus Dormiibacterota bacterium; assembly: GCA_036269455.1. Classification (GTDB taxonomy): domain Bacteria; phylum Chloroflexota; class Dormibacteria; order Aeolococcales; family Aeolococcaceae; genus CF-96. The sequence continues at coordinate 1,366 of DATARS010000045.1, read as the reverse complement.
GGACGAGGTGGGCCAGCCGGGGGTTCGACGCCAGCGAGCCGCCGAGCCAGAGCTGGAATCCCGGTGCGCCATCGCGGGTGGTGGCGACGAAGCCGAGGTCGTTGATCTGCGCGTGGGCCATGCACCCGTCGCATCCGGCGACGTAGACGTTGAGGCGCCGGGGGAGGCGGGAGTTGTAGCGGTCGGCGTTCTGGAGGAAGTACTCGTGGATGGCCACCACCGTCGGGCGGGTCTCGAAGGGCTCGCGGGCGCAGACCCCGGAGCGTGAGCAGCCGACGATGTTGCGCACGGTGTGGCCGCACGCCGAGCGGGTGGTCATGCCGAGCGACGTCACCCCCTGGAGCACCTCGCGCACCCGCCGGCTGCGCACCGAGTGGAGCTCGAGGTTCTGGCGGGTGGTGATGTGCAGCTCGCCGTCGGCGAGCCGCGCCGAGAGGCCGGCGACCCCGCGAAGGCGGTCGGAGTCGATGCGCCCGCCGGGGACGCGCACCCGGATCATGTGCAGCCCCGGGGTGCGCTGGCTGCACACGCCCCAGGTCTTGAGACGGTAGAACTCCTCGGCGGTGAGGCTCTCGTAGCCCTCGCGCTCGAGCCGGTCGAGGTCGACCTCGAGCCCCTCACGCTTCACACGCTCGACGTCGATCCTCTGCTGCCAGAGGGCGGGGTCGGTCCGGACGGCCATGGTCACAGTGTTGGGAGGGGCCGCCCGATCGGGCTACGGCGGAGGCACAGAAAGGCTGCGGGAGTGGCTTGGGCTCACGCCCGGTCCTTCGGCCGTGGCTCGTGGGAACGTCCGGGCGAGTGCTGTCGACGTGGGGCGGTTGTCCGGGGCTGGAGCTCAGCCAATGCGGGCGGGAAGGGTCCCCACGACTCCGAGGACCGCCAGGCCGGACCAGGCGACCACCAGAACGAGCATGCGGTTGTAGAGCGTGTTGCCCAGCTTCGCCGTGAAGTCCATCCCGCGTCCTCCGCCGTCATGCCGTTCCCTGCGGCAAGGGTGGGGCGCGGAGGGGGCCGATTCGCGACGGGGGGCGGGGTTGTGGTCGGCCCGTCACGGCGGCGTTGCAGCATCGACGCGAACGCTTCAGGAGCGACGAGTGCGAGGGGCGGGGTGGGTGGGTTGTCTGCTCTTTAGTGGTTTGGGTTTTTAGGCTTTCGCGCGGGGGTTTGTGTTTGGCGCTGCGTGTTGGGGTCATGGGGCTCGGGCCAGGGGTGATGGTATTTGGGGTGGCGCTGTGGCGCATTGCGCGGCGCTTTGTGGTTTGTGGTTTGTGGTTTGTGGTTTGCATTATAGCTTGTGGGGCGTACGTTTGTTTGGTATAATGCTGTTTGTGATGAGCGCGATCCAGACAGTTCAACAGAGGCT
>DATARS010000044.1:0-8287 GCA_036269455.1 Candidatus Dormiibacterota bacterium | reverse complement strand
CGCGCACAGCGCACCGGCGATGCCCACGCGGCGCGCCGTCGTTGTCTCCATCAAGGTTCGCCTCCCTTCTCGAGCCGGCCCGGTGATTCGCGTGCAGCTCGAACGGCCTCGATGCTAGGGAGGGGTCTGAGCCGGCGCGCCAAGGGGGCCCTTAGTCTTGTGCGAGGCGGTGACGGTTCGCCCCCTGGAATTCCTCAGGTTCGCCGTCCTGGCGCCCCATCCCCGATCGACCGGCAATCAGGCGACCGGTGACGGTGGTAGCCTCGCCCCGGGAACGAACCTTCCCGTGGGAGCGAGGGCACTGGACGTGGCAGGGCGTGGCGAGCCGCCTGGGCCGTTTGTCGGCAGGCAGCAGGAGCTGACCGTGCTGCGGGCGGCGTTGGATCAGACTCGCGCGGGCGAACCGCGCCTGGTCCTGGTCGAGGGTGCTGCCGGGATCGGCAAGACCGCCCTGCTCCGGCGTCTCCTGGCGGAGGCGGTGGATCTTCAGGTCCTGTGGTCGAGCGGTGCCCACGAGGAGCAGCTCGTCCCCTACGGGGTCGTCGAGCAGCTCGCGCACTCGTCGCGGGCCCCCCTGCCCAGGCAGCTGGCCGCCCTCGGCAGGACCTCGGCGCGCAATCCCGATCCCGTCGCAACCGGGGCGGCGTTCGTGGAGCTGCTGGGCAGCGTGCAGGCTCGGGGCCCGGTCGCCGTCGTCGTCGACGACGCTCAGTGGGCGGACCGGCCGTCGCTGCTCGCCCTGCTCTTCGCGCTGCGACGGCTTCAGTCGGACCGCGTGCTCTGCGTGATCGCGGTGCGCGAGAACGAGCTCGACCGCCTTCCCGAGGGCCTGTCGCGGCTCGGATCCGACGAGCGGGGCGCCATCCTCCGGCTGCCGGGGCTCGATGTCACCGGCGTGCAGGATCTCGCCGCCGAGGTCACCGCGGAGCGACTGTCGGTTCCGCTCGCGCAGCAGCTGCGCGACCACACCGGCGGCAACCCCCTGCATCTCGAGGCGCTGCTCAAGGAGCTGCCGCTGGATCGCCTGGAGCGATCGGTCGGCGTCCCCCTTCCGTCTCCGCGCTCGTACAGCATGCAGATGCTCGGCCGCCTGGCCCGCTGCTCACCGGACGCGCAGCGCCTCGTCATCGCCGCCTCGGTCCTCGGCCTGCAGTGCCCTCTGAGCCTCGCCCACCGGCTGGCCGGCGTCGACGACCCCCTGGGGGCGGTGGAGGATGCCATCGGCGCCGGGCTGCTCGAGACCCGCCAGCTCGGCACCCGCCTCGGCATCGCCTTTCCCCACGCGCTGACGAGATCGGCCATCTATCACGATGTCGGCCCGGCGCGACGGCGCGACCTGCACCTGCTCGCCGCCGAGCTGGTCGAGGATCGTGCCGCGTCCCTGCAGCACCGCAGCGCGGCCGCGCTCGACCAGGACGACGCTCTCGCCGGCGCGCTCGCCGACTACGGCCGCGAGGAGGCGAACCGGGCCGCCTGGTCGCGGGCGGCGGCGGCGATGCTGAGAGCGAGCGAGCTGAGCTCGGTCCCCGGGCAGCGGGACGCCCGGTTGCTCGAGGGGGTCGACTGGCTGATCACCGGGGGGGACCTCGGCAGGGCCGAGGCCTTCGCCGGGGAGATCCGGCGGTGCGGGGACGGCGCCTATCCGCGGTACCTGCTCGGACGGCTCGCCTTTCACGCGGGGCGGCCGGCCGAGGGGCACCGGCTGCTGCTCGACGCCTGGACCTCCGGTGACCTGGCCGAGTACCCGCAGCTGGCCGGCAGGATCGCGTCGGAGGTCTCCCTCATCCTGCTGCGCCGGGCCCGTTCGTCGGAGCTGCTCACCTGGGCGGAGCGCGCCATGGCGGCGGTCGCCGAGGGCGGAGGCGTGGCTCCCTGGGCCCAGCTCGCCTACGGGCTGGCGTACTCCGGACGCGCCCACGAGCGCCTGGGCGGGTTCTCCCCCCTGCCCGAAAAGCCCGGCGAGCTGCGGCCCGAGGATGTCCTCCCCCTGCTGGGTCGGGGCCTGTTACGCAGCTTCGCCGATGACCTCGAGGGCGCCCGTGCCGACTTCTCCGCGGTCGAGCCGGCGGGGGCACGCTGGGGTCCGTTCGTCTTCCGGATCGGCAGCCTCTCCCACCTGGCCAGCGTCGAGTACCGCCTCGGTGCCTGGGATGACTCGCTCACCCACGTGGAGCTGGCGCAGTCCGTCGCCGAGGCCGCCGATGAGACCTGGATGCTCAGCTACATGCACCTCATCGCCACCGCGCTCCTCGCCGCCCGGGGCCAGTGGGAGGCGGCGCGCGCCCGCGCGGATGCGGCATCGACCCTGGCACGCAGCGTTCACGACGAGGCGAGCATCGCCGACGCCAGTGTCGCCCGGGCACTGATCGCGGCGGCCGGCGCCGATCATGCTGGCGTGGTCACCGCCTTGGGGCCGGTGGCGACGATGCAGGATCGCGAGGGCATCGACGAGCCGGGGGCACGATGGCGGTGGCAGGAGCTGTACGCCACCGCGCTGATCGGCCTGGACCGTCTCGACGAGGCGGAGGCGGTCGTCACCGGAGTCGAGGAGCTCGCGACGGCGCGCGAGCTGCACTCGGCGATGGCCACCGCAGGCCGGCTGCGTGGTCTGCTCCACGGCGCTCGCCGCCAGACCGAGGAGGCGGAGGCTGCGTTCCAGCGGGGTCTGCGGCATGCGGAGGCCGTCACCATCCCCTTCGATCGAGCGCAGCTCGAGCTCGACTTCGGTCGCCTGCTGCGCCGGTCCGGGAGGCGCACCGCCGCCGTCGCGATGCTGACCACGGCTCGGGAGCGTTTCGCCGCCCTCGGGGCCCACCCCTTCGTGGAGCGCTGCGCCGGGGAGCTGTCGGCGAGCGGCATCCGCTGCGCGAGGACCCCGGAGAGCCGGGCGCGCAGCGCCGGCCTCACCCCGCAGGAGGGGGCGGTGGCGCGGCTGGTGGCCCAGGGACTGACCAACCGCGAGGTCGCCTCCCAGCTCGTGGTGAGCCTGAACACCATCGAGTACCACCTCAAGAACGTCTACTCGAAGCTGGGCATCAGCTCCCGCAGCCAGCTGGCGGCGCGGCTGGCGAGGGCCTGACCCCGGCGTCTCCCACCGGGTCGATCCGGTGCGTCCCCACGGATCGCCGTGAGACAGGCACCGTGACGCGCGAGCAGAAAACCACCGAGTGCCGTGTCGTCCCGGGGCGCACCGCGGGCGGAACATCCCCGCATCCGAACCCGGTCAGGACGAGGTGAACAGCTTGCGCACGCGGTACATCATCGAGTTGGAGCAGACGCCGGATGACCGCGTCGAGGGCACGCTCCACCGCGACGGCCTGCCGGACCCGGTGCCCTTCAGCGGCTGGACGGAGCTCCTCAGTCTCCTGGAGCCGCCGCCGCGCCCGGTGTCCGCACCGGTCTCCGGACGAGGCGACCACCAGATGGACGGGAACGGGAGACCTCACGGTCTTCCGCGGCCCTTCTGATGCAGGAGGATGGCCTGATGGATCGGAACCGGCGGCGGCATCGCAGCGTGCGAGGGCTCGGCGTCAGGGTCGGCCTCGCCGTGGTGACCGGCGGCCTGGTGGCGGGTGCGGTGCAGCTGGGCCAGGGGCCGGCGCAGGCGGCGGGCGCATACGGCGCCACCGCGAATGCGAGCGGCGTGCTGACCACCACGCAGGACCCGGCGCACTTCCCGGTCGGGGCGGTGATCGAGGGCGACGGCCCCATCGCCCAGTCCGCGCTGAGCTCGACCGGCCAGTCGACGGGGTTCGCCTCGTTCCCCTACCCGGGAGCATTCTTCCTTTCGCTTCCCGGACTGGCCGCCTCCCAGGGTGCGCCCGAGACGCCCCCGTATCCCCTCTACGTCGAGAGCAACGCCTCGCTGAAGCCGAAGGACGAGGTCACCCAGCCGGGGCTGTCGCTGAAGGCGCAGAGCTCGCCCGACACCTCCACGGCGCGCGCGGCCGCCGGCCAGAGCTCCGAGCAGGCCAATGTCGGCTCGGCGGCGGCGACGGCGACGGTGAGCGCTGACCGGACCGCGGGCACGGTGCTCTCCGAGGCCAGCTCCGACACCGAGCTGCTGAGCGCGGGGCCGCTGCGCATCGGCCGGATCCTCGCCGACGCCAAGGCCAGCCACAACAGTGCGGGCGGGCTCAAGCGCAGCTCCGGCCTCAACCTCTTCGACGTCACCGTCAACGGGGTCACGGTCGGGTTCAGCGACAAGGGCTTCAGCACCGGGAGCAGCAGCTCCCCGCTGCCGGCCAACCCCATCGCCGAGCAGCTCGCCAAGTCGGGCATCACCGTCACCTACCTCGCCGCGAGGGAGGTTCCGGACGGGGTGATGTCGCCGGGCGTGCGCATCGAGATCAACGAGGCCCAGAGCGGAATGCATTCGGTCATGGTCGTCGGCCAGGCCCTCGCAGTCGCCTCGGGCGACGCGGCGGCGGGCGGCGGCCTGCTCGGCGGCGGCCTCCTGGGATCCGGCGTGCTCGGCGCCCTGAGCGGCTCGGGCACCCCGGCAGCGGGGACCTCGTCGGGCTCCGCCGCGACCACCGCATCCGGTGGCGGCTCGAGCGGTGGATACGGCTCGAGCACGAGCGCGGGAAGCACCCCGCCGGCCCCGGGATCGGGCGGCTCGACGGGACAGTCGCCGGCGGCCGTGCAGCCGCTGGCCAGCCGCCCGGTGTCGCAGGGAAGCGCGCCGGGGACATCGTTCTACCTGCTTCTCGTCGTCGGCGCCGTGGTGGCGCTGGTCGCCGGTCAGCTGATCAGCCTGGTGGGAGTGAGATGGGCAAGGTGATCCTGACAATCCTGCGGTCCGAGTGGGATCGCGCCGCGGCGCTCGGGGCCCTGGCCCTCGGGGTGGCGGCGATGGTGAACGGCTGGGTGGGGGTGAGTGGCACCGCCTACTCGGCCGAGCAGATGCCGTACATCGTCGGTGGCGGCCTGGTGGGAATCTTCCTGCTCGGCGTCGCCGCCGTGCTCTGGCTGTCGGCCGACCTGCGCGACGAGTGGCGCAAGCTCGCCGACCTCGACGACCGCCTGGTGCGGCTCGAGGGACGGCCCGCGGCGGTCGCGACGCCTGCACGGCCCGCCACGGCGGCGGCCAACGGCCTCGCCTCGCACGGCGAGCCCTCGCGCCCCGTCGGCGCGGCCTGGTGACCGTGATGCGCCCCATGAGCGGTGCCCGGGCACCGTGGCACGCAGGCAACCAGCTGAGCCTCGCCTTTCTGAGCCTGCTCGGCCTGGGGGGCATCGTGCTCAGCTGGTGGATGGTCGCGGGCACCGCGGAGACGGCGACGCAGCAGAGCTGGCTCGACCTCGGTGTCGTCGCCCTGCTGCTCGCCGCCACCGGCGATGCCCTGCATCTGTTGAACGGCCGGCGCAGGGTTCGCCGCCGGCAGCAGCTGGTGGCCCTGCGTCTGGCTGCGCTCGCCGATGGCGACGCCGCCGCGGGTGAGCTCATCGTGGACTCGGCGGCCGGCGTGGTCACGGCTCCACGGATGAGCCGGTACCACCGTGCCGACTGCCTGCTGGTCCGCGGCAAGACGGTCAGCAGCGGGTCGGTGGCGGAGAACCGCCACGCCGGGCGGCGTCCCTGCGGAGTGTGCACGCCGTGAACATCCTTCCCTTCATCGTCGTCGGCATCACCAGCGGGTCGATCTACGCGCTCGCCGCCACCGGCCTGGTGCTCACCTACAAGACGAGCGGCATCTTCAACTTCGCCCACGGCGGAGTGGCGGCGGCGACGGCCTACGCCTTCTACGAGCTCCACACCCACGCCGGGCTGCCGTGGCCGCTCGCCGCGGCGTTCTGCATCCTGGTCTTCGGCCCGCTCGCGGGGCTGGGGATCGAGCTGCTCGCCCGCGGACTCGCCACCGCGACGCCGACGGCGAAGCTGGTGGCGACCATCGGCCTGCTGCTCGGCATCGAGGGGCTCGCGGTGGTCCTCTACGGCTCGGCGGCCAAGGACTTCCCCCAGTTTCTTCCGACCCAGACCTTCAAGGTTGCGGGCGTCTTCGTTGGCGTCGACCAGCTGATCGTGGTGCTCGTCGCGCTGTTCGGAGTGGCGGGGCTCTTCGCCTTCTTCCGCCTCACCCGGCTCGGCGTCGCCATGCAGGGGGTGGTCGACTCCTCCGACCTGCTCGGGCTGACCGGCACCAACCCCACCGCGGTGCGGCGGATCGCCTGGATGATCGGCTGCTCCTTCGCGGCGGTCAGCGGCCTGCTCATCGCCCCGAGCATCGGGCTCGACCCGCTGCTGCTCACCCTGCTCGTCGTCCAGGCGTACGGCGCGGCGGCGATCGGGCGCTTCTCCAGCCTCCCGCTCACCTACGTCGGGGGACTGGTGGTGGGCGTCGGCGCGGCGCTGGCGACCCGGTTCACCTCCAATTACCTCTCGCTCCAGGGACTGCCCTCGAGCGTTCCCTTCCTCATCCTCTTCGGCGTCCTGCTCTTCCGCGGACGGATGCTCTCCGAGGTGGGCAGCCAGGCCACCAAGCGCATCGTCACCGCCGCGCGGTTCACCGCGGGGCAGCGGCGGGTGGGCATCGGGGTGGCGCTGGCGATCGCGGCGCTGATTCCGAGCGTCGTGGGCACCAGGATCCCCGTGTACACCAGCGCCCTGGCCTTCGTGGTGATCTTCGCCTCGCTCGGCCTGCTGGTGCGCACCTCGGGACAGCTGTCGCTCTGCCACATCGGCTTCGCGGCGGTGGGGGCGGCGGCGTTCGCCCACCTCGCCAACGACCACGGCGTGCCCTGGGTGCTCGCGATGGCCGCGGCGGGGCTGGTGGCGGTCCCGGTGGGGGCGATGGTGGCGATTCCGGCCATCCGTCTCAGCGGCCTCTACCTGGCCCTGGCGAGCTTCGGCTTCGGCATCCTCCTCGAGCGCCTGGTGTACAGCCGGGATGTGATGTTCGGCATCAACGGTGCGCTGACGGCCCCGCGTCCGTCGATCGCCGGCGGCGACACCGCGTACTACTACGTCGCGCTCGCCACGCTCGTGGTCTGCCTGGGGCTGATGGCGGTCATCGAGCGCAGCCGGCTGGGCCGGTTGCTGCGGGCGCTGGCGGATTCGCCGCTGGCGCTGAGCACGGCGGGGACCAGCGTCAACGTCACCCGGGTGCTCGTCTTCTGCCTCTCCGCCTTCTTCGCAGGGGTGGGCGGTGCGCTCATCGGCCCGGTCACGGGATCGATCAACGGCACCTCCTTCCCCTCGTTCGCCTCGCTCATCCTGGTCGCCGTGCTGGTCATCGCCGGCTCGGGCCTGATCCGCTCGGCGGTGATCGCGGCGGCGGCGTACATCGTCGTTCCCGCATACATCGAGAACGCCACCTTCCAGGAGGCGCTGCCGGCCATCTTCGGCCTGGCGGCGATGCTCACCGCGGTGGCCTCGTCGGGTGGCTTCGACGCCGCCGGCCGGCTGGGGCGCCTGGCGCAGGCGACGGCCTGGCGGACCCGGCGCAGCCCGGTCACCGAGCGGCTGCGTGGACTGGTGCCGGAGGAGATGCTGCCGAAACCGGTCGACGGCCGGCTGGCGGAGGGAGTGCAGAGATGACCACATCCGAGGGCCTTGTTGTCCACGACCTGACGGTGCGCTTCGGCGGGCTGGTGGCGGTCTCCGGTCTGTCCTTCGAGGCCCCTGTGGGCCGGCTCACCGGCCTCATCGGCCCAAACGGCGCGGGCAAGACGACCACCTTCAACGCCTGCTGCGGGCTGGTCAAGCCGAGCGGCGGCAGCGTCCACCTCTTCGGCGCCGACGTCTCGCACATGAACCCGGCGCGGCGCGCCCGGCTCGGGATGGGGCGCACCTTCCAGCGCCTCGAGCTGTACGACACGCTGACCGTCGCCGAGAACGTCCGCCTCGGGCGCGAGGCGGCGATCAGCGGAGAGCGGCTGATGGGCCAGCTGTTCAGCTCACCGCGCGAGCATCGCGACATCGAGAGCGCCACGGCGCACGCGATGGAGCTGTGTGACATCGAGCACCTCGCGCAGCTCCAGGCGGGATCGCTGTCCACCGGGCAGCGCCGGCTGGTGGAGCTGGCACGGGTGCTCGCCGGCCCATACCGTCTGCTGCTCCTCGACGAGCCCTCCTCCGGGCTGGACTCCTCGGAGAGCCACCGCTTCGGCACCATCCTCCGCCGGGTGATGGACGAGCGCGAGGTCGGCATCCTCCTGGTGGAGCACGACATGGCGCTGGTCAGCAGCATCTGCGAGTACGTGTACGTGCTCGACTTCGGCAAGCCGCTGTTCCAGGGAACCATGGACGAGGTGCTCGCCAGCGAGGTGGTGGTCGAGGCCTACC
>DATARS010000043.1:0-26880 GCA_036269455.1 Candidatus Dormiibacterota bacterium | reverse complement strand
CCGCGACGCAGGTGTCGTGGATGTCCGCGTCGAACACCGGGGCGGTCCCGTTGGCCGCCGGGCAGACGGGGGTGGACGCCGTGGCGGTCAGGGTGTCGCCCTGCTGATGCCCGTCGGTGTTGAACGAGGCGAGCAGGCAGGTGGAGGTGATGCCCGGAGTGACCGTGGCGGGCGCGATGACGGTGTTGAGGTTGCCGCACGGGTTCTCGGCGTTGAAGTCGCCGTCCTCGTGGGTGAGGGTGACGACCAGGTTGCACGGGACGACCGGGAGCACGGTGCCGGCCACAGCGGTGCCCGGAACTAACGCGGGGAGCGGCTGCCGGCAGGTCACCGCCGGCATGTTGTGGATGATCGTGTTGCCCTTCGAGGGGCTGAACGGCTCCGCGAAGCAGGGCTGGCCCTGGTTGTTGCCGTGGCCCTTGGCGTTCGAGAGGTCGAACGTGCAGCGGCTGGTCGGGATCTGGACGTCGCCACCGGCGAAGCCGACGGGGAGCTTGATGATCGCCGCGGTGCAGCGGGTCACCACCAGCGACGCGAGCGTGTCGCCGGGGATGCTGCAGGCGTTGGCGGGATCGAACTCGTCCTGGCCCTGCGGGGAGACGTCGATGGTGAGCGACTGGGTCGCGACCTCGGGGCTGTGCTTGGCCGGGCCGCACGTGTCACCGGGGACGAAGGGGAGGACGCACGGGTCCAGGACCTCGTTCGGCGGGGTGGCGGCCGGCGGGAGGCTGAAGCTCATGTCCGCGGGCTTGAAGGGGAGGTTGGTGCACCCCTGCTGGACGTCGCCGCGGTTGCTGAGGCTGGTGCTGATCGGGCAGCTGCCGTCGGTGAAGTTGAGGACCTTGCCGCCTGGCGTGAACGTCGGCACCCCGGAGTTGGGGGTCGCGGGCACCAGGGGAGCCGCCGGGGTCGTGACGGGGCAGGTCGCGTTGGTCGTGCCGGTGCAGGGACCGGGGGTGAAGACCGGCCCGTTGACGTCGCTGGTGGTGAGCACCGCGACGGTGCAGGGACCGGTGATGTAGAAGGCGCTGGTGCAGAGACCGGGGGAGTTGAAGTCACCCTCCTGCTGCACCATCTCGGCGAACAGGGTGCACGGGCCGGGCTTGCAGCTGTCGCCGGCCCAGTCGTGGAGGGCGATCCTGTTGGCCGCGCTCTGCGCCTTGGTCAGGCTGTTGTTGCGGACGTCGGGGGTCGTCTTCGACGCCCCGTCGAGGGTGCTGAGGAACACGCCCGCGGTGCACGGCTTCAGCTTGTCGGGGGTGTGGAGCCCGACGAACTTCAGGCTGAGGTTCGGCGCCGTGGCGCCGCTGGTGGTCACCGGGCACGGGGTGGACGAGTAGAAGAGGTCCTTACCCTGGTGGATGGTGGGCTGGAAGACGGCGAGGGTGCAGCGGCTCGGGCCGATGCTGAGGTTGCGCAGGAGGCCGACGCCCGTGCCGAAGGCGTTCGGGTTCTCGACCGGGGGCGTCACCTTGTTGTTCACGGAGGGGCTGCCGCCGCAGGCGTTCTCCGGACGGAAGTTGTCGTTGTCCCTCGGGACGAGCACGAAGGTGATCGACTGAACGGCCACTTCGGGGTCGCTCTGGTCGGTGCTCGCCGACGTGGTGGGAGCGCCGGAGGCAAAGCTCTGCCCCCAGCCCATGGTGAGAGCGGCGCCGAGGCTGACCACTGCCAGCGGCAGGGCCATGCGACGCAGCTGCTTGGATCCCCAGATGTTCATTGTCCCTTCCCTAGTTGCGGAGTTTCTGGTGTTCGGGATGGAGCGGGACCGGAGTCGGTCCCGCCCCACGTGGTTCGGTGTGGGTCGGCCCGGGGGCGGCGGCTGCCGCTCCGGGTCAGTTGCCGAGGGTCGGATCCTCGGGCAGGGTCACGCTGATGTCCGGGATCGGCAGGTACGCCGGCGCGGTGCAGTCACCGTCGACGTCGATGCCGTCGAGCGAGGGGCAGGTGGAGGTGCTGAGGCCGACCTGGTCGCCCTCGTGCCGGTTGTCGGTCTCCACGGTGCCGATGTAGCAGGCGCTGGAGAGGTTGGTGAAGCTGTTGCAGACACCGCCGGGGTTGAGGTCACCGTCGGTGCGGGTGAGCATCACGTAGATCCGGCAGCCCACCTCGGCGGTGGGGGGCTGGGCCGCGGGAAGCGGCGCCAGGCACAGGGTGCCCCTGGGGAAGTTGTGGAGCGCGGTGTTGCCGCGCGAGTTGGTGTACGGAGCGGCGGTGCAGGCGTCCTGGGGACCGGAGAGGTCCAGGGTGCACTTGGTGTTCGAGTAGCTGATGTCACCGCCGCCCTCGGGCACGTCGAGGATGGCCGCGGTGCAGCGGTTGAGCGGCTTGAGGCCGACGATGCCGCAGGCGTTCGGCGGATCGAAGGTCCACTGGCCGACCGGCGCGATGACCATGCTCAGGCCCTGGACGTAGACCTCGGGGCTGTGCACCGGGTTCACGGGCGGCGCCGAGGTCGCGTTCTCGGGCAGGTTGAGGGTCATGTCCGCCGGCTTGAACGGCAGGTTGGTGCAGTCGCTGGTGATGTCGCCGAAGGGCGGGAACGGAGCGGCCGACTTGAACGGGCACTTGCTGTCGGCGAAGCTGATGCTGTCGCCGCCGCGCCTGCCGTCGGTGTCGATCACCGCCACCATGCAGGGGCCGGTGAGGTAGAACGCTGCCGAGCAGTTGCCGGGGGCGTTGAAGTCACCGTCGTGCTGGTGGATCACCATGACCAGCAGGCAGGGACCCGGGAAACAGGTCGCGCCCGGGAAGTCCTTGATCGCTGTGTTCCCGCCGGAGGACGGGAGGAACACCGAGGCGGTGCAGGGCCGGAGCTGGGACGGGTCCTGCAGGGAGAGACCCTGGAGGCCGAGCTGGGTGTTGGTCTGCGCCGCGCAGGTGTCGTTCGAGTAGCTGAGGTCACGCGGATGGCCGTCCGGCACCTCGATGATCGCTGCGGTGCAGCGGGTCTGGCCGAGGCTGGTCGCGTTGCACGCGTTGCCCGGCTGGAAGTTGTCGTCGTTGCTCGGCATGAGCACCATGGTCACGCCCTGCATGCTGACCTCGGGGTCGCCCTCACCACCGGCGCTGCCGGCGGCGTGGGTGTTCGCCCATCCGATGCCGATGGCGCTGACCAGGCTCACCACCGCGAGCGGCAGTGCGGCATGGCGCCACGACTTGAGTCCCCAGTGTCTCATCATCCCTTCCCTTGACCGTTGAGGCCCCCGGCGCGAATTGGACGCGCAGCTGACTGGAGGTGCCCGCACGGCTCTTACAAGCGGTTCAGACGGGGCCTTCGGACATTTCTTGCTTGTCCGGGCACTTGTTAAGGTGCAGGCGCCACAACGCTTAACGAGTTGCACCTGACGCTATTCGTCGCACTTGTTGCTTTCCTTGCGATTGAGACACCCGTACGGAGGATTGCATTCACGACTGCGCTCTGCGCCGGACGCCCGGGATCGCGAACCCGCCCGGATTCGGGGGCCCCTCCGACTTAACTCATCGTTAACGGGTGGGTAACCCGCCCATCCCTGGGCTGGGCCCAGCATATGGGGGCCGCTCGACATCTGCGGCCGCGCCGGGTCAGGGGGGTAGCGGGTGCGTCTGCGCAGAGGTGAGACCCGAGGATGAGTCAGGACGTGCTCGCCAAGCCCCGTGCCGCGGGGCAGGCGCCGCCTCCAGGCTCGGCGTCGAAGACCCGCCGGGTCAGCCTCCGGGCCGCGAAGATCGACGCGGTCATGAAGTACGTGGTGCTCGGCGCCGCGGCGCTCAGCATCCTGGTCATCGTCCTGGTGGTCTTCTTCCTCGGGGCCAAGGCGATCCCGGTCCTCAAGACCCCCGGGCTGCGCCAGTTCCTCTTCAGCGCCGACTGGCAGCCGGACGGCACCGGCGGCGGCTTCGGCGGCGCCTCCTCCTTCGGCGCGCTGATGCCCATCGCCGGGTCGCTGATGGTGGTGGCCCTGGCGCTGGTCCTCGCCGTGCCCCTGGCGATCTCCACCGCGATCATCCTCGAGGAGCTCAACCCCATCATCGGCGGCCGGGTGCTCCGGCCCGCGGTCGAGCTCTTCGTGGGCATTCCCTCGGTGGTCTACGGCTACCTCGGATTCATCGCCCTGCTCCCGCTCCTCGAGAGGATCGCCCCGCCGGGGCGCCAGGGCTCGGGGGTCCTCGCCGCCGGGGTGGTGCTGGCGGTCATGGTGGTGCCCACCATCGCCACCATCAGCGCCGACGGCCTGCGCTCGGTGCCCCGGTCACTCAAGGAGGCCTCGCTGGCCCTCGGCGCCACCCGCTGGCAGACCATCTTCAAGGTGCAGCTGCCGGCCGCCCGGGCCACGATCATCAGCGGCGTGGTGCTCGGCATGGCCAGGGCCATGGGCGAGGCGCTGGCGGTGGCCCTGGTGATCGGCGACGTCAACGCCCTGCCCCCCTTCAAGGAGTACGGGCTGAAGGCGCTGCTCTTCCCCACCACCACCATGACGGTCACCATCACCGACGGCGTCAACCAGCTGGCCATCAACCCCGACGGCACCGCCGCCCGCTACGCGCTCGCCCTGGTGCTCCTCCTCCTCACCTTCTCCTGCATTGCGATCGTGCGCTTCGTGAACCGCAAGAGCCCGAGGAACCTGGTGTGAACCGGCGCGCCCGCGTCATGGACCGGGTGGCGCTGTTCACCATCCGCGGCTTCGGCGTGATCCTGGTGGTGCTGCTCCTCTGGATCATCACCGTCCTGATCATCAACGGCTGGCAGGAGCTCCACCGGGCGGGGTTCTACACCTCGGCGCCGAACATCGGCGGCCCCGGGAGCGGGGTGGGTCCGCAGCTCTTCAACACGTTCTACGTCCTGATCCTGTCGATGATCCTCACCATCCCGGTGGCGCTGCTCGCCGGCGTCTACTTCGCCGAGTACGCGGGCACCGGGACGATCACCAACATGGTGCGACGGGCGACCGAGACGCTGGCGACGCTGCCCTCGATCATCGTCGGTCTCTTCGGCTTCGCCCTCTTCGTCGAGGCCACCCACTCGCATCCGAGCCGGCTGGCGGCCGCGCTCGCGCTGGTGGTGATCAACCTTCCCTACGGGATCCGGGTCACCGAGGACTCGCTGCGCTCGCTGCCCAACAACCTCCGCGAGGGCAGCCTGGCTCTCGGTGCCACCCGCTGGCAGACGGTCACCCGGGTGCTGCTCCCGGCGGCGCTTCCCAGCCTGATCACCGGGGTCATCCTCATCGCCGGGCGCGCCTTCGGCGAGGCGGCGGCGATCCTCTTCACCGGCTCGGCCGGGGCGATCACCGCCAACGGCAACTACAGCCTCAGCCCGTTCCTGGCGGGCGACACCCTCGCCGTCGACCTCTACGAGTTCCGCACCCAGGCCGAGCCGGGGACGGTGACCGACGCCCGCCAGTACGCGGACGGAGTCGCCGCCCTGCTGATCCTGCTGGTGCTGGTGTTCAACGTGTCCGCCCGTGTGATCGGCCGCCGGGCCGTCCGCCGCCTGCAGGGAGGCTGAGAGAGATGGGGATGTCCGCCGCCGAGCCCGTCGAGGAGCCCGGGAGCACGGGCACGGCGGCCGCCGCCAGCGCCAAGGCCACCGACGAGGCGCCGGAGCGCAAGGTCCAGACCCACGCGCTCAACCTCTACTACGGCCCCACCCACGCGGTCCGCAGCGTCGACTTCTGGGCGACCTCGGGCGACATCACCGCCATCATCGGCCCCAGCGGCTGCGGCAAGAGCACGCTGCTGCGCAGCCTCAACCGCATCAACGACGTGATTCCCGGCTTCCGGATGGAGGGGTCGATCTCCCTCGAGGGTCAGGAGCTGGTGGGACCCGGGGTCGACCTCATCAACCTGCGGCGGCGGATGGGCATGCTCTTCCAGCGTCCCAACCCCTTCCCCGCCTCGATCTACGACAACGTCGCCTACGGCCTGCGCCTCGCCGGCCGGGTGCCCAAGTCGGTCTCCGACGGCATCGTGGAGTCGTCGCTGCAGCGCGTCGCGCTCTGGGACGAGGTGAAGGACCGCCTGCACAGCTCCGGCCTGGGGCTCAGCGGCGGCCAGCAGCAGCGCCTCTGCCTCGCCCGCGCGCTCGCCGTCGAGCCGGACGTCATCCTCATGGACGAGCCCTGCTCGGCGCTCGACCCGATCGCCACCCTGCGCATCGAGGAGCTGCTCCACGAGCTGCGCGGAAGCGTCACCATGATCATCGTGACCCACAACATGCAGCAGGCGACCCGCGTCAGCGACCGGACCGCCTTCATGCTGGTCGGCGAGGGACGCGTCGGCGAGCTGGTGGAGATGGGCCCCACCGTGGAGCTCTTCAGCAACCCGAAGGACCGGCGCACCGAGGACTACATCACCGGGAGATTCGGATGAGCGAGATCCTCCCGCATCCGCAGCGCAGCGTCTTCGACGAGGAACTGCGCAGCGTCCGCTCGGCGGTCACCGAGATGGGCGAGCTGGTCGACCGGGCGATCTCCGGCGCAATGGTCGGGCTCATGGAGCGCGACGTCGACGCCTGCGCGGTGGTGATCGCGGAGGATGCCCGGATCAACGAGCTGCAGCGCGAGGTGCGCGAGCAGAGCTTCATGATGATCCTCACCCAGGCGCCGGTGGCCCGCGACCTTCGCGAGGTCATGGGGCTGCTCCACATGTCCGCTGAGCTCGAGCGGATGGGCGACCACTGCGTGAGCATCGCGAAGATCGCCCGCTCGCTCGCCGACTTCCCCCAGCTGGCGACCCACGTCGACCTCCCCAAGATGGCGCAGTTCTGCCGCGAGCAGGTGCGCGACATCCTCGCCGCGGTGGTCGCGCGCGACGTCGCCCGCGCCCGGCTGGTGGCGGCGCGCGACGACCGGATCGACCGGGTCTACCACCGCCTCTTCGACGAGCTCGTCCAGCTGATGTCCGAGGACGGCAAGGCGGCGTACCGGGCCACCCACCTCGTCTTCGTCGCCCACCACCTCGAGCGCATCGCCGACCGGGTGACCAACATCGCCGAGGACCTCGTCTACCTCGAGACCGGGGTCATCGAGGAGCTCGGCTGAGCCTGACGCTCCGGGCGAACATCCGATCCTTAATGTGCGCCTAACCCGTCCTTGACGTCCCTCACGGCAGCATAGGTCCGCCCTGTCACCGCCTCCCGGGCGGGACCCATGACCGGACTCAATGGGGGGTCTGTCTCTTGCGTCGACATCTCATGGCTGCGCCCGTGCTCCTCGGCGTCCTCGTGATGGCGTCGTGTGGGAGCGACTCCAGCACCGGCGGCACGGCGGCGAACTCGTCCTCGAGCTCGAGCACCACCACCGGCAGCACCTCGAAGGCGGCAACCTACACGTGCCAGACCGGCACCGCGACGGCGAGCGGCTCCACCGCGCTGCTGCCGCTGGCGCAGAAGGCGGCGGAGCTCTACCCGACCAAGTGCCCGGGAGCGACGATCACCGTCAGCGGCGGCGGGTCCTCGACCGGCCTCGCCAACGTCGCCGCGGGCACCTCGGACATCGGCGACTCGGACGTGCCGGTCACCGACGCCAAGGCCATCGACCCGACCACGGTCACCGACCACCAGGTGGCGATCGTGGTCTTCGCCATCATCGTCAATCCCAAGACCAACGTCACCAACCTGACCCTGAAGCAGGCCCAGGACATCTTCAGCGGCAAGGTCACCAACTGGAAGGACGTGGGCGGCGCCGACGTCGCCGTCACCCTGACCGAGCGCAAGCCCGGCTCGGGCACCCGGCTCACCTTCGACAAGACGGTCATGCAGGGCACCGCCGAGTCCGCGACCCCCGCATCGACCCAGGACTCCACCCAGCTGGTGCTGACCGAGGTGGCCGGCGCCCCGGGCGGCGTCTCCTACATCGCCGCCTCCTCGGCGGACAAGACGGTCACCGCGGTGAGCCTCGACGGCACGCCGCCGACCGGCGACTCCATCAAGGCGGGCAAGTACCCGTTCTTCTCCCACGAGCACATGTACACCAAGGGCGCGGGCTCGCCCCTGGCGCAGTCGTACATCAACTACATCCTGACCGACGAGTTCCAGAACGGACCGCTCGTCGACCTCAAGTTCCTGCCCCTGTCGACCACCAGCGAGCAGTCGCTGGCCGACAAGTAGCAGCCCCGCGGGGCCGCCGCCGGCTCTACTCGGAGCCGGCGGCGGTCGCCCTGCGGCGCGGGGTCGAGCTGCGGCGCCGCGGCGCGGGGGGCGTCGCCGGCTCGGCGGCGGCCGTGCCCTCGAGCACCACGTCGCCGGAGTCGAGTCGCTGGCGCGCCGAGCGCTCGGCGAAGATCGGGACGAAGTCCTGCACCTTGGCGGTCGACGCCAGCCGCTGGTAGGAGTCGAGGAGGGTGCCCTCGATCACCCCGGCGTCGTGGCGGTCGGCGTAGCGCGAGCGCAGCGAGGCCGCCGCGGCCTCCAGGGCAGGCGGGATCGTGGGCACGCTGTGTTCCCCCCAACGTGGCAAACGGTCTGAATCCACCCCAGTCTGTCACCAGCCGCGGTATGGCGGGGCCAAGCCGGCGCTAAGAAGAGATTAAGAAGGGCGCGAAGCCGGAGGCGCCGAGAGCGCGTGGCGGAGGGGCACGACCCGGTCGCTGATGATGATCCGGACCCCGCAGCGCATCACCCGGCGGGCGAGGCCGGCGCGGTTGACCGTCCAGGCGGCCATCAGCAGGCCGAGCCGCTCGGCGGCGGCGCAGAGCGCCGGGGTGATCGCGCCGTGGGCGACCGCCACCCCGGCCGGGGCGACGTCCGCGGAGAGCCGGGGCAGCTGGGTCGGCAGCCATCGGCGGGTGGGGATGGCGGCGAGGTGGAGCAGGTCCTCCCGGCAGAGCGGGCGGTCGCGCGCCAGGGTGCCGAGGTCGGTGAGCGGGGGCACCAGGCCGCGCAGGCCGCGGCGCTGGGCTAGGACCTCGACGACCGCGCCGGCCCACTCCGGGGAGGTGGTCGGGACCGCGGGGAGGCTCCACCAGCGGGGCATCGCGGGGGCGCCGCGGCGCAGCTCGACGAGCACCTCGCGGTCGTCACTGCAGACCCCGAGCACGTCCAGGCTGCGGTGGCCGCGCAGCCATGTGGCGAGCGGGGTGGCGGTCTCGCGGCTCTTCACGTCGACGAGCAGCGGCACCCGGCCGGCGACCATCTCGGTGGCCTCGTCGAGGGTGAGGAGGTCGTGGCCGCGGTGGCGCAGCTCGGCCATCGCCAGGGTCGAGATCCTCCGCCCGGTCGAGAGCCGCGAGTCGTGCCGCAGCACCAGGGCGCCGTCGGCGGTGACGCAGACGTCGAGCTCGACGCAGTCGACGCCGGCGCGCAGCACCTCGGCGAGGGTCTCGCGGGTCGGCGCCCCGCCGGGACGCGAGGCGGCGAGGCCGGCGTGCGCCACCCAGCGCGTCGCCGCGACGGCGGCGGCGGAGGGCGCGTCCGCGGGGACGTCGGACTCGGTGTCGAGGATGCGCCGGTGCTCGGCGCCGCATCGCAGGCAGCTGTCGCGGAGCACGCCGCCCGCGGTCTCGACGAGCTCGTGGCGGCGGCTGCCGCACCACACGCACGCGGTGAGACGCAGGCCGTCGCCGGCGTGGAGGTGGGGAACGTCGAGAGGGGTCGCCAGCGTGGTGCTCACACTTTGCATGCTATGCACGTATCCAGCGTCACAGGGGGAAGGGCCCCTTAAGATCGTGCGGCGGTGTGCACGAACACCTCACGCCGCGGGGCGGATCAGGGGCGCGGCATCTGGTCGAGGCGGTATCCCACCGCGAAGACGGTGGTGATGCGGAAGGGGATGGCCTCGAAGCGCTCGAACTTCTCCCGCAGCCAGCGCACGTGCACGTCGACGGTCTTGCGATCACCGTAGAAGTTGCTGCCCCACACCTGCTGGATCAGGCTCTCGCGCGAGTGCACGCGATTGGGATGCGCGAGCAGGAAGCTGAGCAGGTCGAACTCCTTGGGCGCGAGGCGCACCTCCTCCTCGCCGACATGCACGGTGCGCGCGCCACGGTCGAGCTTGAAGCCGTCGAGCTGCTCGACGTCGGAGGGCTGCCCGGTCTTCTGGCCGCTGAGCTCGACGCGGCGCAGCAGCGCGTTGATGCGCGCCATCAGCTCGGTGAGGGAGAACGGCTTGGTGACGTAGTCGTCGGCGCCGACGTGCAGCCCCACCACCTTGTCGATCTCCGCGCCCTTGGCGGTGAGCATCAGGATCGGCGTCGCCATCTCCTGGCGGAGGATGCGGCACACCTCGAGACCGCTGAGCTCGGGGAGCATGAGGTCGAGGAGGATGAGGTCGGGACGGATGCGCCGCGCCTCGTTGAGCGCCTCGGGCCCGGTGCCCGCCTCGCTGACCTCGTACCCCTCCTTGACGAGGTTGTAGCGCAGCGTCTGGCGGATGTTGGCCTCGTCCTCGACGACGAGGATGCGCTTGGGCATCAGCGCCTGCGCGCCCACGTCAGTGCGAAGCCGGTGACCACTGGCTGCATGGTGCGGGCAGCCGGGCCATGGGCGGGTTATCCGTGACTTAAGGGTTGGTTAATCGCCCCCCCGACGTGGGCGTCGCGGGAGAGACCCGTGCCTATACTCGGGGGTGCATGAGCACGCCGCGCGGCGGGACGGAGATCTCCACGGTGCCCCCGCTGCTGCTGCGGCGGCTGGTCGAGAGCCTGCAGGACGGCGTCCTCATCGTCGACGCCCGGCACGTCATCCGCCACGCCAATGCGCCGGCACGCGCCCTGCTCCACCTCTCCGAGGACGTCGAGGGGAGGGCGCTGGAGGAGAGCGTCGGCGACTATCGCGTCAGCCTCCTCGTCGACTCCTGCCTCACCACCGGGACCGCGACCGATCGCGACCTCAGCGATCCCCTCGACGTCCGCAACGTGCTCGCCCGGGCGGTGCCGATCGTCGACCCCGAGAGCGGCGGCACCGTCGAGGTGGCGGTGATCCTTCGCGACGAGACCCGGGTGCGGCGCCTGGAGACGGTGCGGCGCGACTTCGTCGCCAACGTCTCCCATGAGCTGCGCACCCCGGTGGCGGCGATCCAGCTGCTCGTCGAGACCCTGCTCGGCGGCGCGCTCGGCGACCCGAGCGTCGCCCACGAGTTCGTCTCCAAGATCGGCCTCGAGGTGGCGCACATGGGTCAGATGGTCGCCGAGCTGATCGAGCTCAGCACCATCGAGTCGGGGCGGCTGCCGCTGCGGATGGAGCCGACCCCGGTGACCGAGCTCGTCGCCGCCGCCGAGCGGCTGCGGCCGCTCGCCGACGAGCGCCGCCTCCAGCTGCGCTACGACGTCGACCCCAGCACCCCGCATGTCTTCGGCGACGGGCCCCGGCTCGGGCTGGTGGTCCGCAACCTGGTGCACAACGCGATCAAGTTCACCCCCGAGGGCGGCTCGATCACGGTGTCGGCACGGCGCGCGGCCGGCGACGAGGACATGGTCGAGATCCAGGTCACCGACACCGGCTGCGGCATCGCCCCCGACGACCTTCGCCGGGTCTTCGAGCGCTTCTACAAGGCGGATCGGTCGCGGCGGCGCGAGGGCGAGGGCAGCGGCCTGGGGCTGGCGATCGCCCGCCACACCGTCGAGGCGCACGGCGGGCGGATCGCGGTGCAGTCGACCCCGGGCCGGGGCGCGACCTTCGCGGTGCTGCTGCCCTCGTTCAGGGGCGCAGGGACGACGTCGCTGGCCCGACGGCGGGGCTGAGCGCCACCGGGGTGCCGACCATGTCGCGGCCGTCGAGCCGGTCGAGGCGGTAGCCGGCGCGGGTCACCGTGGTGATCCGCAAGGGGATGTTCTCGAACTGGCTCAGCTTCTCGCGCAGCCAGCGGACGTGGACGTTCACGGTGCGGCGGTCGCCGAGCGCGTTGCCCCAGACCTGCTCGAGGATGCGCTCGCGCGACTGCACCCGGCCGGCGTGGGCGAGGAGGAAGGAGAGCAGGTCGAACTCCTTGAGGGTGAGGTCCACCTCGGCGCCGGCGACGTGGACGGTGCGCGCCGCCCGGTCGAGCCGGAAGTCGCCGAGGTGCTCGACCTCGGCGCCGCCGCCGACCCGGCCGTTGCTGAGGTCGACGCGCCGGATCAGCGCGAGCACCCGCGCCTGGACCTCGCGGAGCGAGTAGGGCTCGGGGACGCAGACGTCGGCGCCGGCGCGCAGGCAGGCGATCTGGCCGGTGCTGTCGCCCTCGGTGGTCAGCACCAGCACCGGCACGGCGGTCTCCTGGCGCACCGCGGCGACCGCCTCGGCTGCGGTCATGCCGGCGAGGCGGCCGTCGAGGACGATGGCGTCGGGCTGCAGGCGGCGCGCGGCGACGGCCGCCTCGGACCCGCTCGCCGCCTCGGCGACCGCGTAGCCCTCCTCGCCCAGAGCATTCCGCAGTGCGGCTCGGCTACCCTCGTCGGCGACGGCGACGAGGACCCGCTTCGCCATTGGCGCCCCACCTCCCCTGCCAGCTGGATCGAGCCTGTCGAGGGCTCGACCCATCCTGCGGTGCCGGCGATGAACGACGGTCGAACCAATCGTTAAGAATCGATTAGCAGGGAGGGTTGGGCCGCCGATTCACCCCGGATCTTAAACGTGTGGTTGCCCGCCGTTCCCCGCGGATATCGCACCCTGGATGCCGTGGGCGCCACCTCTCCGGCGCCGCACAGCTCCCCAGAAGAACCAGGGTGTCCGGGAGTGGCCGGCCTCGCCACGTCCGTCGCCGTTCCCGAACCCTCCCCCCTGGGCCCGGACCGCTCGCAGGTCCGGGCCTTCTGGGAGGGGCCCGCGAAGAGGAGTACGATGACCCGGACGGCAGCCGCCACGAGGGCGGTGATGCGAGCTTGGCGCCCGTCGTGGGTGACAGGGCCGTCATCTATACTCGTCGCCCCGACGGGGGCGGGGACATGGTGATTCCAGGGGGCGGTTGCACGCCGTAGGCCCGGCGTCGGTGTGCACCCCGGCCGGCTGAGTGGCCGGCGCCCCAGATCGCGCGAGGACATCGACGTGGCGAAGTTGAAGGATCGAATCGAGGCGCTGGAGAGGCGGGTGGGTCGGAAGCGTTCCGCCCACGAGAAGCTCGTGGCCCGCGCGGAGCGCGCCCAGAGGCGCATCGGCGAGGTGGCGAGCGCCCTCCACGACGCGGAGAGGGAGCTGCGCGAGGCGATCGCCTCGGTCGCCTCCCGCGCCGAGGCCAAGGCCAATGGCAAGCCGAAGACCACGGCGAAGAGCGCCGCCAACGGCGCCGCTGAGGCGGTCGCTTCCGCCGCGACCGCGGTGGTCGCCGCGGCAGCGGCCCCGGCTCCGACCCCCGCCGCCACTCCGACGGCCCCCGCGGTGCGCCGCACCGCCACCGCCCGCCGCACCCGCGCCGCAGCGACCCCGGCCGTCCCCGCGGCCCCGGCTCCGGCCACCAGCGCCCCGCGGGCCCGCCGCACCACCACGACCCCGGCACCGGCCCCGGGCACAGCCGCGCCCACCACCCCGCCGAAGCCTCCGGCGCAGCGTCGCGGGCGGACCGCGTGAGCGACCGTCGCGCCCGGTGAGCCAGGGACACGAGGGGACAGATTCGCTGAGCGTGGTCCGTGGAGCCTCGACGGCCTCGGAGGGGGACGCCGAGGAGGCCGGACCGACGCTGATGCTCGTCGCCGCCCAGGGCGGGGGCCGCTACCTCAACCGCCATCTCAGCTGGCTGGACTTCAACGCCCGGGTGCTGGCGCTCGCCGAGGACCCGGCGCTGCCGCTGCTCGAGCGCGCCAAGTTCATCGCCATCTTCAACACCAACCTCGACGAGTTCTTCCAGGTGCGCGTCGGCGGCCTGACCGAGCAGCGCAGCGCGGGGCTGCTGACGCTGTCGCCCGACGGCATGACCGTGGGGGTGCAGCTCACCGCCATCCGCGAGCGCGTGCTCCGGCTGGTCGCCCGGCAGACCGCGGTCTTCCGCGAGGTCGCCGGCGAGCTCGGCGCCGCCGGGCTGCGCTTCTCCGACTACAGCTCGCTCGACGACGACGACCGCGCCCACCTCGACCGCGTCTTCGAGGACGAGGTCTTCCCCGTCCTCACCCCGCTGGCGGTCGACCCGGCGCACCCCTTCCCCTACATCAGCAACCTGTCGCTGAACCTCGCCGTGGTGGTCGGCGACCCCGACGGCCCGGCGACCCGGATCGCCCGGGTCAAGGTGCCGCCGCTGCTGCCGCGCTTTGCGGTGATGCCCGACGGCGAGCGCTTCGTCCCCCTCGAGCAGCTCATCGCCGCTCACCTCGAGCAGCTCTTCCCGGGGATGCGCATCCTCGGCCACCATCCCTTCCGGGTCACCCGCAACGCCGACTTCGCCCTCGAGGAGGAGGAGGCCGAGGACCTGCTCACCGCCGTCGAGGCCATCCTGCGGATGCGCCGGCGCTCGCCGCGGGTGGTCCGCCTCGAGATCGACGCCTCGATGGACGCCGAGGTGCTGAGCCTGCTGATGCGCGAGCTCGAGATCGGCGAGGAGGCCGTGTACCGGATCGACGGGCCGCTCGACCTCGGCGGCCTCTGGGCGCTCCACCGCCTCGACCGGCCGGAGCTGCACGACCCGCCGTTCAAGCCGGCCACCCAGACGCGGCTCGGCGGCGCCACCGCCGACACCCCGCCGGACCTCTTCAAGGTGATTGCCAGCGGCGACGTGCTGGTGCAGTTCCCCTACGAGAGCTTCTCCACCTCGGTCGAGGCCTTCATCGAGCAGGCGGCGCGCGACCCCGACGTGCTCGCCATCAAGCAGACCCTCTACCGCACCTCGGGGTCGGAGAGCCCGATCGTCCGCTCCCTGGTCGCCGCCGCCGAGGCGGGCAAGCAGGTGGTGGCCCTGGTGGAGCTGACCGCCCGCTTCGACGAGGCCACCAACATCGCCTGGGCGCGGGTGCTGGAGCAGTCGGGCGTCCACGTGGTGTACGGGCTGGTGGGGCTCAAGACCCACGCCAAGACCGCCCTGGTGGTGCGCCGCGAGGCCGGCGGCATCCGCCGCTACTGCCACATCGGCACCGGCAACTACAACCAGCAGACGGCGCGACTGTACGAGGACCTCGGGCTGCTCAGCTGCGACCCCGAGCTGGGCGCCGACCTCACCGACCTCTTCAACTACCTGACCGGGTACAGCCGCCAGCGCCGCTTCCGCAAGCTGCTGGTGGCCCCGACCACCCTGCGCCCGCGGCTGCTCGAGCTGATCCACCGCGAGACCCGCCGCAAGGGACGCATCTTCATGAAGCTCAACCATCTCGTCGACCCCGAGGTGGTCGACGCCCTCTACGCCGCCTCGACGGCGGGCGCCGAGGTCGACCTGATCGTCCGCAGCGCCTGCGGGGTGCGCCCCGGGGTGCAGGGCATGTCCGAGCACATCCGGGTGCGGTCGATCGTCGGCCGCTGGCTGGAGCACTCGCGGATCTTCCGCTTCGGCACCGACACCGCCGACTGGTTCATCGGCTCCGCCGACATGATGAGCCGCAACCTCGACGGCCGGGTCGAGGCGCTGACCCCGGTCACCGACGCCGCCCTGCAGCGGCGCCTCGAGGAGATCGTCGACGTGCTGATGACGGACGACTGCCTCTCCTGGACGCTCGACTCCGAGGGGAGCTGGCAGCGGGTGCCGCGGCGCGGCGGCGTCAACGTGCAGTCCCGGCTCGCCGACCTGGCGCGGGCCCGCGCCGACGGCCGCGACGGCGACGGGCTGCGGGCGCTGGGGGCACAGGCGTGAGCGCAGCGAAGACGCCGAGCGTCCACCGCGAGCGTGAGCTGAAGCTCGCCGCACCCCCGGGCTTCGAGCTGCTCGACCTCGGCGGGGTCGCCTCCGACGTGGTCGTGACCGCCGCCGACGAGCGCCGGCTCACCACCGTCTACTGGGACACCGCCGACCTGCGGCTGATCCGCTGGGGCTGCACCCTGCGCCACCGCGCCGGCGAGGGCTGGACGGTCAAGCTCCCCAAGGTCGAGAGCTCGGCACTGCTGGTGCGCGACGAGCACAACTTCCCCGGCCCCCCGGCGGCGCCGCCCGAGCAGGCGGTCGACCTGGTGCGGGCCTACGTGCGCACCGCCGAGCTCGCCCCGGTGGCGCGGATGCGCACGGTGCGCCGGGCGGTCTCGGTGCTCAGCGCCGACGGCCGGCTGCTGGCCGAGATCGACGACGACGAGGTCTCGGTCCACCGCGGCCGCCGGGTGACCGGGCGCTTCCGCGAGCTCGAGGTGGAGATGGCCGCCGACGGGAGCGACGAGCTGCTCGACGCCATCGTCGAGCGTCTCCGCGCCGGCGGCGCCGGCGCCGCCGACCCCACCCCCAAGCTGGTCCGCGCCCTCGGTGCCGTCGCCACCGAGCCACCCGAGGTGACGCCGGAGTCGCTCGACGGCGCCACCACGACCGCCGGCGCGGTGGTGCGCCGGGCGATCGCGAGCTCGGTGGCCCGGCTGCTCCGCCACGACCCCGGGGTGCGCCTCGGCGGCGAGCCCGAGGACGTCCACCAGGCGCGAGTCGCCACCCGGCGGATGCGCTCGGACCTGCGCACCTTCGCCCCGCTCATCGACGCCGAGTGGGCCGCCTCGCTCAGTGAGGAGCTGCGCTGGCTGGCGGCGGAGCTCGGCACCGTCCGCGACGCCGAGGTGCTCGCCGAGCGCATCCACGCCACCGCCGGGCGGCTGCCCGCCGCCGACGTCGAGGCCGGGCGTCACGTCGCCGACCGCATCGAGGCGAGCATCGGCGACGCCCGCGGGGGGCTGCTCAGCGCCCTCCACGACCCCCGCTATGTCGCCCTGCTCGACCGTCTGGTCGAGGCGGCCCACGCCCCGGCGCTCACCGCCGAGGCCGAGGGCCCGGCGCGCAAGGTGCTCCCCGCCCTGGTCGCCGTCCCCTGGTCGAAGCTCTGGCGCGACGGCCGCCGGCTCGACGCGCACAGCCCCGACGAGCAGCTCCACGCGCTGCGCATCCGCGCCAAGCGGGTCCGCTACGCCGCCGAGGCGGTGGTACCGGTGATGGGGCCGAAGGCGTCGCGGTTCGCCACCGCGGTGACCCGGCTGCAGACCGTCCTCGGCGAGCACCAGGACTCGGTGATCGCCGCCGACTGGCTCCACACCAACGGACCGCAGAGCGGGCAGCCGTTCGCCGCCGGCCAGCTCTGGGCGCTCGAGCGCGCCGCCGCCGAGGAGGCGCGTCGCCAGTGGCCCGCGGCATGGAAGGACGCCACCGACAGGAGCCTGCGCGGCTGGTTCCCGGACTAGGTCCGCCTCACCAGCTGCGGGCGGCCGCCTCCACGGGCACGTCGTGCTGGACCGCTCCGAGCAGGGTGCGGTCGCGCGGGTAGGTGAGCAGGTCGAGCACCTCGCCGAGCGGCAGCCAGCGTGCCTCGTCGATCTCCTCGCTGGGCTCGAAGGCGCCGCCGGTGGCCTGCATCAGGAAGTAGACCACCACCTTGCGGCGGCCCTTGCGGTCGATGTAGCTGGTGGTGCCGACGGGGCGGTCGACGCGGCAGCTCATGCCGGTCTCCTCCTCCACCTCGCGCAGCGCGCCCTCGATGTCGCTCTCGCCCGCGGCGAGCTTGCCCTTGGGGAGCGTCCAGTCGTCGTAGGCGGGGCGATGGACCACCGCGTAGACTCGGTCGCCGCCGGCAACGGGTCGCCAGACCACCCCACCGGCCGCGCGCACCTCGGCGACCGGTGCGGCCCTGAGGTGAACGATCTCCCCCCGGCGCGGGGACGACGCCCCTGCTCGCGCATCGGGTGCCCTTCCGCTCGCCATGTCAACTCAGTGTGGGGGAGGTCGGGCCCCGGGAGGCTAACGCGCGATTAAGGTCCGGAGCGCGAACGGGCTTTCGGTCGCCGCCATCGCCCCCGCCCGGGCGCCGTGCCGGTGCCGTGGCGGGGCCTCCTCCTCGCGGGAGTCGGTGAGCCGGTCGTGCTCGAGAACGCTGACGCACTCGCCGGGCAGGCGCACGCCCATCAGGTACATGAGCGCGTCGGTGCTGTCGATGACGACCGCACGGGTGCCGAATCGGGCGAGCTCGCAGCCCCCCGGGTCCTCGCCGCTCACCAGGCGGGCGTAGTAGGTCTGTTGCTCGGGATCCCAGCCGTACTCCCAGGTGCAGCCGGGCTCATCCGCCGACAGAAGCCGACGGCTCATGGTCCTAGTCCCTCCGCCAGGTCTCCGCGGGCCTCCGGGTCCCCCCCGGTCCCGGCCTCCCGACGTGGGGAAAACGTGTGGGAAGTCTGTTGAAAACGAGTGGAGGAAGTGGTTAAGGAGTCCTTAACCGACGATGCATCTCCCGCGAGTCGCGGGACGGGGGAGGAGACGGGCGCCCCCTCCGCGCCCGCCTCCTCCCCGCTCCGCGGCGGGCTCAGCGGCCGAGGCAGCCGAGCAGCGGGAGGCAGACCTCGGAGAGCGGGGTCAGGCTCGGGCTGGGCGCGGGGCTCGGGCTGGGGCTCGGCGCCGGGCTCCCGGTGAGGCCGGCGACGGTGCCGCCGACGGTGTGGAGCAGCGCCGGCACGAGCGGGAGCGCGGGGAGGGTGGTGATCGGCGCCGGGGCGCTCGCCGCCACCGGGGTGGTCGCGTGGCCGGCCGCGCCGGTGACCGCGGGGGTCGCGTTGTGGACAGAGCCGGCGACCGGGGCGGTGGCGGCGGTCACGGTGGAGACGACGGCGCCGGTCGCGGCGCTCGCGGCCGCCGGGACGACCGGGGTCGAGGGCCCGAGCAGGCTGCTGCCGTTGCCGGCGGGCGCGGAGCCGGGGCCGGAGCCCTGGTCGGAGCCGCCGTCGCTGAAGGTCACCGAGGGCGGCGAGCTGGAGTTGGCGACGACGCCGCCGGTGCCGCTCGAGGTGAAGAGGAGGGCGCTCGAGGCGCCGCAGGCGGCGGCCGACGCGATGACGAGGGCCAGCCGGGTATTGGACATCTGGGGCATGGGGGGAGGTCCTTCGGTGGGCGACACCCCACCTGGGTCCGCCGGGGGAGAGGGGGAAACCCCGACGAGACAATCAACGACGCCACGGGGTGATTCCCTGCGGTGCGCGGGCGTTTCGTGACGTCCGCCACCGGTCCGTCACCATCGCCACGCGCCCGTCACCGCCCGGACCACTCACCTCGCACCTATCGACGGGGCCCAGGACGCCGGTCAAGATGGCGCGATGATCACCGAGCCCACGCCCCCCGCCGCCGCCCCCCGCAAGGTCGACCGCGACGAGGTCTTCGTCGAGTACACCAAGAGCATCTGCCCGGTCTGCAAGGCGGTCGTCGACGCCCAGGTCAATGTGCGCGACGACAAGGTCTACCTGCGCAAGCGCTGCCGGGAGCATGGCGAGTTCGAGGCGCTGGTGTACGGCGACGCGAGGATGTACTTCGACTCGGTGCGCTTCAACAAGCCGGGGACGATCCCGCTCGAGTTCCAGACGGAGGTGGTCGACGGCTGCCCGCTGGACTGCGGCCTCTGCCCCGAGCACAAGCAGCACGCCTGCCTGGGGATCATCGAGGTCAACACCAACTGCAACCTCGACTGCCCCATCTGCTTCGCCGACTCCGGTCACCAACCCGACGGCTACTCGCTCAGCCTCGAGCAGGTCGACCGCATGCTCGACGTCTTCGTCGCCAGCGAGGGCGAGGCCGAGGTGATCATGCTCAGCGGCGGCGAGCCGACCATCCATCCCCAGATCCTGGAGATCGTCGAGCTCTGCAAGACCAAGCGGATCAAGACGGTGAACCTCAACACCAACGGCATCCGCATGGCGACCGACGTGGCCTTCGTCAACCGGCTCGGCGAGCTGAAGGTCAACGTCTACATGCAGTTCGACGGCTTCAAAGAGCGCACCCACCGCGAGATCCGGGGCAGGGACCTGCGCGATCGCAAGCGGCGCGCCCTCGACAACTGCGCCGCGGCGGGGCTGACCGTCACCCTGGTCGCCGCGGTCGAGCGCGGCATGAACGAGGACGAGGTCGGCGACATCATCCGCTACGGCATCGAGCATCCCGCGGTGCGCTCGATCGCCTTCCAGCCGGTCACCCACTCCGGGCGGCACGTCGAGTTCGACCCGCTGACCCGTCTGACCAACTCCGACATCATCCACCTCGTCGCCGAGCAGCTCCCGGAGTGGTTCCGCACCGACGACTTCTTCCCGGTGCCCTGCTGCTTCCCCACCTGCCGCTCGATCAGCTACTGCCTGGTCGACGAGGGCAACGTGCTGCCCATCACCCGCATGGTCAACCCCGAGGACTACCTCGACTACGTCAGCAACCGGGTGATGCCGGACATGCAGATCCGCACCGCGCTGGAGAAGCTCTACAGCGCCTCGGCGATGCCGGGAACCGAGCAGATGACCGACCAGCTGGAGTGCGCGACCTGCGGCATCGACCTCCCCGAGGCGCTGCGCGACCTCGCCCAGAAGGCGTTCATGATCGTCATCCAGGACTTCCAGGATCCCTACACGCTCAACGTCAAGCAGCTGATGAAGTGCTGCGTCGAGGAGATCACCCCCGACGGCCGGATGATCCCGTTCTGCGCCTACAACTCGGTCGGCTACCGCGAGCAGGTGCGCGAGCAGATGAGCGGCGTGGGCATCCCCACCCTGGTGCCGAACGCGCAGCCGCTGCAGGCGATGCTCGAGACCACGCGGTACGGCTCGAAGACGGTGCCGGGCACCCCGGGCAACGGCCACACCGTGCGCGACTCGACCAACACCGGCAGGGGGCTGCGATGACCGAGAGCGCCGAGCTCACCAAGTCCTGCTGCGCCGCCGCCTACTCCGGCGACGTGGTCGCCATGGTGCTCGGCGAGAGCTACCACCCCGGCGGGCTCGAGCTCACCCGCATCCTGCTCGGCCATCTCGGGCTGCGCCCCGGCGCGCGTGTCCTCGACGTCGCCAGCGGCCCAGGGGCCACGGCGATGCTCATCGCCACCGAGCACCCCGTCGAGGTCGACGGGGTCGACCTGTCGGAGACCGCGGTGACCCGCGCCACCGAGGCGGCGCGCGGGGCGGGCCTGGAGGGGCGGGTGCGCTTCCACGCCGGCGACGCCGAGCGCCTCCCCCTCGAGGCGGCGGCCTTCGACGCCGCGGTCTGCGAGTGCGCCTTCTGCACCTTCCCCGACAAGGAGACGGCGGCGCGCGAGCTCGCCCGGGTGCTCCGCCCCGGAGGGCGGCTCGGCCTCACCGACGTCACCGTCGCCCCCGGGGGCCTGACCGGCGAGCTCGCCGGCCTCGCCGGCTGGGTCGCCTGCCTCGCCGACGCCCGCCCCCTCGAGGAGTACTCGGAGATCCTCGCCGCCGCCGGGCTGCGCACCGTGCACACCGAGCGCCATGACGCCGCCCTGGCCCGGATGGTCGAGCAGATCGACGCCCGGCTGCGCGCCCTGCGGATGGTCCGCCTGCCCGCGCTCGAATCGGTCGACTTCGATCGCGGGCTTGCCCTGACCGCCGAGGCCGCCGCGGCGGTCCGCGACGGGATCGCCGGCTACGCGCTGCTGGTCGCCGAGCGGGTCTGACCCGGAGGCGACCCGGAGGCGCGGCTCCGGGATCTCATCCTCAGGGAGGAGGCCACAGGTCACCCGGCAGATGGACGACGGGCGGGCGCATCCCGGCGAGAGTTGGGCGCATGAACACCTCCTCCTCTCCGCTGGTCGTCGACATGCGCGGGGTCACCAAGAGATTCGGTGACCGCACCGTGCTCGACGACGTCGAGCTCCGCGTCCCGCGCGGCTGTGCCTTCGGGTTCCTCGGGCCCAACGGGGCGGGCAAGACCACCCTGATCCGGGTCCTGCTCGGCCTCCTCCCCGTCTCCGCCGGCGAGATGACCCTGCTCGGCCATCCCCTCCCCGCGGAGCGGAGCCTGGCGCTGGCGCGGGTCGGCGCCATCGTCGAGGAGCCCCGCTTCCATCCCCACCTCACCGGGCGCGAGAACCTCGCCGCCGCCGCCGCGCCACGCGGCATCGAGGCCGAGGGCCGCATCGACGCGGTCATCGCCCGGGTCGGCCTCGCCGGGCGAGCCGGCGACCGGGTCGGCAGCTACTCGATGGGCATGCGCCAGCGGCTCGGCATCGCCCGCTGCCTGCTCGTCGACCCCGAGCTGCTCATCCTCGACGAGCCGATGAACGGCCTCGACCCCGCCGGCATCCTGGAGATGCGCGGGCTGATCCGCGACTTCGTCGACGAGGGCCGCACCGTGCTGCTCTCCTCCCACCTCCTCGACGAGGTCGAGCGCACCTGCGACGGCGTGGCGATCATCGACCGCGGCCGCATCGTCACCCAGGGCACCCTCGCCGAGGCGGTCGGCGCCGGCGACAACGCGATCCTCGTCGGCAGCGACGACCCCGCCCTCGCCGCGGCCCTGCTGACGGCCCACCCCGCCGTCATCGCGGTCAGCACCGGCGCCGACGGCAGCATCCGGGTGACCCTCACCGAGGGCGCCTCGGCCGCGGTGATCAACCGGGCGCTGGTCGAGCGCGGCATCGCCGTGCACCGGCTCGAGCCCGACCGTCTCTCCCTCGAGGAGCGCTTCCTCGAGCTCACCTCCCGCCTCGGAGCCGCCTAGATGAACGCCCAGATGGTCCGGAGCATGATCTCCGCCGAGTTCCTCAAGCTGCGCCGCCGCCGCGCGCTCTTCTGGTGGTCGCTGGTGCTCACCAGCGGCGTCGTGATCGCCGCCTACACCACCATGCTCATCCTCCACGCCAGCGACGCGGTCAAGTACGGGCCGGCGGGCGGGCTCAGCAACTACGGCGACCTGGTCCAGGCGCTCACCGCGTTCTGCGGCGTCGCCTCGATCATGATCGGCGCCACCGCCGGCGGCGGCGACCTCGGCGCCGGCGTCTTCCGCGACATGGCGAGCACCGGCCGATCCCGGTTCAGCCTCTTCCTGGTCCGGGTGCCGGGGGCGCTCCTGCTCCAGCTCCCCCTCGTCCTCGGGGCCTTCGCTCTGGCGACCATCGGCGCCTTCGCCTTCGCCGCCGGCACCCCCACCCCCGACGCCGGCCTGGTCGTCCACTACGGCGTCTGGCTGCTCGCCGGTGCGATCCTCGACCTCGTCCTCGGCATCGCGCTCGCCTCGCTGATCGGCTCTCGGGCCACCACCGTCGGCATCCTCCTCGCCTGGGAGGCGATCGCCGTCCACATCCTCGCTCACCTGAGCTTCCTCGGCGGCGTCCGCGACGTCCTCAACAGCACCGCGCTCGATCAGCTCCGGCCCGGCGGTGGGCAGGAGATCCTCTCCATGCCGCTGGCCGCGGCGGTCGTCGTCCTGATCGGCTGGGTGGTGGTGGCGCTCGCCGCCGGCGCCTGGCGCACCCACACCATCGACGCCTGAGGCGCATTGGTGGGGCGTACCGTTGCGCCTCGTGAGTGACCTCCCCGGGCGGCCGTCGCTGGTTCCCAACCGGCTTCGGCCGCCCGACCGCGTCATCGACGCGCTGCTGGCGGGAGCGCTGGCGGTGCTGCTCGCGGGCGGCCTGCTCCCCGAGAACGCGGTCGAGCACGGCTCCACCCTGAACTGGGCGCGGGTGATCACCGAGACGGTGCTGACGACACTGCCGCTGGTCTGGCGGCGGCGCTGGCCCGAGGCGGTGCTCGCCGCCGAGATCTGCGCGGTGCTCGTCGAGGGATCGGTCCACGACCCCGCGGCGGCCGGCCTGCCGCTGCTGGTCGCGGTCTACACGGTGGCGTCGCTGCGGCCGCAGCGCTCGGCGGTGATCGCCTGGATGGCGGCCGCGCTGGCGCTGATCGCCGAGATGGTGCTCTCCCGCACCGAGCCGAGCATCGCCGGCCTCGTCTCCCGCCTCGCCGCCCCGGCCACGGTCTGCGCCCTGGGGTTGTGGGTGCGCACCCGCCGCGACTACGTCGAACAGCTGCGCGAGACCGCGGCGCGGCTGGGCCACGAGCGCGAGCTGCTCGCCCGGCAGGCGGTCGCCGAGGAGCGGGTGCGGATCGCCCGCGAGCTCCACGACGTCGTCGCCCACCACGTCAGCCTGATGGTGGTGCAGGCCGGCGCCGTGCGCGAGACCGTCGACCCCGCCCACCCGGCGCGCGCGGTGCTCGAACAGATGGCGCACACCGGCCGCGATGCGCTCGCCGAGATGCGCCACATGCTCGGGGCGCTCCGCGTCGAGGACGCCGCCGACGCCGCCGGCCGCTCGCCCCAGCCCGGGGTCGCCGACATCGGGCCGCTGCTCGAGCAGGCGCGCGGCGCCGGGCTGCCGGTCGAGCTGCGCGTCGAGGGCACGGCGCGGCCGCTGCCCGCGGGGATCGACCTCTCCGCCTACCGCATCGTCCAGGAGGCGCTCACCAACACCCTGCGCCACGCCGGCCCCACCACCGCGCGGGTGCTGGTCCGCTACCGGCCCGACTCGCTCGAGGTGCGCGTCGTCGACGGCGGCCGTGGCGCGGAGGCGCCGTCCACCGGAGGCCACGGCCTGATCGGCATGCGCGAGCGGGTCGCGCTCTTCGGCGGCGAGCTGAGCGCCGGCTCGGTGCCCGGGGGCGGATACGCGGTGCGGGCGGTGCTGCCCCTGGGCGGGCAGCGGGCGTGACCGCGCCGGCGCAGCTGCGGCTGCTCATCGCCGACGACCAGGCGCTGATGCGCGCCGGCTTCCGGATGATCCTCGAGGCGCAGCCCGACCTCCGCGTCGTCGCCGAGGCCGCCGACGGGATCGAGGCGGTCGCCGCGGCGCGCGAGCACCGGCCCGACGTCGTGCTGATGGACATCCGGATGCCGCGGATGGACGGGGTCGAGGCGACCCGCCGGCTCGCCGGCCACCGGGTGCTCATCCTCACCACCTTCAACCTCGACGAGTACGTCATCGAGGCGCTTCGTGCCGGGGCGAGCGGCTTCCTGCTCAAGGACGCGCCGCCCGAGGAGCTGGTGCGCGCGGTGCGGGTGGTGGCGGCCGGCGACGCCCTGCTCTCGCCCGCGGTGACCCGCCGGCTGCTCGACAGCGTCGTCCGCCGGCTCCCCGCCGCCGCGACCCCGGCGCCGGCGGTGCTCCGCGATCTCACCGAGCGCGAGCTCGACGTGCTCCGGCTGGTGGCCCGGGGGATGAGCAACAGCGAGATCGCCGCCCAGCTCGTGCTCGGCGAGACCACGGTCAAGACCCACGTCTCCCACGTCCTCGACAAGCTCGGGCTGCGCGACCGCGTCCAGGCGGTGGTGGTCGCCTACGAGCTCGGCCTGGTCAGCCCGGGCATGGTGGAGGAACGCTAAGGTTGGTACCGGGCCAGACTGGGGCCTCAACCCTGATCCGGAGAGAACGCCTTGGCCGTCCCCGACGAAATCCCCATCACCGCCGCAGGGCGCAAGGCCCTCGAGGACGAGCTGGCCGAGCTTGTGGGCGTCCGGCGGCCCCAGATCGTCGCGCTCATCGCCCACACCCGCGAGCAGGGCGACCTGCGCGAGAACGCCGGTTACCACCAGGCGCGTGAGGACCAGAGCCTGGTCGAGGGCAGGATCGCGGACATCGAGGAGACGCTGCGCCGCGCCGTGCTCATCGACGTCCCCACCCATGCCGAGGTGGTCGAGCTCGGCTGCACCGTGACCGTCGCCGACGAGTTCGGTGAGAGCACGCTGCAGCTGGTCGGCCCCACCGAGACCAACGCCGCCAGCGGGCGGATCTCGGCAAGCTCGCCGGTGGGCAAGGCGCTGCTCGGACACCGTGCCGGCGACCGGGTGAAGGTCGCCACCCCGGGCGGGACGCGGGAGATGGAGATCCTCACCGTGAGCGGGGCGGGGCCGGGCCGATGAGGAGGGCGTCGAGGTGAAGAAGTTCCTGCTCAGCGAGGACCAGCTTCCCGACCGCTGGTACAACATCCTGCCCGACCTTCCCGAGCCGCTCGGCCCCTTCCTCCATCCGGGGACGCTCGAGCCGATGGGCCCCGCCGACCTCGCGCCCCTCTTCCCGATGGCGATCATCCTGCAGGAGGTCTCGCAGGACCGCTGGATCGACATCCCGGACCCGGTCCGCGACGTCTACCGGATGTGGCGGCCCACCCCGCTGATCCGAGCCGACCGGTGGGAGAAGGCGCTCGACACCCCGGCGCGGATCTTCTTCAAGTACGAGGGGGTCTCGCCCGCGGGGTCGCACAAGCCGAACACCGCGGTGCCGCAGGCGTACTACAACGCCGCCGAGGGCATCCGCCGGCTCGCCACCGAGACCGGTGCCGGGCAGTGGGGCTCGGCGCTCGCCTTCGCCGGCGCGCTCTTCGACGTCGAGGTCTTCGTCTACATGGTGCGGATCTCCTACGACCAGAAGCCGTACCGCCGCGCGCTGATGGAGGCCTGGGGCGCGCAGGTCGCGGCCTCGCCGACCGACCGCACCAACTTCGGCCGCTCGGTGCTCGAGCGCGACCCGCAGTCGCCGGGCAGCCTCGGCATCGCCATCTCCGAGGCGGTCGAGGAGGCGGCGACGCGCGAGGACACCCACTACTCGCTCGGCTCGGTGGTCAACCACGTGCTCCTGCACCAGACCGTGATCGGGCTGGAGGCGATCCAGCAGATGGAGATGGCGGACGCCTACCCGGACGTGGTCGTCGGCTGCGTCGGCGGCGGCTCGAACTACGCCGGCCTCGCCTATCCCTTCGTCGCCGAGCGGCTGAGCGGCCGCCACCCCAGGACGCGCTTCGTCGCCGCCGAGCCCGCGGCCTGCCCGACCCTGACCCGCGGCCTCTACGCCTACGACTTCGGCGACACCGCGGGGATGGGCCCGGTGGTGCCGATGCACACCCTGGGGCACAACTTCGTCCCCGACCCGATCCACGCCGGCGGGCTGCGCTACCACGGCGATGCGCCCTCGCTCTGCGCGCTGGTGCGCCACGGCATCGTCGAGGCCCGCGCGTACACCCAGAACGAGTGCTTCGCCGAGGCGGTGCGCTTCGCCCGCACCGAGGGGTTCCTCCCCGGCCCCGAGCCGTCGCACGCGCTCCGCGCCGTTGCCGAGGAGGCGCTGGCGGCCCGCGAGGCGGGCGAGGCG
>DATARS010000042.1:0-3066 GCA_036269455.1 Candidatus Dormiibacterota bacterium | reverse complement strand
GCCGCCCTTCGCGGCGGCGGCGGCGGTCTCGGCGGCGCGGTGCAGCCCCGCCTCGGTGAGCTCGTCGGTGTAGGCGAAGGCGGTGCTCAGACCGCAGACGACGCGGATGCCCGCGCCCTGCTCGGTGCCCGCCTGGACGCGTTCGATGCGGCTGTCCTCCATGGCGATGGAGGTGCTGCGCCGCTGCTCGACGAAGACGTCTGCGAAGTCACCGCCGCGTCGCAGTGCACGGTCGAGGGTGGTCCGCAGGACCGCGTCGTCGATCACGTGAGCTCCTCCGGGCGCGCCGAGCCGTTCCGGCCCTCTCGCTTCGCTGCCCCCCGCCGGGATTCTACGGGAGCGTCCGGCTGCGGCCGGTGTCGCGACGCCGCTGTCACGCCGAAGTCTCCTAGGTGGTTCCCGACTCCCAGCTGGAGAGGTAGCGCTCCTGCTCGGGGGTCAGGGTGTCGATGGTCACGCCCATGCTGTGCAGCTTCAGCCGGGCGATCTCGCGGTCGATGTCCGCGGGGACGTCGTAGACGTCGGGCTGCAGCGTCGCGTGGTTCCGGGCCACGTACTCGGCGCAGAGCGCCTGGTTGGCGAAGGACATGTCCATCACCGCGGCGGGGTGGCCCTCGGCGGCGGCGAGGTTGACCAGCCGTCCCTCGGCGAGCACGTGGAGCACCCGGCCGTCGCCGAGCTGGTGCGCGGCGACGAAGGGGCGCGGCTGGCTCACCGACGTCGACATCTCGTCGAGCGCGGCGAGATTGATCTCGTCGTTGAAGTGGCCGCTGTTGGCGATGATCGCGCCGTCCTTCATCACCTCGAGGTGACGGCGGTCGACGACGTTGAGGTCGCCGGTGACGGTGACGATCAGGTCGGCCTGGGGGGCGATCGCCTCGAGCGTCGACACCCGATAGCCGTCCATCACCGCCTCGAGGGCGCGCAGCGGGTTGACCTCGGTCACCACCACGTGGGCGCCGTGGCCGGCGGCGCGCATCGCCAGCCCGCGACCGCACCAGCCGTAGCCGCAGACCACCAGGGTCTTGCCGGCGAGCAGCAGGTTGGTGGCGCGGATGATGCCGTCGAGGGTGCTCTGCCCGGTGCCGTAGCGATTGTCGAACATGTGCTTGGTGTCGGCCTCGTTGACCGCCACGATCGGGAAGCGCAGCGCCCCGGCCCTCGCCATGGCGCGCAGCCGGATCACCCCGGTGGTGGTCTCCTCGGTGCCGGCGAGCACCCCGCCGAGGAGGTCCTGCCGGTCCTTGTGGAGCTGGCTGACCAGGTCGGCGCCGTCGTCCATGGTCAGCTGCGGGCCGAACTCCAGCACCGCGGCGATGTGGTCGTAGTAGCGCACCGAGTCCTCGCCCTTCACCGCGAAGGTGGGGATGTCGTGGAGCGCCACCAGCGCCGCCGCCACCGGGTCCTGGGTCGACAGCGGGTTGCTCGCGCAGAGCCGCACCTCGGCGCCGCCCGCCTTGAGGGTCACGGC
Organism: Candidatus Dormiibacterota bacterium; assembly: GCA_036269455.1. Classification (GTDB taxonomy): domain Bacteria; phylum Chloroflexota; class Dormibacteria; order Aeolococcales; family Aeolococcaceae; genus CF-96. The sequence continues at coordinate 1,595 of DATARS010000042.1, read as the reverse complement.
GAGGTTGGCGGTCTCGGTGGTGATGTGCAGGCAGCCGCCGATGCGCAGGCCCTCGAGCGGCCGTTCGCGGAGGAAGCGCTCGCGGATGAGCGCGAGCACCGGCATCTCCCTGGCAGCCCAGTCCATGAGCCGCTGGCCCTCCGGCGCAAGTGCGAGGTCGGCGACGTCGTGGGCCATGGTGGTCATCCCATCCTCCTCAGGGTCGTCACGCGGTTCAGAAGCTCACCAGCGCCACCCGGGGCAGGTCGCCGAGGGCACGAGCCCCCTCGAGGAACGCCAGCTCGACGAGGAAGGCGACGCCGGCGACCACGCCGCCGAGCCGGCGGACCAGCTCGACCGTCGCCGCGGCGGTGCCGCCGGTGGCGAGCAGGTCGTCGACGATCAGCACCCGCTGTCCGGGCCGGATCGCGTCGGTGTGGATCTCGAGCACGCTCTCGCCGTACTCGAGGCTGTAGCTGACGCTGATGCGCGCGGCGGGCAGCTTGCCCTCCTTGCGCACCGGGACGAAGCCGGCGCCGAGCTCGTAGGCCACCGCCCCGCCGAGGATGAATCCCCGCGACTCCACCCCCACCACCAGGTCGATCGACTGCCCGGCGTGGGCCTCGACCAGCCCGTCGATCGCGGCCCGGAAGGCCTCGGCGTCGGAGAGCAGGGTGGTGACGTCCTTGAAGAGCACCCCCTCGCGGGGGAAGTCGGGAACGTCGCGGATGACGGCCCTGAGGCGCTCGGCGAGCTCTGCGGTGGGCATCGGAGCGGAAGTCTACGCAAGCACCCCGGCCACGGCGTCGCGGAACCGGCCCCCGATCACCTCCCAGTCGAGCTCCTCGTCGACGAGACGGCGGGCGCGGACGGCCATCGCGGCGCCGGCCTCCGGCTCGGCGAGCGCCTCGGCGATCGCGGCGCCCAGCACCTCCGCCGGGGTGATGCGCAGGTGCTCGCCCGCACGGACCGCCAGCCCGCGTGCCCCCACCGGGGTGGAGAGCGCGGGCAGCCCCGCGGCGAAGTACTCGACCAGCTTGAGGTTGGTCCCCGAGCCGCTGAGCATCGGGTTGAGCCCGAGGTCGGCGGTCCAGAGCAGGCTGCGCTTGAGCGCGTCGGGCAGCTCGCCACAGAGCACCACGTTGTCGGGGAGAACGCGCCCGTCGAGCGCGGCGCAGTGGCCGCCCACCATCAGGAAGACCACCTCGGGCAGGTCGGGGGCGATCTCCACCACCCGCTCGGCGGCCTCGATGTTGGGCGGGTGCCATGAGCCCATGAAGAGCGCCGAGTGCGAGGGCACCAGTCCGTCGAGGCTGCCGGAGACGGCCTGCAGCCAGCGACCGCGGCGCAGCCGCCGGCGCTCGCCGCCGAGGAAGGGGGTGGCGCCGCCGTCGACCCCGTTCGGCACCACCGTGAAGCGTTCCGCCGGGGCGCCGTACTCCTCGGCGAGGGCGCGTGCGTCCTCGGCCGAGCAGGCGGCGATGAGCGCGGCCGAGCCCACCACCGCCGCCTCGACGGCGCGGGTCTCGGCGAGCAGCCGCGCCCCGGTCTCGCCGCCGGGGAGCACCGCCGCCATGAGCAGGAAGGCGGCGTCCAGGGCATCGTGGATCACCGGC
>DATARS010000041.1:0-15961 GCA_036269455.1 Candidatus Dormiibacterota bacterium | reverse complement strand
CACCCAGGCCGAGGAGCTGGCCCGCAAGGTGGCGATCTAGGGTACGTTCTCGTCACCGAGGCCGGCGAGCACGGCGCGGACGGTCTCGGCAGTCACCCCGCGGGCGAGGAGCAGCCGCGAGCCGAGCCCGTCGGCGTCGTCGACGAGCAGGCCGACGAGCAGGGCGCCGGTGGTGACCTCGTGCCGCCCGGCGCGCCGCGCCTCCGCGTACGCCGCGGCGATCGCCCGCTGCAGCCGGGTCGTCGGCGCCGCCGCGCCCATCGGGGGAAACGGCCGGGGACGGCGCAGCGGCGCGTCGCCGACGCCGGCGCGGAGCGCGTCGAGCTCGAAGCCGAGCCCGGCGAGGACGCGCGCCGCGGCGCCGCCCTCGGTGGCGCGGAGCCCGAGCAGCAGGTGCTCGGTGCCGAGGTAGGGTGAGAGGTCGCGCTCCGCCTCCTCCGCGGCCCGCCGCAGCGCAGTCCGCGCCGCGGGGGTCAGCCGGTCGAAGGCGGGCACACCGGTCCACTCGGACGCGGCCTGGCCCCGGGCTCCTGCGCCGGGGGCCCCGCGTTCACGGTGATCGGGTAGCCCGGGGCCAGCGCCCCACTCAGCGCCGAGAGCCCGGGGATGCTGTCGCCGAGGAACCCCACCGGAGCGCTGCCCAGGCAGCTCAACGTGGTCACCCGCGGGTCGAGGAGCGCGGGTTGGGGCAGCGGCGGCACCGCGGTGTCGGGCGCGGCGAAGTTGAAGGCGCTGGTGAGGTCGCCGGTGGCGGCGCGGCGCCAGGCGCTGAGATTGGGCACCTCGGCGCCGAAGCGCGTCTCGAGGAAGCGCAGCAGCGAGGTGTGGTCGAAGACGTCCGAGCACACCAGCCCGCCGCGGCTGAACGGCGAGATCACGAAGAGCGGGACGCGGAAGCCGAGCCCGATCGGGCCCCGCACGCCGGCGGCGTCGGAGGGGAGCGTGGCCACGGTGAGATATTCCCCCGGCGTGCCCGCCGGCGCAACCGGCGGGGGCACGTGGTCGAAGAAGCCCCCGTTCTCGTCGTAGGTGACAAAAAGTGCGGTGCGCGCCCACACCCTGGGGTTGGCGGTCAGCGCCCGGAGCACCGCCGCGGTCGCCTGCTCGCCGACCTCGACCGGCGCCGGCGGGTGCTCGCTGGCGAGCAGCGGCGCCAGCACCCAGGAGACCTGCGGCAGGGTGCCGAGCGCGCAGTCGAGCTCGAAGGTCCCGGGGAAGGTGGGCACCAGCGCCCGGGCGGTCAGCGCCGGGTGGGTGAGGAAGTTCCTGAAGTACGGCAGCACGTTGTCGCCGTAGTTGGCGTCCGGCCCCGCGTACACCTTCCAGCTGATCCCGCGCGCCTGGAGCTGCTCGGGCATGGTGGTGTGGGTGAGCCTGCCGTAGCGCTCGACCCGGGTCGCGCTGGTGCTGAGGATCGGCCCGCCGTGGCTGCCGTCGGGGTCGAGCGACGCCGACATCGTGTACAGCCGGTTGGGGTCGGTCGGCCCGATCACCGAGCAGTGATATCCGTCGCAGACGGTGAAGGCGTCGGCGAGCGCGTGGAGGAAGGGGAGGTCCGCGCGGGTGTAGTAGCCCATGGTGAGCGGCCCGTTGACCGCGCCGTCGATGGCGATGTGACCGCGCACGAAGCCGTCGAGCCGGCCGCCGTTCCAGAAGGTGTGCTGCGGCCCCCAGCCGTGGTTGATGTCACTGGTGCACTCGCCGTTGTGGAGGCTGTCGAGGTGGAAGGGATAGAGGTGACCGCCGCTCACCCCGCCGGCGAAGCCGGGCTGGGCGAACACGTTCAGCCCGCTGCCGTCGCCGAGCGCGGGCGCCGCCGGGTCGGCGAAGCCGCGCACCCCGCGCAGGGTGCCGAGGTAGTGGTCGAAGGATCGGTTCTCCTGGACCAGGATGACCACGTGCTCGATGTCGGTGAGGCGGCCGCAGGCGGGCGCTGCCGCGAGGGCGCGGCGCACCGGCGCCTCGCCGATCAGCGCGGCGGCGCCGAGCGCCGCTCCGGCGGCAAGCAGCTCACGTCGGGTGAGACCCAGCGGCATCTCCACCTCCTCGTCCCGGTCGCTGGCGACGAGTCTGACCGCGACCTGCCATTTCTTGCATCCATCAGCGATCAATGCTACATTGTTCGATGACACGATCCAGGAGACGGAGGACCATGCGTTGACGCTCGTGGAGGCCGGCCCCGTCGGCATCGCGCCCGCTCCCGGGGCCGCGCCGGGCGGCGCCCCCGTTCCCCACGTCCGCGTCGCCGTCGTCGGCAGCGGCTTCTCCGGCCTGGGTGCGGCGATCCAGCTCAAGCGCGACGGCATCGACGACTTCGTCATCCTCGAGCGCGCCGGCGACGTGGGCGGCACCTGGCGCGACAACACCTATCCCGGGTGCGCCTGCGACGTCCCCTCCCAGCTCTACTCCTTCTCCTTCGCGCTCAACCCCGGCTGGACGCGGAGCTTCTCGCCCCAGCCCGAGATCCAGGAGTACCTGCGCCGCACCACCCGTGAGCAGGGCCTGCTCCCGCACCTGCGCCTCGGCCACGAGCTGCTCGAGGCGGCGTGGGACGACGAGCGGCAGCACTGGCGGCTGCGCACCTCGCGCGGCGAGCTCACCGCGACCGTGCTCATCCTCGGCACCGGCCCGCTCAGCGAGCCCAAGGTCCCCTCCGTGCCCGGGCTGGAGCGCTTCGCCGGCACGATCTTCCACTCCGCGCAGTGGGACCACGCCCACGACCTGAGCGGCGAGCGTGTCGCCGTGGTCGGCACCGGCGCCTCGGCGATCCAGTTCATCCCCCACGTGCAGCGGCAGGCCGCGCAGGTCCACCTCTTCCAGCGCACTCCGCCGTGGATCATGCCCCGGGTCGACCGCGGCATCAGCGCCCCCGAGCGCTGGCTCTTCCGCCACCTCCCCGGAGCGCAGCGGCTCGTCCGGCTCAGCGTCTACTGGACGCGCGAGTGGCCGGTGGTCGGCTTCACCCGCGAGCCCCGGCTGATGAGGCTGATCGAGCGCCTCGCCCGGCTCCACCTCCGCCGCCAGGTCCCCGACCCCGAGCTGCGCCGCCGGCTGACCCCGAGCTACACCATCGGCTGCAAGCGCATCCTGCTCTCCAACGACTACTACCCGGCGCTCAGCCGGCCCAACGTCGAGGTGGTCGACGGCGGCCTCGCCGAGGTGCGCGAGCACTCGGTGGTGGGTGCCGACGGGGTCGAGCGCCCCGTCGACACCATCATCCTGGGCACCGGGTTCCACGTCACCGACTCGCCGACGATGCGGCGGGTGCGCGGCCGTGGCGGGGTGGCGCTGGCCGAGGCCTGGCGCGAGGGCATGGCCGCCCACCTCGGCACCAGCATCGCCGGATTCCCCAACCTCTTCATGCTCGTCGGCCCCAACACCGGCCTGGCCCACACCTCGATCGTGCTGATGATCGAGTCCCAGCTCGCCTACATCTCCGATGCCCTGCGCCATCTGACCGAGAGCGGCGCCGGTGCCCTGGAGGTGCGCGCCGAGGTCCAGTCCGCGTTCGTCGAGGAGATGCAGGAGCGGCTGCGGCCCACCGTCTGGAACAGCGGCGGCTGCGCGAGCTGGTACCTCGACGCCTCCGGGCGCAACACCACGCTCTGGCCGGGCTCGACCTGGGGCTACCGGCTGCGCACCCGCACCTTCGACCCCGGTCTCCACCTGATCGAGCCGGCGCGCATCCCGGCCACGGCCTCGCGCTGAGCGGGATGACGGTCGTGGAGAGGGTGGGCGCGGCCGTGCGGCGCGTCGTCGCGATGCCGCTCACCGTGGCGCGCACCGTCGCCCGCCTCCCCGAGGTGGTCGAGGCGATCGCCATGCTGCCAACGATCGCCGCCCAGCTCGAGCGGATCAGCGAGGACACCCGCCAGCTCCCGGCCATCCACGCCGAGATGGCCGCGGTCGCGCTCTCGACCACCCAGCTCGAGGCGACCATGCCGGTGCTCGTCGAGCTGCAGCAGCCGCTGCCCGAGCTGGTGCCGGCGCTGCAGCAGACCGCCGACCGCCTCGACCGCCTCGCCACGCTGATCGGGAGCATGGACCAGACCCTCCACTTCCTCGCCGCGGTGGCCGAGCCGCTCCAGGGCACCGCGGCGCGGATCGGTCGCTGGACCGGCGGGCGCGCGCCCCGCCGCGGCGACAGGGAGCAGGCCGGACTCTGACGTCATCGCGCCGTCACCCCATCGGTGGTATGACGAGCGGGTGAGCGACCCGACCGAGCCGCGGCCCCCCGGGCGCCCGGTGGGGCGCCGTCTCTTCCTCGGCCTGCTCGGCGCGGGCGCGGCGGGGATGGCGCTGACCCGCTGGTCCTACGTCGCCGACGACGCCACCCCCGACAACGTGGCCACCTCGGTGCCGGTCGGGGCGATGACCCCCGACGACCGCGAGCCGATCGAGGGCATCCATCCCAACATCGTCCAGCCGGAGCGCTTCCGCTACTACTCGGTCGCCGACATCCCCACGCTGACCGAGCGCAGCTGGCGGCTCACCGTCGGCGGCGCCGGGGTCGACGGCGCGATGTCGCTGCGCCTCGCCGAGCTGAGGGCGTTCCCCAACGTCGCCATCCGCTCGACGTTCCGCTGCGTCACCGGCTGGCGGGTGCGCGACTGCATCTGGCGCGGGGTGCGGGTGCGCGACCTGATCGACGCCAACCGCCCCAACGCCGCTGCGCACCACGTCACCTTCTACTCGGGCGACGGCGTCTACACCGACAGCCTCACCATCGCCCAGGCGCGCAGCGACCACGCGATCCTCGCCTGGGAGCTGAACGGGCAGCCGCTGATCCGCGAGCAGGGCTCCCCGCTGCGGCTCATCTACCCGGACATGTACGGGTACAAGAACGTGAAGTGGCTGCGCCGCATCGAGGTCAAGCCGGTGCACGACCTGGGCTTCTGGGAGCAGCGGGGCTGGGATGACAACGCCTACGTCTACACACCGCCCACCGGCTGAGCAGCGCCCGCCGCGTCCGCGGCTGGTGCGGCGCTTCAGCAGGGCGGAGCGCACCCTGCACTGGACCTACGCGCTGCTCTTCCTGATCCTGCTGCTCAGCGGGCTCGGCCTCTACCTCGGTCCCGGGCAGAACCCGGTGCTCGACCGCCGCGAGCTGATGCGCAGCATCCACCTCGACGCCGCGCTGCTGCTCTGCGCGCTCTTCCCGCTGGTGGCGGCGGGCAGCCCGGGAACGCTCCGCCAACTCTGGCGCGACGTCGAGTGGTTCGACCGCGAGGACGCCCGCTGGCTGCTGCGGGTGTGGCTGCCCGCGCGGCTGCGCCGCCGCCCGCTGCCGCCGCAGGGCCGCTTCAACGCCGGCCAGAAGCTGAACACCATCCTCACCGCCGCCGCGACGGTGGGGCTGATCGTCACCGGCACGCTGATGTTCGGCGGCGGCCACCTGCCCACCAGCCTCAGCGAGGCCGCCGACAGCTGGCACCTGCTGCTGATGAAGGCGATGTACCCGCTGATCATCGGCCACCTGGTGATCGCGCTCCTGCTCCCCTCGACCCGGGGTGCGCTCCGCGGCATCCTCACCGGCTCGGTGCGGCTCGACTTCGCCCGCCGCCGCCACGCGCGCTGGGCGGAGACGCTCGAGGCGCCCGAGGAGGTCTGAGCGCAAGAAACCTTGCGCTGGCCGCGTTGTTCCAGGGCAGCCCTCCGGCGACGCTCGACGGAGGAAACCCCCCACGGGACACAGGAGGACACAGTGATGGCGACCTGGACCGGTCACGAACTGCACGGCAACTGGATCTAAGCCCTCCACTTATCGGCGATGATGCCGGGGTGAGGCCCCAGGACCATGAATTGCCTCCGGCCTCGACAGGGGGCGTGCCCCCTGTCGAGGTCGTCCCCGAGGACTCCGGGAGGGTCCGGCCCGACCAGGACATCGGCCCGCGGCACGCCTTCGTGGTCGATGCCTCGGCGAGCGTGCAGCAGATCTCCAGCACGCTGCTGCGGATCGCGGGCTTCACCGTCGAGAGCTTCGGCAACCCCGGCGCGGCGGTGCAGCGGTCGATCGACCTCCGTCCCGACGTGATGGTCGTCGAGCCGCGCAGCCCGGGGATCGACGTGCTCGCGATGATGCGCGTGTTCCGCGAGCTCCACGGCGACCGCGCCCCGGTGGTGGTGTGGTGCACCACCGTCGTCCCCGAGCCCGCCCAGGTGGAGGAGGGCTCGCGGCTCGGCCTCCGCGGGGTCGTGATCAAACCTTTCCGGCTCGAGGCGCTGACCTCCCTGGTGCTCCGCGTCTGCCGCGACGAGGAGCGCGACCGCCGGCTCCGCGAGCTCGGCGTCCCCGACGTCCAGCTCGCCGCCCGGACCCTCGACGCCGGCGCCACCCGGCTGTGGGCGCAGGCGGAGTCCGAGGCGGTGTCGCGCGCGCCGCGTCCGCTGTCGATCGTGCGGGTGTCGGGTGCGGGCGCCGGCGGCGCCGCCGCGGTCCGCGCCGCGCTGCGCTCCACCGACATGGTCGGCTGCGCCCCGGACGGCAGCCTCGTCGTCCTCCTCCCCGACGTCGACGCCTCCGGCGCCGCCGTGGTCGCCGGCCGCCTCGCCAGGGTGGTCGCCGCGGTCGAGGCCCGAGCGCAGGTGGTGCCGGTCACCATGCGGCTCGAGGAGGTCCCGATCGAGCTGCTCGAGCGCACCCTTCCGGGGGTGACCCCCGCCGGGGGCTGAGCCCGCGCTCGAGGAGGAGCAGGCCTGCGTCCCTTCGCCCGCTACCTGACCGCCGCCGCGCTCTCCCTGTACGGCGACTGGTTCAGCACCGTCGCGGTGCTCATCATCCTTCTCCGGCTGACCGGGTCGACCGCCGCGCCGGCCGCCTACATGCTCGCCCGGGTGGTGCCGCGCCTCGCCGGGGCGGCGGTGGGCGGCGAGCTCGCCGACCGTCTCGCGCCGCAGCGCGTGGCCGCGGTGATGTCCGCCGTCCAGGGCCTGCTGATGGCGTCGATCATCGTCTCCGCCGGGGCCCACCAGGTCTGGTCGATCTTCGTCGCCGTCGCCCTCTCCCAGCTGCTCGGCGCCACCGCCCGCCCCGCGCTGCTGGCCCTGCTCCCCCGCCTGGTGGTCGAGCACGAGCTGACCCGCGCCAACGCCCTGGTCAGCGCGGTGATGTCATCCTCGACGGTGGTGGCGCCGGCGCTGTCGGTGCCGCTGCTCGCGCTGTTCGGCCGGCCCGAGCTGCTGATCGGCATCGACGTCGCCAGCTTCGCGGTCGCGGCCCTGCTCTTCGCCCTGCTGCCCGCCGGCGGCCGCGCCTCGGGCGGACAGCTCCGCGGCGCCCTTGCCGGTGCTCGGGTGGTGTGGGCGGACGGCCACCTGCGCGCGCTGGCCGGCGCCTACCTCGGCGGCTCGCTCGCGGTGACCGCCACCTCGGCGGTGCTGGTGGTCGCCGCCGCCGAGCGCTACGGTGGCGCCGACCGGGTCGGCGCCCTCTACGCCGCGGTCGGCGCCGGCGGGCTGCTCGCCAGCACCGCGGCGATGCGCCACGGCAGCGCCCGGGTGCTGCGCTCGACCCTCGTCGCCGCGGCGCTCGCCGAGATCGTCCTGCTCGCCATGCTCACCCTCAGCCGGGGGCTGGTCACCGCGATCCTCTGCGTCGCCGCCAGCGCCGCCGCCGGGGCCCTGTACCAGGTCTGGGGAGCGACCGAGCTGCAGCTGCGCGCCCCGCCCGAGGTGCTCGGCCGCGCCGGCGCCGCCCTGGTCGCGGCCCAGTACACGGGGATGATCGCCGGCGCCCTCGTCGCCCTCGTCCTCGTCCCCCTACTCGGCTGGGAGCGCGCCCTCTTCACCGCCTGCTGCCTGGGGATCGCCGCGGTGGCGGTCACCGCGGTCGGACCGGCCGGCAGGACGGCCGCCCAGCGCGTCCTGTAACGGCGCCATGGCGCGCCCGCCGCGGCGGGCGCGTCCCGAGGTGACAACGGGGGCACGCGTGTGGGCGGGCCGCCGGGGACACCTACGATCCCGGCGTGCAGCCCGGACAGACCGGAGGTGCGAGCGCGAGGGCCCGCGCCCCCTGGCTCATCGGAGCGGTTCTGCGGCTGGTGGGCCCGCAGCCACCGCCGACCAAGGTCACCTACAGCCGGCCTCTGGTGGCCTACGTCGTCGTCGTGGCCGCGACCGCGCTGGTGCTCACCGCCCGCTGGATGACCCTGCCCGCCGACGCCGCCGGGATCGCCCTGGTCAGCGCCGTCATCCTCGGCATGTCGCTGACCAGCACCCAGATCGGGTCGCTGCGGATGAGCGTCAGCGCCACCTCCTTCCTCCACCTGGGCCTGGCGATCACCAGCGGCCCGATCGGGGTGGTCGCGGCGTCGGCGGCCGAGGCGATCGCGACCGCGGTGCGCTTCCGCAGCGGCTGGTTCCGCAGCCTGTTCAACGTCTCCAACAGCCTGCTCTGCGGCCTCGCCGCCTGGGCGACGTACCGCGCCCTGCTCCCCGTGGGCGGGCCGATGCCGGTGCGCACCGCCATCGCTGGGATCGGCGCCGGCGCCGCCCACTACCTCATCAACTACGGCCTGATCACCGGCGTGCTCACCCTGGCCACCGGGCGTCCCTTCCTCGAGCACGTCCGGGCCGCCCTCTCCGCCTGCCCCTATCACCTCATGTACGGCTACGCGGCGGTCGCCTTCGTCGTCCTGCGCGACCAGTTCGGGCCCTGGGGCTTCACCTTCGCCCTCGCCCCGGTGGCGGCGCTGCAGATCAACCTGGTCATCCTCGCCCGCCGCTCGGCGGCCCACGAGAGCGAGCGCGCCGCCGCCGACCGGGCCCTGCGCACCAGCGAGCGCAGCTTCCGCGTGCTCTTCGCCTCCAATCCCCACCCCATGTGGGTGGTCGACGCCCAGACGCTGGGCTTCATCGCGGTCAACGACGCCGCCGTCGCCCAGTACGGCTATACGGACGAGGAGTTCCTGGCGACCAACCTCGCCGGCATCACCGAGACCGCCGGCGTCGAGCGGCGCTGGAACCCGCGCACCGAGCCCGACGTCAGCCGGCTGCTCCAGCGTCACCGGCTCCGCGGCGGCGACGTCATCGACGTCGAGGTCAGCTCGCACGCCACCGACTTCGCAGGGCAGGACGCCGTCCTGGTGCTCGCCCAGGACGTCACCGACCGCATCCGGCTCGAGGAGCAGCTCCGTGACCAGGCGCTGCACGACCCGCTGACCCGGCTCGCCAACCGCCTGCTCCTCCAGGACCGGATCGAGCACGCCCTCACCCGCCAGCGCCGCTCGCAGCGGCCCTTCGCGCTGCTGCTCCTCGACCTCGACAACTTCAAGACGGTGAACGACAGCCTCGGCCACGCCGCCGGCGACCACCTCCTCGTCGCCGTGGCGGGCCGGCTGAAGGGCTGCCTGCGCTCGGCGGACAGCGCCGCGCGGCTGGGGGGCGACGAGTTCGCCATCCTCCTCGAGGACGTCGCCGGGCCCGAGCACGCCTCGCTCGTCGCCGAGCGGCTGGTGGCGGTGATGCGCAGCCCCTTCCCCGTCGAGCAGCGGGAGATCTTCCTCGGGGTGAGCATCGGGCTGGCGATGAGCGACGCCTCCCGGCAGACCGCCGACGAGATGCTCCGCGACGCCGACCTCGCCATGTACGCCGCCAAGGCGCAGGGGCGCGGCCGCCACGTCGTCTTCAGCCCGCGGATGCGCGAGGCCGCCCTCGACCGGGTCGCCCTGGAGCACGACCTCCGCCACGCCGTCAACGCCGGCGGTCTCCACCTCGTCTACCAGCCCCAGATCGACGTGCCCACGGGCCGGACCGTGGGGGTCGAGGCGCTGGCACGGTGGACCCACCCGGTGCACGGCAACGTGCCCCCGGACCGGTTCATCCCCATCGCCGAGGAGGCGGGGCTGATCGGCGCCCTCGACGCCTGGGTGCTCGAGACCGCGTGCGCCCAGACCCGCGCCTGGCGCGACGCCGGCGCCGGCGGCCTGCGGGTCGCGGTCAACCTCAGCGGCTCCGAGTTCGAGGACGGCGCCCTGGTCGAGCACGTCGCCGGCGTGCTCGCCCGCCACGACCTGAGCCCCGCCGACCTCGAGCTGGAGATCACCGAGCGGGTGGCGGTGCAGCAGCAGCGCTCGGCCCGGATGACCCTCGACCGGCTGCGGGCGATGGGGGTGCTCATCGCCATCGACGACTTCGGCACCGGCTACTCGATGCTCGCCAGCCTGCGGCAGTTCCCCGGCGACAAGCTGAAGATCGACCGCTCCTTCGTCCAGGAGATCGTCGATGCCGAGGACCGCGCCCCGCTGGTGGCGGCGATCGTGGCCATGGGCCACGGGCTCGGCCTCGAGGTGATCGCCGAGGGGGTGGAGACCGAGGAGCAGCTCGCCGTGCTCCGCCGGCTCGGCTGCGACGCGGCCCAGGGCTACCTGCTCGGCCGGCCCGCGGCGCCGGAGGTGATCGAGGAGCGGGTCCGGGCCGAGACCGCGGCCGCGGCCGGCGCGACGAGCACCGCCGTGTAGCATCCCGTCCGTGCGGGATGTCGCGGAGCGGGCCCTCGACGAGGCGCTGGTCGCCGGCGCGTCGTACGCCGACTGCCGGGTGGTGGTACGCACCGTCCAGACGGTCGAGGTGAAGAACGGCCGGGTCGCGCGGGTCGCCGTCGGTGACGACGAGGGGCTCGGCGTCCGGGTCATCGTGGACGGCGCCTGGGGCTTCGCCGGGATCGACCGCATCGACGCCCGCGGCGCCGCGGAGGCGGCGCGACGGGCGGCGGGCATCGCCCGCGCCGGCGCCCGGCTGCGCACCGCCACGGTCCGGCTCGCCCCGCTGACCCCGATCATCGGCGAGTACCGGACCCCGGTGGTGATGGACCCCTTCTCGGTCTCGCTGGAGCGGAAGATCGAGCTGCTCCTCGCCGCCGACGCCGCGATGGCGCGGGTGCCCGAGGTGACCGTGCGCGACAGCTCGCTCGAGTTCGTGCGCGAGCACCGATTCTTCGCCAGCAGCGAGGGGGCCCGGCTGGAGCAGACCATCGTCGAGTCCGGCGGCGGGATGGACGCCACCGCCACCAGCGACGACGAGGTGCAGACCCGCAGCCATCCCAACAGCTTCGGCCGCCACCAGCTCTGCGCCGGCTGGGAGGCGATCGAGGAGATGGCCCTCGCCGAGTCGGCCGAGCGGATCGCCGGCGAGGCGGCGGCGCTGCTCACCGCCGACCCCTGCCCCGCGGGGCGGATGACGCTGATCCTCGACGGCACCCAGGCGGCGCTCCAGGTCCACGAGTCCTGCGGGCATCCCACCGAGCTCGACCGCGTCCTCGGCGACGAGGCCGCCTTCGCCGGCACCTCTTTTCTGACCCCCGACCTGCTCGGCGGCTTCCGCTACGGCTCCGAGGCGGTGACCATCGTCGCCGACGCCACCGCGACCGGCGGGCTCGGCACCTTCGGCTGGGACGACGAGGGCGTGCCCGCCGAGCGCACCGTGCTCGTCGGCGAGGGCCTCTTCCAGGGCTACATGTCCTCGCGCGAGACCGCCGCGGTCTTCGACCGCCCGAGCAGCGGGACGATGCGCGCGTGGGGCTGGTCGCGGCTGCCGCTGATCCGGATGACCAACATCAACCTCGAGCCCGGCACCTCCTCGCTCGAGGAGATGATCGCCACCACCGAGCACGGGGTCTACCTGGAGACCAACCGCTCCTGGAGCATCGACGACCGCCGCCTCAACTTCCAGTTCGGCTGTCAGAACGGCTGGGAGATCCGCGACGGCCGCCGGGTGCGGCTGGTCCGCAACCCGCTCTACCGCGGCACCACCCCGGAGTTCTGGCGCTCGTGCGACGCCGTCGCCGGCCCCGACGAGTGGCGGATGTGGGGGGTGGTGAACTGCGGCAAGGGCGAGCCGATGCAGGTGATGCACGTCGGCCACGGCGCCGCCCCCTGCCGATTCCGCGACGTCTCGGTCGGCCCCGCCTGATGCTCGGCCACACCGCCGAGGAGTGCCTGGCCCTCGCCGACGCGGTGCTCGCCGCCGTGCCCCGCGGCGAGGCCGAGGTGGTGGTCAGCGAGAACGACCTCGCGCTGACCCGCTTCGCCCGCAACACCATCCACCAGAACGTCGCCGAGACCGGGCTGAGCCTGCGGCTGCGGCTGGTCGACGAGGGCCGGGTCGGGGTCGCCGAGCTGCGCGGCGGCGGCGAGGGCGCCATCGCACGGCTGGTGCAGAGCGCCGAGGAGGCGCGCCGGCTCGCCCCCGCCCAGGAGGACCTCGCGCCGCTGCCCGCCCCCGGCGGCGGTGACGGCCCCTGCGGCTGGAGCGACGCCACCGCCGCCGCGTCCCCCGAGCAGCGCGCCGAGGGAGTGGCGATCGTCACCGAGATGGCGGCGGCGCGCGGGCTGCAGGCGTTCGGCGCCCTGAGCACCCAGGCGACCCAGCTCGCCGTGGTGAACACCCGCGGGGTGCGCCGCCACGGGCGCAGCACCGGCGCCAGCCTCACCGCGGTGGTCCGTGGCGACGACGGCGCCGGCTACGCCGACCGCCACGCCGTCGACGCCGGCGAGCTCGACGCCGCCGCCGTCGCCGCCGAGGTGATCGAGACCGCCGAGCGCAACCAGGGGGCGGCGCCGGTCGACCCTGGGGAGTACCAGGTGGTGCTCGCCCCCTACGCCGTCCAGGAGATGGTCGCCTACCTCTCCCACATCGGCTTCAGCGCCCTGGCGGTCCAGGAGCGGCGCAGCTTCATGCGCCGGGGCGAGCGGCTGATGAGCCCCGAGGTGACGATCCGCGACGACGCCGCCGACCTCCGGCTGCGCCCCTTCCCCTTCGACGCCGAGGGGGTGAGCACCCGGCCGGTGACGATGATCGAGCGCGGCGTCTGCCGCGACGTCGTCTACGACACCCCCACCGCGCTCCACGACGGGGTGACCTCCACCGGGCACTCGCTCCCCCAGCCGAACACCATCGGCCCCTGGGCGACCCACCTGCTGATGGAGGCGGGGACGACCCCGGTGCCGGAGCTCGTCGCCGGGGTGCGCCGCGGTCTCTACGTCACCCGCTTCTGGTACGTCCGGGTCGTCCACCCGCTGCGGACGGTGATCACCGGGATGACCCGCGAGGGCACCTTCCTCATCCAGGACGGCCGTCTCGCCGCCCCGGTGAAGGACCTGCGCTTCACCGAGTCGATCGTCGGCGCCCTGAGCCGGGTGGTGGCGATCAGCGACGAGCGCCGCCTCGAGCTCGGCGAGGACGGCTCGTCGGTGCTGGTGCCGTGGGTGCGGCTGGAAGGCTTCCGCTTCACCTCGTGAGCGGGCGCCCATGACGACCGTCGGCCTCTTCGTCGGCGGCCTGGTGCTGATCGTCGTCGCCGCCGAGCTCTTCACCAACGCCGTCGAGTGGGCGGGCTTCCGGATGCAGCTCGCCGCGGGTGCCACCGGCAGCCTGCTCGCCGCGCTGGGGACGGCGCTGCCCGAGACCACCGTCCCGGTCGTGGCGCTGATCCGCGGCGGCTCCGACTCCGAGGGCGTCGCCGTCGGCGCGATCGTCGGTGCGCCGTTCCTGCTCCTCACCGTCGGCCTGGCGATCACCGGCGCGGCGGTCGTCGCCCGGCGCACCGACCCCGACCTCCACCCCGACGAGGGTCAGGTACGCCGCGACCTCGGCACCTTCCTGGCCGGCTTCTCGGTGCTGATGCTCGCCGTGGCGGTGCCCCACTGGGGGCGGGTGATCCTCGCCGTGGGGCTGGTGGCGCTCTATGCCCGCCACGTCGTCGCCACCCTCTCGGGCGGCTACCCGAGCACCCAGCACCCCGAGCCGCTCCACCTGATGCGCCGGGCGGAGCAGCCCTCCGGCCTCGCCGTGGCGGTGCAGCTCCTCCTCGCCGTGGCCATGCTCATCGGCGGCGCCGAGCTCTTCGTCCGCGCCGTCGAGCGGGCGGGCCACAGCTTCCACATCTCGCCGCTGCTGCTCTCGCTGGTGGTGGTTCCGATCGCCACCGAATTGCCGGAGATGTTCAACAGCGTGCTCTGGGTGCGCAGCGGCGACGACGGGCTGGCGGCGGGCAACGTGATCGGGGCGACGGCCTTCCAGGCCTGCCTTCCCGGGGCGCTCGGACTCGCCTTCACCGACTGGAGTCCGGGGCCGCTCGGCGTGCTCAACGGCATCCTCACCCTGCTCGCCGGCCTCTACCTCGTCGGCCTGCTCCGCGACGGCCGCACCCGCGGACGGCTGCTGCTGCTGAGCGCCACTCCCTGGGTGGCGTACGTGGTCCTGGTGATCGTCGCCGGCTCCCGAATCCAGGGCGCCTGAGCGAGGATGTCGAAAACCGCCATGCCCGCTCGATGTCATGGGTGGGGGCACCTCCCCACACCACCGACAAGGGAGACACCACGATGCGGTTCATGATCCTGCGCAGGGCCGATGCCAAGACCGAGGCAGGGATTCTGCCGACCGGCGACCTGCTCGCCGCCATGGGCGACTACATCGAGCAGCTCAACGGGGCGGGCGTTCTCCTCGACGGCGACGGCCTCCGCCCCAGCAGCAGGGGGGTGCGGGTCAAGTTCTCCGGCGGAAAGCCGTCGGTCGTCGACGGGCCCTTCACCGAGACCAAGGAGCTGATCGCCGGCTACGTCGTCCTCCAGGTGAAGTCCCTCGAGGAGGCGGTCGAGTGGGCGCGGCGCTGGCCCGCGCTCGACGGCGACGGCGAGGTCGAGCTGGAGATCCGCCCCTTCCACGAGGCCGACGACTTCGGCGACAGCTTCGACCCCGAGCTCCGCGAGCGCGAGGAGCGGATGCGCGCCGAGGCCGCGCAGCGGCGCTAGCAGGTGGCGGTGCGGGTGTCCGACGCGCAGAGGGCGATCGACGCGGTCTGGAGGATCGAGTCTGCGAAGCTGATCGCCCGGCTCGCGCGGATGGTGAACGACGTCGGCACCGCCGAGGAGCTCGCCCAGGACGCCTTCGTGGCGGCGCTGGAGCAGTGGCCCGAGTCGGGCGTCCAGGACAACCCGGGCGCCTGGCTCACGGCCACGGCCAAGCACCGCGCCATCGACCTCCTCCGCCGCCGTGAGCGGCTGGCGCAGAAGCAGCAGGAGCTCGGCCGCGACCTCGAGGCGGAGGAGGAGGGCTCCGACTTCGATGCGGTGCTCGAGGAGGACGTCGGCGACGACCTGCTCCGGCTGGTGCTCATCGCCTGCCACCCGGTCCTCGCCACCGAGGCGCGGGTGGCGCTCACCCTGCGGCTGCTCGGCGGGCTGAGCACCGAGGAGATCGCCCGCGCCTTCCTGGTGCCGAAGGCGACCGTCGCCCAGCGGATCGTCCGGGCGAAGCGGACCCTCTCCGAGGCGCGTGTCCCCTTCGAGGTGCCCCGCGGGCCGGAGCTGGAGGCGCGGCTCGCCTCGGTGCTCGAGGTGATCTACCTCGTCTTCAACGAGGGCTACGCGGCGACCGCCGGCGACGACTGGCTGCGCCCCGAGCTCTGCGGCGACGCCCTGCGCCTCGGCCGCGTCCTCGCCGGGCTGGTGCCCGAGGAGCCCGAGGTCCACGGCCTCGTCGCGCTGATGGAGATCCAGGCCTCGCGCACCCGCGCCCGGGTCGGCCCCGGCGGCGAGCCGGTGCTGCTCCTCGACCAGGACCGGTGGCGCTGGGACCGGCTGCTCATCCGCCGCGGCCTCGCCGCCCTGGAGCGCGCTCAGCGGCTCGGCGGCGCGCTCGGGCCCTACGCCCTCCAGGCCGCGATCGCCGCCTGCCACCCCCCGGTTCAGCTCGATCACCGGCGACGGCGCGAGCTGGGCGAGGGCGTCGTAGAGGGCGGCGATCCCCTCCCAGTCGGTCTCCTCCGCGGTCCGCGCCCGGGCGTGGCAGGCGGCGATAGCGGCCTGGAGGGCGTAGGGGCAGAGCGCGCCGCCGAGCCGCTGGGCGCGCTCCAGGGCGGCGAGGCCGCGGCGGATGAGCAGCCGGTCCCAGCGCCACCGGTCCTGGTCGAGGAGCAGCACCGGCTCGCCGCCGGGGCCGACCCGGGCGCGGGTGCGCGAGGCCT
>DATARS010000040.1:0-26385 GCA_036269455.1 Candidatus Dormiibacterota bacterium | reverse complement strand
CGCCGGCATCGTGAATGCCGGCGGCCCCTCGTGCTTTCAGGGGATGAGGCCTACGCGGCGGCGTCGGCGTCCGCGGCGGCCACGTCGGCGGCGGTGCGCGGGGCGTCGGGAGTGACCCGGAGCACCCGGCCCATCCAGGCGGGGAGGTACCAGTTCCAGCGCCCGAAGAGGGCGATCAGCGCGGGCACCAGCAGCGCCCGCACCACGGTGGCGTCGAGCAGGATGCCGGCGCCGAGGCCGGTGGCGAGCACCTTGATGTCGGTGTCCGGCGCCGAGGCGAGCGAGGCGAAGGAGAAGAAGAGGATGAGCGCGGCGCTGGTGACCAGCCGGCCGGTGCGGCCGATGCCCTCGACCACCGCCCTGGCGGTCGAGCCGGTGCGGTCGTACTCCTCGCGGACGCGGGCGAGGATGAAGACCTCGTAGTCCATCGAGAGGCCGAAGAGGAAGGCGAACACCATCAGCGGCTCCCAGAAGGTGATCGCGCCGGTGGCGGGGATCCCGAAGATCGCGCTGGAGCCGTGGCCGTCCTGCCAGAACCAGGTCAGCAGGCCGAAGGTCGCGGCGAGCGAGAACAGGTTGAGCGCGACCGCCTTGGCGGCGAGCACCAGCGAGCGGAAGGCGCGGGTGAGGAGCACCAGGGTGGCGAGCGCCACCAGGGTGAACATCAGCGGGAAGTTGCCGTAGACCGCGTGGCTGTAGTCGAGCTCGATGGCGCCGATGCCTGTGACCCCGACCACGCCCGGCTGGTTCGCCATGGCGTCGCGCACCGCGGTGACGGTGGCGAGGGTCGAGGAGTTCACGGTCTCGTCGGAGGGCAGGGCGACCAGGTCGACCATGCCGTTGCGGGCGGTGACGGTGCCCTCGGCGTCGGTCTGGAGGGCGGCGGTGACGATCCCGGGGACGGCGGCGAGCCTCGCCTGGGCGGCCTTCGCCTGGTCGGCCCTCACCAGCACCTCGACCGGCGTGAGCACGCCGCCGGGGACGCCGCCGTCGAGCAGCGCCTGGTAGGCCGCATGCGCGGGGCCGGTCTGGGAGAGGGCGCTGGCGCTGGTGGCGCCGGTCTGAAGGTGGAAGACCGGGACGATGAGCACGGCGAGCAGGGCCACGCCGACGGTGGCGGCGATGGAGCGGTGGCGGACGATGATCCGGGCCCAGCCCGTCCAGAAGCGGCTGGCGTGCGCCTCGTGGCGCAGCCGCGGCCAGTCGACCCGCGGACCGATGCCGCCGAGCATGGCGGGGAGCAGGGTCAGGGTGACCGCCACCGAGACCAGCGGGATGAGCATGCCGCCGATGCCGACGCTGCGCAGGCCCGGGACCGGCAGCACCAGCAGCGAGACCAGGCCGATGCCGACGGTGAGGCCGCTGAGCGCGATGGCGCGTCCGGCGGTGGCGACCGCGATGGTCACCGCGGTGTGGTTGTCGGCGCCCTTGGCCCGCTCCTCGCGCCAGCGGGTGACGAGCAGCAGGGAGTAGTCGATGGCGACACCGAGGCCGACCAGCGACACCAGGAACTGGACGATGAAGGAGACCTCGGTCAGCGCGGTGAGGCCGAGGATCACCAGCAGGGTCGCGAGGATCGAGACCGCGGCGACCGCCAGCGGCACCAGGGCGAGGAAGGAGGCGAACACCAACCCGAGGACCGCCAGCGCGCCGACGCCCGCGATCAGGGTCTCGAAGAGGACGCCGGGGCCGCTGCCGTTCCCACCCGAGGCCTCGAGGGCCTGCAGGCCGGTGGTCGTGACCACGGCGCCGGGGAGCGCCGCCCTCAGCGCCTTCTCGACGGCCGCCGCGTGGGTGTCGGCGCCGAACGAGGTGACCGGCGGCTCGAAGAGGAGCGCGAAGGTGCTCCGGCCGTCGGCGGTGACGAACCGCGCGTCGCCGGTCGAGGCGTAGTCGACCACGCGCACCCCGGGCGCCGCCGTGCGGGCGGCGTCGAAGGCCCGGGCGATCACCGGGGTCTGGTCCTGGACGGTCTGTCCAGCGGGGACCGTGACCACCTCGATCGCGGGTGCGTCGGAGCCGCCGTTGCCGAAGGTCCGGATCGTCTGGACCGCGGTCTCGTAGCCCGGCTGGCCGGGGAGCGAGAAGTCGAAGCTGAGCCGGTTCGAGACGGCTCCGGCCGCGACCATGCCGGCGATGAAGATCACCGCCCATGCCGCCATCACCCGCTTGCGGTGATGGAGCACGAAGCCGGCGAGCCGGCTGAACACGGAGGCCGCGGGCTCCGAGGCCCTGGGCCTGAGGTCGTTCTTGGCTGCCACCCTCGTCTCCTGTTCGCGGTTAGTTACAGCGTGAAACGATGTATAGCAGAACCATTCCGACCAGCTAGTATCGGGTGTGTGACGGATTCCCCCCGCGACCTCGACGAAGCCTCCCGCATCCCCCCGGGTGCAGGGATCGGCTTCCTGATCTCTCAGCTCGGCTACGTGATCTCGGGGCGGTTCAAGGACATCCTCGCCCCGCTCGGCCTCGAGCCCCGTCACTTCCTGGTGCTCCGCCACCTCGGCCAGGCCGAGGGCATCTCCCAGCAGGCCCTGGGCCAGGCGCTGCACATCCCGGCGAGCCGGATGGTCGGCCTGGTCGACGCCCTGGAGCAGCGCGGGCTCGTGGAGCGCCGCTCCAACCCCCGCGACCGCCGCGCCCGCGCGCTCCACATCACCGCCGAGGGGCGCGCCGCGTTCGAGCGTGCCTGGGGGCTGGCGGTCGACCACGAGCGCGCCATCTGCGAGGGACTGAGCCCCGCCGAGTGCGAGCAGCTGCGCTCGCTGCTCCGCCGCCTGCCCTTCGCCCGCGCCCTGATCCCCGGCGTCCATCCGGCGCTGAGCGGCGACGGCGAGGGCTGACCCCGCGGCCGCTCCGGTCTGGCAGACTGCCCGCTCGTGGAGCCGCCCGTCGCCCCCCGTCGCCCCTTCGAGGTCGAGCGCGGCCGCTCCGACGACTGGCACTGGCTGCGCGACCGGGACGACCCCGCGACCATCGCCTACCTCGAGGCCGAGAACGCCCACACCGCGGCGGCGATGGAGCCGACCGCGGGGCTGCAGCAGACCCTCTACGACGAGATCGTCGGCCGCGTCGAGGAGAGCGACTCCTCCGCGCCGGTGCCCTGGGGGGGCCACTGGTACTACCAGCGGACGGTCGAGGGGCTGCAGTACCCCATCCACTGCCGCCGCACCGGGTCGCCCGACGCGCCCGAGCAGGTGCTCCTCGACGAGAACGCCCTCGCCGAGGGTCACGCCTACCTCTCGGTGGGGTCGATGGCGCTCAGCCCCGACCACCGCCTGCTCGCCTACGCCGTCGACCACGACGGCGGCGAGGTGCACACCGTGCACGTCCGCGACCTGGAGACCGGCGGGGAGCTGCCCGACCGGATCGAGCGCACCTACTACGGCCTCGCCTTCGCCTCCGACGACCGGACCCTCTTCTACACCCGCCCCGACGAGTCGATGCGTCCGTACCAGGTCTGGCGCCACCGCCTCGGCACCCCGGCGGACGACGACGTCCTGGTGCTCACCGAGCCGGACGAGCGCTTCTTCCTCTCGGTGGGGCGGAGCCGGACCGGCCGGTTCATCGTCGTGCACATCGGCAGCCAGGTCACCAGCGAGGTCCACCTCCTCGACGCCGCCGCTCCCGAGGGCGCGCTCCGCGTGGTCGAGCCGCGGCGGCAGGGGATCGAATACACGGTTGCCGACCACGACGAGCGGCTGTTCATCGTCACCAACGACGGCGCCCAGAACTTCCGGCTGATGGAGGCGCCACTGGCGACGCCCTCGCGGGAGCACTGGCGCGAGATGATCGGCGGGAGCGACGACGTCAAGCTCGACGCCGTCGAGGCCTTCGCCGGCCACCTCGCGCTGCTCGAGCGCAGCGGCGGGCTGCGCCGCATCCGGGTGATGGACCTCGGCGACGGCGCGATCCACGAGATCGAGCACGGCGAGGCGGTGTACAGCGCCTGGTCGGGCGAGAACCCCGAGCCCGACACCGCGGTGCTCCGCTTCGAGTTCTCATCGCCGGTGACCCCGCGCTCGACCTACGACTACGACATGCGCACCCGCGAACGGGTGCTGCGCAAGCGGGTCACCGTCCACGGCCACGACCCCGCGCGCTACCGCACCGAGCGGCTCTGGGCCACCGCGCCCGACGGGGTGCGTGTCCCGATCTCGGTGGTGCACCGCGCCGACCTCGACCTCGACGGCGGCGCCCCCTGCCTCGTCTACGGCTACGGCGCCTACGAGATCCCCAGCGACCCGATGTTCTCGTCCGCGCTGATCAGCCTGCTCGACCGCGGCTTCGTCAGCGCCATCGCCCACGTGCGCGGAGGCGGCGAGATGGGACGGCGCTGGTACGAGGACGGCAAGCTGCTGCGCAAGCGCAACTCCTTCACCGACCTCATCGCCGCCGCCGAGCACCTGGTGGCGAGTGGCCACACCACGCCCGATCGGCTGGCGATCCGCGGCGGCAGCGCCGGCGGGCTGCTCGTCGGCGCCGCGGCGACGATGCGCCCCGATCTCTTCGCCGCGGTGGTCGCCGAGGTGCCCTTCGTCGACGTGGTCACCACCATGCTCGACGAGACCCTGCCGCTCACCGTCATCGAGTGGGAGGAGTGGGGAAATCCCCGCGAGACCGAGTACTACGAGTACATGCTCTCGTACTCGCCCTACGACAACATCGCCGCCCGCGACCACCCGGCGATGCTGATCACCGGCGGTCTCAACGATCCCCGGGTCGGCTTCTGGGAGCCGGCGAAGTTCGTCGCCCGGCTGCGCGCGCTGCGCACCGACTCCAGGCCGCTGCTGCTGAAGATGGAGATGGGTGCGGGCCACGGCGGCGCCTCCGGCCGCTACCAGCGCTGGCGCGACGAGGCCTTCGTGCAGGCGTTCCTCGTCAGCACCGTGGGAACGTGAGCGGCGGGGCGACCGCGATCATGTATCGGACCCACGTGAGCGACTGGGAGCTGGAGCGCTACCTCCACCTCCACTGAGGTCCCACAACCGGGCCGGGGCCGTCTTCGTGCACGCAGCCCCAGCCGCCGGTGCCGGATGTCGGAACGTCCGACGGGGGAGGGGTCGCCTCGGTCGAACGCCCGGTGACACCCCCGGCCGCCCCGCCTACGGTGGGGAGATCGATCTGAGCAGGAGGTGGCTCGAGCATGGGCGAAACCCGGCGCCGTCTCGTCGTCGTGGGCAACGGAATGGTGGCCGCGACATTTCTCGAGCAGCTGGCCGGCGCCGGCCGGGAGTCCCATGACGTCACCGTCTTCGGTGCCGAGCCGCACCCCGCCTACGATCGGATCAAGCTCAGCAGCGTCCTCGCCGGACAGTGCGAACCCGAGGCGCTGACCCTCCTCGACGAGGACTGGTACGCCGATCACGGCGTGACCCTGCGCGCCGGCCGCGAGGTGGTCGCCGTCGATCGCGAGCGGCGGGTGGTGCGTGACTGCACCGGCGCCGAGACCCCCTATGACGTCTGCGTCCTCGCCACCGGGTCGGACCCCCTGGTGCCCCCGATCGAGGGCTCCCACCGCGGCGGGGTGCACACCTTTCGCACCCTGCGCGACGTCGACGACATCGTCGAGGCGGGGGAGCGGTCGAGCAGCGCGGTGGTGATCGGCGGCGGCCTCCTCGGTCTCGAGGCCGCCTACGGCCTGCACCAACGCGGTGTCGCGGTCAGCGTCGTCCACCTCGTCGACCGGCTGATGGAGCGGCAGCTCGATCCCGTCGGCGCCGGGGTGCTCCGCCGCGAGCTCGAGCGGATGGGGATGCGGATCGTCCTGCCCGCCGAGACCGCCTCCATCCTCGGCAACGGCCGGGTCGAGGCGATCGCGCTCCGTGACGGACGGATCCTCGACGCCGACCTCGTCGTCATCGCCTGCGGGATCCGCCCCTCGACCGGCCTCGCCCGCGACTGCGGGCTCGAGGTGGGGCGCGGCATCATCGTCGACGACCAGCTCCGCACCAGCGACCCCGACGTGTTCGCCATCGGTGAGTGCACCGAGCACCGCGGCCTGCTCTACGGCATCGTCGCCCCGCTCAACCAGCAGGCCCGGGTGCTCGCCGCCCACCTCCACGGCGACGAGAGCGCCGCCTTCGCCGGCGGCATCCCCGCGACCACCCTCAAGGTGGCCGGGGTGCACGTCTTCAGCGCGGGCGCGATCGACACCGAGACCGGCGACGACCTGCTCACCCTCGAGGACACCTCGTCGGGCGTCTACAAGCGGGTGCTGCTCCGCGGCCAGCTGCTGCGCGGCGCCATCCTCGTCGGCGATCTCAGCACCGCCCCGCAGATCACCGCGGTGATCGCCGCCGGTGCGCAGGTCAACGGCAACCGGCTCGGCCTGGTCGCGGCGCCCACCGGCGAGGCGCCCCAGAGCGTCGCCGAGGGACTCCCCGACGACGCCGTGGTGTGCGGCTGCAACGGCATCACCAAGGCGCAGATCGTCGGCGCCATCAGGGAGCAGGGGCTGACCAGCCGCGCCGAGGTCACCAGGTGCACCCGCGCCGCCGGGTCGTGCGGGTCGTGCGCCGCCATCGTCGACGGCCTGCTCGCCGGCTGCGGCGTCGAGGCGTCGTCGAGCTCGGCGGAGCCCCCGGTCTGCGCCTGCGTGCCGCTCGGACTGCACGCGCTGCGCGACGAGATCCGCGCCCGCAACCTGCGCTCGGTGCAGGCCGTGCTCGAGACCCTGGGCAACGGCACCGGCTGTGCCAAATGCAAGATCGCGCTCTCGTACCATCTCGACGCGTGGTGGTGCGGCGACTACGAGGAGGACCGCAGCGCGCGGTTCATCAACGACCGGGTGCACGCCAACATCCAGCGCGACGGCACCTTCTCGGTGGTTCCGCGCATGTTCGGCGGGATCACCACGCCCGGCGAGCTGCGCCGCATCGCCGACGTCGCCGACCGCTACGCGGTGCCGATGGTCAAGGTGACAGGCGGCCAGCGCCTCGACCTCCTCGGGGTGCGCAAGGAGGATCTCCCCAGCATCTGGCGCGACCTCGGCATCGTCTCCGGGCACGCCTACGGCAAGTGCATCCGGACCGTGAAGACCTGCGTGGGCAGCGACTTCTGTCGGTTCGGCGTCGGCGACTCCACCGCGCTCGGCATCGCCTTCGAGCGGATGGTCTGGGGTCTGTACACCCCCCACAAGCTCAAGAGCGGGGTCACCGGGTGCCCGCGCAACTGCGCCGAGGTCACCGTCAAGGACGTCGGCCTGGTGGGCATCGCCACCGGCTGGGAGGTCTATGTCGGGGGGGCCGCGGGGATGTCGGTGCGCAAGGGCGACCTGCTCTCCACCGTCGCCACCCCCGAGGAGGCGCTGCGCCACGTCGCGCTGTTCATCCAGCACTACCGCGAGGAGGCGCGCTATCTGGAGCGCACCTACCACTACCTGGTGCGCGTCGGCGTCGAGGCGGTTCGCGCGGCGACCGTCGACGCCCCCGAGGCCGACCAGCTGGGGCTGCTGGAGCGCTTCGCCCTCTCCAAGTCGCGGGTGAAGGAGCCCTGGTCGACCGAGGGCGCGGCGCCGCGCACGGCGAACCAGTTCGGCGCCCTGCCCGCCGCGGGGCCCGAGGAGGCCGAGCTGGTGGGACAGCGCGCCGACCTCCTCCCCGCGTATCGCTCCCACGAGGCCTTCGGCCGCGGCGATGCGATGCTGGCCGCCTCGGGGGTTGGGGTCGAATGATCAGCCCCGGCCGGACCCGGGTGCGCCTCGGGTCGCTCGCCGACCTGCCCCCGAGGGAGGGGCGCGCCGTCACCGTCGGCGCCGAGCGCATCGCCGTCTTCCGCTGCGACGGCGGCGTCCGAGCCGTCTCCAACGCCTGCCCCCACGCCGGGGGCCCACTCGCCGACGGGGTGGTCGCCGGCGACACCGTCACCTGCCCGCTGCACATGCGCGTCGTCGACCTGTGCACCGGCGTGGTGAGCGACTGTGCCGAGCGCGTCCAGGTCCATGACGTGGTCGTCGAGAACGGGGAGATCTACCTGCTGCGACCCGCGTTGTAGGCGCACGCGGAGGGGGCGCACAACCCGGTGGTCACCGGGACTGTGCGGGCCGACAGACCGCCGAGGCAGCCCGTCGTTTGTCCAGTTCCGCAGCTGTCGACCTGTCGCCCCGTCTGGTGACCCTCCCGCGGGTGCGCCGCTAGCCTGAGAGCCCAGTGTCAGCACCACCCGGGAGGCGAGCCATGCCGATTCCCATCCCAGAGGCCGTCGACGAGAACGCGGCTCTGGCCCGTAGCAAGGCGGATCAGCTGCGCACCAGGCCGATCGCCTACCTGCTCAGTGCGGTCCTTGCCGGGGCATTCATCGGGGTCGGCGTGGTGCTCCTCGCGGCGGCGGTGGGTCCGCTCCTCGTCGGCGGATCGGTCGCCACCAAGCTCACCTCCGGAGCGATCTTCGGCGTCGCCCTCACCCTGGTGGTGTTCGCGGGCACGAGCCTGTTCACCGGCGAGGTGATGTTCATGCTCCAGGGCCTGGTCCACCGGAGCGTCAAGGTCTACGAGCTGGTCGCCATCTGGATCGCGGCGCTGGTCGGCAACTTCATCGGCTCCTTCGTCTTCGCCTGGATGGTCTACCAGAGCGGGGTGCTCTCGTTGAAGCCGAAGCCGGGCGCCGCCGCTCCCGGCCTCACCTTCATCACCTCGGCGGTGACGGGGAAGATCCACGCCACCGACGGCCAGCTCTTCTGGCGGGCGGTGCTCTGCAACATGCTCGTCTGCCTGGCGCTGTGGATGGGCTCGCGCACAAAGAGTGACCCGGCCAAGCTGGTGCTCATCTGGTGGTGCCTCTTCGCCTTCATCGCCGCGGGCTTCGAGCACTCCATCGTCAACATGACCGTGTTCAGCCTCGCCATCCTCAGCAATGTCGCCCGCTGGTCGGACCTGTGGCACAACCTGCTCCTGACCGTCCCCGGCAACATCGTCGGAGGCGGCGTGATCGTGGGTCTCGCCTATGGCTACCTGGGCAGGACGAAGACGTCCGCGACGATGAGCCTGGCGGGCTCACCGACGCCGACGCCGCCCACGCCGGAGCCCGCCTATGCGGGGTCGAGCTGGAGCGGCGCTCGCTGAGGCTCTCTCTGACAGAGTGCGGGCCGGCCTGCTCAACAGGGTCGGCCCGCACAAGTCGGCGGCCGCGGCGGTTGTGCGTGCGTATGCATGCCGGTCGCGGTCCCCGGCCCGCAGACTGACGGCGTGAGTGAGGCTGCGAGTCGCTTTGGACAGGCGTCGCTCTGTCCTCCGGTGGCCTCGGTGGCCCATTGCCTCCAGCTCCCCGCGCTGCGCGAGGGGCAGGTGCTCAGCGGTCACGAGGGGCTCGGCGCCTCGGTGCGATGGGTGTCGACGGCGGCGCAGACCCGGGGGTGCGCCCCCGGCGAGTTCCGCCTCCTCGCCCGCCTCCTCGGCGGCGATGCGGTGCACACCGCCCACGCCGGTGGGGCGGCGGCGCTCGCTGCGCCGCTGGTCTCGGCCGAGGCGGTCGCCGCCGGCGGCGACGCCGGGCTGCCGGTGATCTCACTGCGCCCCGGCGTCGACCTCGAGGAGATGGCGGGCGTTCTCCTCGACTTCGTCATCGGCTCGCTCGACGGGGCGCTGCGCCGCCTCGGCGAGGTGACCGCGACCCTCGCCGCCACCGCCTCCAACGACCTGCGCATCGAGAGCGTCGCCGACACCCTCGCCCAGGCCACCGGCACCGCGGTGCTCATCGAGGACGCGGAGTTCCGCATGCTCTGCTTCGCCGGCGACTCGGCGGTCGACGACAACCGCGAGGAGACGATCCGGGCCGGCGGCACCCCGCTCGGCTTCCGGACCTCCGAGGAGATGCGCCGGCTCTACGCCGAGATGGCGCGAACCGGCCTGCCGGTGCGGCTGCGCCCGGACCCGTCGATCGGGGTGCTGCTGCCGCGGCTGGTGGCGCCCGTCGTCGCCGCCGGCGAGCTGCTCGGCTACTGCAACGTCATCCTTCCCGACGACGACCTCGGCCAGCAGGTGACCTCCGTCGCGCTGGAGCAGGCGGCCCACCTCTTCGCGCTCGCGCTGGTGCACCAGCGGGCCCGCGACCTCGGCGGGCGGATGGCGCGCGTCGGCCTGCTCGTCGACCTCCTCGACGGCCGCCTCGCCGCCGAGCTGCTCCGCGCCCGCGCCGACCAGGTCGGCTTCGACGTCAGCGGCAGCCATACGGTCGCCCTCTTCGCCGGTCCCCCCGAGCACCGCCCCGAGGCCTGGCTCCGCCACGCCCAGGGCCTGCTCCCGGCACGCTCCGGCGAGCTCGTCGACGTCGTGGCGGGCACCGTGGTCGCGCTCCTCGGCGGCGCCGACCGCGAGCGGGCGCTGCGCTGGCTCGGCGAGCTCCGCGGCGCCTGCGGGGGCGGCACCGCGGTGCTCGGCCGCACCGGCGAGGCCGAGGGCGTCTCCGCCGCGTACCGCGAGGCGCGGCGCACCCTCGACCTGGTGGCCCGCTCCAGCGCCACCCGTGGGGCGGTGATCGACGTCGAGGACCTCGGCCTGCTCGGGATGCTCATCGAGGCCGCCGAGGGCAGCAGCATCGATCGCTTCTGGCGCCACCGCCTCGGGCCGCTGCGCGAGTACGACGCCCGCGAGGGCACCGACCTCTGCGGCTCGCTGGCCGCCTTCCTCGAGGAGGGCGGGCTGCGCCGCGCCGCCCGCCGGCTCGCCGTCCACGCGAACTCGCTCGCCTACCGGCTCAAGCGCGCCGAGGAGATCGGCGGCTTCTCCCTGAGCAGCTCCGACGCCCGGCTCGAGCTCCAGATGGCGCTCCGCTGCCGCCGCCTGCTCGGTCCCTGACAGGGGGAAGGCTGGCGTACTCAGACCACGAAGGCGACCACGAACGCGTAGAAGAGGCAGGAGGCGGCGATCACCAGCAGGTGGAACGCCTCGTGGTAGCCGAAGACCCCGGGCCAGAGGCGGGGACGGCGCATGGCGTACATCACCGCCCCGATCGAGTAGAGCACCCCGCCGCCGGCGAGGAGCAGGACCCCCGCGCCGGTCCGGCTCGCCACCTGGGGCATCACCACCACCCCGACCCAGCCCATCACCAGGTAGCAGGCGGTCAGCGCCCAGCGGGGGATGCGCAGCACCGGCGCCAGGCCGACGATGCCGATCAGGGCCGCGCTCCAGAGCGCCGCGAGCACCGCGATCCGCCAGCCGCCCTGGAGCAGGTTCACCGCCACCGGGGTGCCGGTGCCGGCGATGAAGATGAAGATGTTGGCGTGGTCGAGGCGGCGGAGCAGCGCCCGTCGCGGCGGCGACCAGGTGCCCACGTGGTAGAGGGCACTGACCCCGAAGAGCACCACCAGGCTGAGGCCGTAGATCAGCACCGAGATCAGCTTGGGGCCGTCGCCGGCGGTGCGGACCAGCAGGAAGACGGTGCCGATGCCGCCGACCACCGCGGCGATCGCATGCGACCAGCCACGCAGGAGCGGCTTGGTCGGTGGCGGTGTGCCCACCGCAGCAGTGTAGGAGGGGGGAGCGAGTAAGGGCCCGGGGGTGGCGGGCTCCCCGGGCCCATCACTTCAACGGCCGTCGACCCGAACTCTTGCGCACCCTCTCGCGGCTAGCATCCCTCCCATGCGCATCCAGGGCGGCGTCGCCGTGGTCACCGGTGGGGGCCGCGGGATCGGACGGGCGCTGAGCCGGCAGCTCGCCGCCGAGGGGGCGCGGGCGGTGGTGGTCGCCGACCTCGACGCCGGGAGCGCGGCCGCGGTCGCCGCCGAGATCGGCGGTCAGGGGGCCGGCTGCGACGTCTCCGTCGAGGCCGAGGTCGCCGCCCTGGTGGCCCGCGTCGAGGCCGAGCACGGCGGCATCGACCTGTGGTGCTCGAACGCCGGCATCGCGGTGCGCGGCGGTCCCGAGGCGTCCGACGCCGACTGGGAGCGGATCTGGCGGGTCAACGTGATGGCCCACGTCTACGCCGCCCGGGCGGTGATCCCGGGGATGCGGGCGCGGGGCGGCGGGCACCTGCTGGGGACGGTCTCGGCGGCGGGGCTGCTCAACCACGTCTTCGCCGCCCCCTACGCGGTGACCAAGAGCGGTGCACTCTCCCTCTTCGAGTGGCTCGCGATCGCCCACGAGGCCGACGGCATCGGGGTATCGGTGCTCTGCCCCCAGGGGGTGCGCACCGAGATGGCCGCTGCCGAGGGCGCCGCCGCCGCGCTGCTCGGCGACCTGCTCGAGCCCGAGGAGGTCGCCCGGATCGCGCTGCGGGGGGTGCGCGAGGGGCGCTTCCTGATCCTTCCCCATCCCGAGGTGGCGGGCTACGCGCAGCGCCGTGCCGCCGACCACGACCGCTGGCTGCGCGGCATGCGGCGGCTTCGCGACCGGGTGGCCGCCGTCGCCGAGAAGGGAGACCGAGGATGACCCAGGTGGCGCCGCTCGCCGGGTACCAGAACCGCATCTACCTCGACGGCCTGGCGGGCAGGCTCCCGGGGCTGCCGCTCACCTACGAGGCGCTCCAGGAGCGCGCCGAGCGACAGCTGAGTCGCGGCGCCTTCGGCTACGTCGCCGGCGGCGCCGGCTCCGAGGACACGGTCCGCGCCAACCGCGAGGCCTTCCGCCGCTGGCGGATCCTGCCCCGGATGCTCCGCGACGTCAGCCAGCGTGACCTGGCCACCACCGTGCTCGGCACCGGCATGCCCGCGCCGCTGCTGCTCGCCCCGGTCGGCGTGCAGTCGATCGTCCACGCCGACGCCGAGGTCGCGGTGGCCCGCGCCGCCGCGGCGACCGGCGTGCCCATGGTGCTGAGCACCGCCTCCTCGCGCAGCCTCGAGGAGGTGGCCGAGGCCCAGGGCGGCAACCCCCGCTGGTTCCAGCTCTACTGGCCGCGCGACCCCGACCTCGCCGCCAGCCTGCTCGGCCGCGCCGAGCGCGCCGGCTACGGGGCGATCGTCGTCACCCTCGACACCTGGCTGCTCGCCTGGCGCCCGCGCGACCTCGAGCTCGCCTACCTCCCCTTCCTCCAGGGCGAGGGGCTCGCCAACTACCTCAGCGACCCGGTCTTCCGCGCCGCGCTGAGCAGCCCTCCCGAGGAGGACATGTTCGGCGCCGTCCGCCACTTCCTCGGGATCTTCTCCGACCCCTCGGTGACCTGGGCGAACCTCTCCTTCCTCCGCGAGAACACCCGGCTGCCGATCGTGCTCAAGGGCATCCTCCATCCCGACGACGCCCGCCGCGCGGTCGACCACGGGGTTGACGGCATCCTCGTCTCCAACCACGGCGGCCGCCAGGTCGACGGTTCCATCGCCGCCCTCGACGCCCTCCCCGGGGTGGTCGACGCCGTGCCCGAGAGCCTCCCCGTCCTCTTCGACAGCGGAGTGCGCACCGCCGCCGACGCCTTCGTCGCCCTCGCCCTGGGAGCCCGGGCGGTGCTGCTCGGCCGGCCCTACATCTGGGCGCTGGCGGTGGCGGGGGAGGAGGGGGTCGCCGAGCTGCTGCGCTGCTTCCTCGCCGAGCTCGACCTCACCTTCGCGCTCAGCGGGCACACCCGGCTCGACCAGGTGGGCCGCGACGCCCTCGCCCCGGCCCCGAGATTCTGACCGAACTTGACATCAACCCGGCCCCGGCGTACAAGGTGACTGGGTGCGGCCGCGCGTGCCCGGCTCGGATGACGGAGAGAGGGCATGCCGGGATGGGACGTCCAGATCCGGCCGGGAAAGGACGAGAAGAAGAAGCGAAAGGATGATGACGACGACGACGGCGACAACACCGCCGCCGTGATCGCCGTGATCCTCCTCGCCATCCTGGTGTTCTGGTGGCTGTCCAGCCACCCCGGCCTGATGCACCGGTGGCAGGTGGGCCACGGATGCGCCGGCCAGCAGTGCCAGCGGTGGGACGGCGGTTCCGGCCATCACGGGGAGGATCACCGCGGCGGTTGACGCCCGGCCGTGCACGGGAGGGGGAGGTGGGCTCATACTGGGCAGCCCACAGGGAGGTTTCAGTCGACCTTGGCCGCGGAAGGGGGCAAGAAGAAGAACGACGGCACCGTGCCGATCATCCTCGTGCTCGGTGGCCTGCTCCTGCTCCTGCTCTTCGGCGGCTGCGGCTCGATCAACCTCCCCTCGGGGTGGAGCGGCTGGAACGGCAACGGCAACGGCGGCGGCTCCAACCCCTCGCACTCCAGCCACTCGTGCGACCAGCGACGCTTCGACTGCCGGGGTCACTGGGACGGCAACGGCCACTGGGTCCGCGACGCCGGCGCCGACGACTCCGACCGCCGCCACCACCGGCACCACCGGCCCGAGCCGACGGACGACCCCGACTAGCGCTGGCCGACCACCGAGACGGAGAGCCCGTCGCCCACCGGGATCACCGTCGAGCTCAGCCGGGGGTCGGCGGCGATCCGGGCGTTGAAGTCACGGATGCCGCGAACGTCGGCGTCGCCGCCGTCGTCCCGGGCGGCCCGGCCGCTCCAGAAGACGTTGTCGGCGAGGATCAGCCCGCCGGGGCGCACCAGCCGCAGGGCGTGGTCGAGGTAGGCCGGGTACTCCGCCTTGGCGGCGTCGAAGAAGGCGAGGTCGTAGACGCCGTCGAGCCGGGGCAGCACCTCCAGGGCCGGGCCCTCGTGGACGGTGACGCTGCCGGCGAGCCCGGCGCGTTCGAACCAGTCGCGTGCCGCCCGGGCATGGAGCGGGGTGAACTCGACGGTGTCGAGGTGGCCGCCGGGCGCGAGCGCGCGGGCCATCCACACCCCGGAGTAGCCGAAGAGCGTGCCCACCTCGAGCACCCGCCGGCCGCCGCTCAGGGTGACCAGCAGGGCGAGCAGCCGGCCCTCCTCGGCCGACACCTGGATCCGGGGCCCGCGCTCGGCGATGTCGCGGCCGAGGTCGGCGAGCAGGCCGTCCTCGGGCCAGAAGAGCGGGCGGAGGTAGGCCTCGAGCTCGGGGGTGACCTGGGTGGCGGAGGTGCTCACGCGGGCTCCTCGGTGATCGGGCAGTGGTCGCCGGGGCGCTGCACGGTGTAGCGCCGTCCCGCGGCCATGACCAGGCTGAGACCGGCGGGGCGGCGCAGCGTCGCCACCACCCGTCCGGAGGGATCGCGCACCACCACGGCGCCCGGCCCGGGCAGCGGCAGGGTCACCCGGCCGCCGCCGGTGGCGATCGCGGTGCCACAGCCGGGGCTCTGCCAGACCACGATCCCGGTGCCGCCGCCGAAGCTGCGCGCCCCGACATCCGACCCGGTGACGTACTCCCAGTCGCCGCCGGCGAGCGCCCGGGGGCGGCCCTGGCCCTTCTCCGGGCTCAGCGCCACCACGCTGCCGATGGCCGCGGCGAGTGCCTCCGGGATGGGCCGGCCGTCGGGGAGGTGGCTGACGAAGTACATCGCCGGGGTGCCGTAGACGGTGCTGGTGACGGCGTGGACGGCGAGGTTGACCAGGGTGGCCTGGTAGCCGTCACCGTCGATGAGCAGGTCGGGCGCGACCGCGCTGACCACCGCGGCGCGGCGGTTCCAGTCAGCCTCGTTCCAGGCGTCGTAGAGCCGCACCGCGTCGGAGACCGCGGCGAACTGGGGGGCCGCCGCGCTGCCGTCGACGAGCGCCTCGGGGCGCACCGCGTGGGCGGCGGTGTGGAGCGCCGACATGTACCGGAGCAGGGCCGACGCCCCCCAACCCAGCCCGGGGTCGGCGAGGCGCATGGGGATGTCGTAGCCCCAGTCGAGCTTGACGCCGTCGGCGTCGAGCTGGCCGGGGCCGGTGCCGAGCAGGGTGGCGACGGCGGCCCGGGTGGTCGCCTCGAAGCCGGCCGAGGTGGGATCGACGATCTGCTCGGGCGGCGCGCTGCGCCGGAAGACGTTGGTCGCCGGTGGCACCCGGGCCAGGTTGCGCGCCCACATCGGCCACCAGAGCAGGACGTGGTCGCCCTCGGCGTGGAGCTCGTCGACGAGCCGGCGCATCCCGGCGATGCCGCCGAAGCGCGCCGGGTCGGGCTCGGGGGCGCCGACCTCCGCCTGCCAGCGGGAGTCGATGACCACCGTCACCGGCCCCCGGCCGAAGCGCCGCCGCCACTCGGCGACGAAGGCGCGCACCCAGTCGGCGGTGTAGTGCGGGTTGGCCCGGACGGTGCGGGTGGCGACCTGCTCGCCCCAGGTGTCGACGAGCGGCTGGGACCACCACGCCGGCCGGCTCCCCGGCGGCGAGGCCGCGGCCGACCAGCCGCGCGCGCTCAGGGCGTCGTGGTAGGCGCGCAGCCCGCTCAGCGGGTCGCCGGCGAGGGTCACCGCGAACTCGGGGAAGCGCACCATCCCGTCCTCGGGCGGACCGGCGCCGAGGTCGGCCCCCGCCCGGATCAGGGTGGGCGGGTAGTCGACGTCGATGCCGCCGCCGGGCGCGAGCCGCAGGCTGGTGGCGGCGGGCACCTCGACGAGGCCGAGGCCCACCCAGCCGGGCCGGGTGTGGAGCTGGATCTGGAGCGGCGGCGGCGCGAAGGGGGTGCGGCCGGCGATGCCGGTGGCCGGCAGCGCGCTCTGGGCCGGGCGGGTGGGATCCGGGCTGAAGCCGCCGGTCACCGCGGCGAGGTCGATCCCCTGGACGCCGTCGTCGAAGAAGCGCGGCGACGAGGTGCCGAGGAGGTCGGGCCGGGCCGCGAAGCGCACCGTGAAGCTGTCCGCGGAGGGCTCGAGGGTCACCTCGTCGAGCACCTGCCCGTCGGTGGCGAGCAGCCGGCTGACGAAGCCGCCGCCGCTGCGCGAGTTCACCCGCCGGGTGTGCGCCGGCAGCGGGTGGGTCGCGGCGGTCAGCGCCAGCGGGAGGTCGGTGTACTCGTGGCCGTTGGGGGTGCCGATCGCCACCCGGCCGGTGTGCGCGTCGAAGGCGAGCAGGTAGCCGTGCTCCCGGAGGGTCAGGCTGCCGTCCTCGGCGGCGAGCAGCTCGTCGGCCGCGACCGCGGCGCCCTGGCGGTGCAGCCCCGGGAGCGGGGCGAGGTGGGCGGCGACCGGGAGGGGGACGGCCAGCGTCGCGACGAGCAGCAGCAGCGCCCGCCGGCGACGCCTCAGTTCGCGAAATGCCGTGCCCACCGCGGCACATCATGGCAGCTGTCGCCGTGGCGCGCTGGGGGGAAGGTCGTTGCGGATCCAGACCGCGTCGGGGAAGTCGGCGAGCACCTGCCGGTAGCGGCGCTGGAGCAGCGGCGTGATCTCGGGGAACTGCACCAGGTCGAAGTCCTGGGTGAGGATCAGCTCGGGGTCGAGGGCGGCGACGCGGTCGGCCAGGGCCTGGTGGGACCCGTACAGGACGATGTCGTTGTAGATCGGCGCGGTCGGGAGGAGCAGGGGGAGATCGGCGAGGAGGTAGGGCCAGGCATCCGAGCTCCAGACCACCGCGCGATGCCCGGACCAGCCGTGTCCGCGGATCCAGTCGCTGGTGCGCCGGTCGGCGAGCACCCGGTCGTCGAAGTCGACCTCCCAGGTGATCCGCTCCTCCCTGCCGAGGAGGACGCGCAGCCCGCCGAGGTAGTAGGTGCCGAGGGTGGGGCGCGGGGTCTGGATCCCCAGCAGCGCCAGCGGGTCCCAGTCGAACCCGGCGACGCTCGCCTGACCCGCCGCGAGAAGGGCGCCCGCGGCCAGCGGCGCGGCCCGCAGCGACTCCGAGGTCCGCAGCCGGAGCCAGGAGGGACGGCGCAGCCCGGCGGCGAGTGCGAGCGCCGCCGGCGCCACCGAGGGGATGAGCAGGTGCGCGTAGGGCTGGTTGGCGGCGGCGGGGACCAGCAGCGACGCTCCGGCCCAGAGCCAGACCATCCAGAGCGGGCGGCTCGAGCGCCGGCTGAGCCAGGCGCCGGCGAGCAGCAGGGCAAAGGTGCCGCCGAGGAGCACGCCGTGCACGACCCGCTCGGCGGTGGAGACGGGCAGGGCGTCGGCGCTGTACTGGCCGTAGAAGCCGAGCAGGGCGAAGGCGAGGCGGTGGCCCCCGACCAGGGCCCAGTACGCCGCCACCCAGGCGGCGGTGATCCCGACCACGGTCGCGGCGTACGCGAGCAGGGGCCTCGGCCCTCCGCGGGGGCCGAGCAGGATCATCAGCCCGAAGGCGGCGGCGTCGGCGACCGCGGTCTGCTGGACGGCGACGGCGAGGGCGGCGAGCACCCCGGTCACCACCGGCCAGGCGCGCCCGCCGGCGGTGGGGGTGACCCCTGTGAGCCGGGGGATGAGCAGCGCCCCGGCCCAGGCGGTGGCGGCGATGAGCAGGCTGTCGGGCACGATCAGCTGGGCCCCGGTGACCGGGAGGCCGAGCACCAGGGCGGTGCCGAGGACCGCGGCGAGGGCCCGGCGGTGGGACATCAGCCGCCGGGCGGCATAGGCGACGGCGGCGACGGTCAGAGCGCCGGTGAGCAGCGTCAGGGTGTGGAGCGCGGCCTCCGAGGTGCCGAGCAGCCGCACCACCGCCGCCACCGCCCAGGTCTGGAGCGGCGGCTTGTTCGACCAGATCTGCGAGTACAGCCCCCGCCCCTCGAGCAGGGCGCGCGCGGCGGTCGCGTAGCCGGCCTCGTCCGTGTACCAGGCGGGCTCGAAGAACGAGGGCAGGCGGAGCAGCGCGAGCAGCGCCAGACCCGCGGGGAGCGGGCGCAGGTGGCGGAGGGGGGGCATCGGCCGCCTATGATCGGCGCACGCATGGCGGTGACGGCGCTCCTCCCCGAGATCCAGCGGCTCAGCAGTCTCTCCCTGGTCATGCCCGCGCACAACGAGTCGGCCAGCCTGCGCCTGCTCCTGCCCCACGCGGCGCGGGTGCTCCCCACCATCGCCGGACGCGTCGAGGTGATCGTCGTCGACGACGGCAGCACCGACGGCACCGGCGAGCTCGCCGAGCGGCTCGGGGACGAGCACGGCCTCGACGTCCGGGTGATCCGTCACGAGCACAAGAGCGGGTACGGGATCAGCGTCGGCGACGGGCTGCGCGCCGCCCGGATGGACTACACCGCCTTCACCGACGCCGACGGGCAGTTCGACGTGGCCGACCTCGCGCTTCTCGTCCCCGGTGTGCTCGACGGCGCCGACATGGTCGCCGGCTGGCGCCGCCGCCGCCAGGACGCCGCCATCCGCTCGGTGGTGAGCGGCGTCTTCAACCTGGTGCTGCGGGTCCTCTACGGGCTGAGGGTGCGCGACGTCGACTGCGCGCTGAAGCTGATGCGCACCGACTTCCTGACCTCCATCGAGCTCGAGTCGCGCAGCGCGCTGATCAACGCCGAGCTCTACTGCAAGGCCCGGCGCGACGGCAGGCGCACCCTCCAGGTGCCCGTCCCCCATCATCCCCGCGAGCTGGGCCGGCGCTCGGGGGCGCGGCCGCGCGCGGTGCTCCGGGCGATCCGAGAGCTCATCCGTTACCGACAGAGCTGGCGGTAACCTCCGGCTACCGGGCTCCGCTCGGCTCCAGCTCGGGCACGTGGGTGTGGCGGCCGACCAGGCTGCGCGCGCTCTGCGCGGTGGCGGCGTGGCCGGTCTCGGTGAAGCCCTGCTCGCGCGCCCTCCAGTCGACGCGGGGGGCGAACATCCCCGGCCGGACCCGCGAGCGCAGCCGCTCGACCCGGGTGATCACGCTGTCGATCAGCGTCTGCTCCAGCAGGTGGGGCTGGAGGCCGAGGTCGATGAGCTTCTGGTGGCGCGCGTTGTAGTAGTGCTGCTCGAGCTCGGTGCGCGGGTTGGGGAGATGGTCGATGACGGTGTCGAGCCCGTGCGTCTCGCGCGCGCTGCGCACCCGCTCGGCGAGGTCGAGGATGCTGAACTGCTCGGTGAACTGGTTGAACACCCGGAACTCGCCGGGGCTCGCCGGGTTCAGCGCGGCCAGCTCGATGCAGCGCACGGTGTCGCGGATGTCGATGAAGCCGCGGGTCTGGCCGCCCTTGCCGTACACGGTGATGGGGTGGCCGACGGCGGCCTGGGTGCAGAAGCGGTTGAGCGCCGTGCCCCAGATGTCGTCGTAGTCGAAGCGCGTCGACAGCGCGGCATGCACGTCGGTCTCCGGAGTCGACATTCCGTAGACCACGCCCTGGTTGAGGTCGGTGGCGCGCAGCCCCCAGGCCCGGCAGGTGAACTCGATGTTGTGGCTGTCGTGGACCTTGGAGAGGTGGTAGAAGGAGCCCGGCCGCTTCGGATACGGGAGGCGGTCGCGACGGCCGTTGTGCTCGATGTCGATGAACCCCTCCTCGATGTCGATGTTCGGGGTCCCGTACTCGCCCATGGTGCCGAGCTTGACCAGGTGGCAGTCGGGGGCGACGTCACGCAGGGCGAAGAGAAGGTTGAGGGTTCCCACGACGTTGTTGACCTGGGTCTCGATCGCGTGGCTCGCGCTGATCATCGAGTAGGGCGCGGAGCGCTGCTCGGCGAAGTGCACCACCGCGTCGGGGGCCTCGGCGGAGATCAGCGAGCGCAGCGCCTGCAGATCGCAGACGTCGAGTCGCTGCCAGCGGATGCGGTGTCCGCTCTCCGACTCCCAGCGGGCCACGCGGGTGGGCATGGACGACAGCGGCACCAGGCTGTGGGTGCCGCAGGCCCGGTCCCAGCGACGCCGGACCAGGCTGTCGGCGGCGATCACGTCGTGACCGCGCGCCGAGAGATGCAGGGCGGTCGGCCACCCCAGGTAGCCGTCGGCTCCGAGGACGAGGATGCGCATATCCCCGGCAGGGTACAGGCCGGGAGCCGCCGTTGTGAACTGACCGCGCGGATGAGAACCGCTCAGGCGGCCCGATCGAGCAGCAGCAGTGCGGTCTCGAGGCGCTGGGCGACGAGGGCGCGGCGCTCCGCGTCCACGATCAGCCGCCACAGGGCGACTCCGGTGTTGTAACGGCGGATCTCGTCGTCCTCGTTGACGTTCACGAGCCACTGCGCGAGGGTGGTGGACGGAGCGCCAGGAGCGGCCCCGGCCCCCTCGGTGCTGTTCTGCGTGGTGCGGCGAATCGGCGCTGCCATGACCTTCTTCCCAAAGTCCAGAACGCTGAGCCGCACCCGCCGGGCGGTTCGGGCGGCACTGCCCGTGTAGGAGAGAAACGGACGTTGTGGGAAGAGACTTGCGCCCGGTTTCCGGCGTTGTGGATGGCGCCCGAGCGGGACGGCGTGCGAGTGTGTGTACGTGCCCACATCCGCGGCGCCCACCCTGCTCGGTCTCGACGTCGGCAGCACCCGGATCAAGGCGGCGCTGCTCGACCGCGCCGGCCGTCAGCGCGGCGTCGCCGCGGTGGCGACGCCCTTCGCGCAGCGCGACGGCGGGGTGGAGATGGGCGTCGACGAGCTGCTCGCGGCGGTCGCCGGGGCGCTGCGCGCGCTCGGCCCCGGGCTCGGCGCGGTGGCGGGCGTGGGGGTGGCGGGCATGGCCGAGTGCGGCGCCCCCCTCGACGCCGCGGGCCACCCGCTGGGACCGGTGATCGCCTGGTACGACCCCCGCGGCGAGGCGGTCGTCGAGCGGCTGCGTCACCGGGGCGGCCGGGCGCTGGAGGAGCGCACCGGGCGCCGCCTGCGGACGGTCTCCTCGGTGGCCAAGCTCGGCTGGTGGGTGGAGCGCTCCGGGCGCGGCCCCGGGGGCTGGCTGGGGGTGCCCGAGCTCTGCGTGCACGCGCTGAGCGGCGCGGCGGTCACCGACCCAAGCCTGGCCAGCCGCACCGGCTGGTACGACGTCGGCGCCCGCGAGTACCTGCCCGAGGTCGCCGCCGCGATCGGGGTCGCGGTCGCCGCCCTGCCGGCGGTGGTGGCGGCGGGGAGCGTCGCCGGCCGCGTCACCGCGGACGCCTCCGCATGGTCGGGACTGGCGGCGGGCATCCCGGTGACCTCCGCGGGCCACGACCACCTCGCCGCCGCCGCCGGCTGCGTGGCCGGGCTCGGTGACCTCGTCGACTCCGTCGGCACCGCGGAGTCCCTGGTCCGCCGCCTCCCCGGCGGACTCGGGCCGGCCACCCTGCGGCGGGCCCTCGAGCTCGGGGTGGCGGTGTCGGCCCGGCCCGACGGCGAGGGCTGGGCGCTGCTGGGCCGGGGACCCCGGGCCGGGCCGGTCCTGGCCGCCGTCGCCGCCGCCCTCGGCTCCCCCCCGCTCGAGGAGCTCGACGCCGCGGCGGTCGCCGGCGCCGGCCCCGGCGCGGCGACCGGTCTCGTCGACGCCATCCTCGCCGGCGCCCCGGGGCCCGAGTTCCCCTCCAGGCTCACCCCGGGCGAGCTCTGGGGCGCGGTCCTCGACGAGCTGGCCGCGCGCACCGCCGCCGGCGCCGCCCTCTGCGAGCGGCTGGCGGGGCCCGCCGAGCGGGTGCTCGTCGCCGGCGGAGGGGCCCGCAGCCTGCCCTGGGTGCGGGCCAAGGCGCGGCGGCTGGCCGCGCCGGTGCTCCGGGCGGACGCGGCCGAGTGTGCGGCGCGCGGCGCGGCGGTGGCCGCCGGGGTGGCGGCGGGCTGGTGGCCGGACGCCGGGTCGGCGCCCCCGCCGGGGCTGGAGGCCGTCGCCCCGGGCTGAGAGCCTCAGCCGGCCGGGGCGGCCGACGGCATGCCCAGCGCCTCGCGGACGCGCGGGTTGACCACCTCGCCGTCGCGGGTGACCAGCGTCTCCCGGGTGATCTGGTCCTCGGTGTCGAGCCGGAGCTCGCCGTCCTTGACCAGGTGCTGGAGGAAGGTGGCCACGTTCTTGGCGTACATCGAGCTGGCGTTCTGGGCGACGCTCGCGGGCAGGTTGACGGCGCCGACCACGGAGACGCCCTTGACGTCCACGACCCTCCCCGGCTCGGAGGGCTCGACGTTGCCGCCCTGCTCGGCGGCGAGGTCGACTACCACCGACCCCGGGACCATCCCCTCCACCATCGCCGTGGTCACCAGCACCGGGGCCTTGCGGCCGGGCACCAGCGCGGTGGTGATGACCACGTCGCTCGCCGCCACCACCTTGGTCATGGTCTCCTGCTGGCGCCGGTAGAAGCTCTCGTCCTGGGCCTTGGCGTAGCCGCCCGCGTCCTCGGCGGAGGCCTCCTCGAGGGGCAGCTCGACGAACTTCGCCCCGAGGCTCTCCACCTGCTCCTTCACCGCCGGGCGGACGTCGTAGGCCTCGACGACGGCGCCGAGCCGGCGCGCGGTGGCGATCGCCTGGAGGCCGGCGACCCCGGCGCCGATCACCAGCACCCGCGCGGGGGGGATGGTCCCCGCGGCGGTGGTCAGCATCGGGAAGATCTTGGGGAGGAGCTCGGCGGCGAGCAGCACCGCCTTGTAACCGGCCAGGTTGGCCTGCGAGGAGAGCGCGTCCATGCTCTGGGCGCGGGTGATGCGCGGCATCAGCTCCATCGAGAGGGTGGTGAGCCCGCGCTCGGCCAGGCCCCTGACCGCCTCGCCGCCGAGCGGGTTGCAGAAGCCGATCACCACCGTGCCCTTCGGCGGCGCGTCGCCGTCCTTCGCGAGGCGGGTGACGTCGACGGCGGCGACGACGCCGCAGCGCAGCACCTCGGCCCGGTCGGCGATGCGCGCGCCCCTGGCGGTGTACGCCTCGTCGAGGAAGCCGGCGGCCTCGCCGGCGCCGCGCTCGACGACCACCTCGAGCCCGAGGCGGGTCAGGGTCGGGACCACCAGCGGCACGGTGGCGACGCGCTTCTCTCCCTCCCCGGTCTCACGGGGAACGCCGACGGCGGCTGGCACCC
Organism: Candidatus Dormiibacterota bacterium; assembly: GCA_036269455.1. GTDB lineage: Bacteria > Chloroflexota > Dormibacteria > Aeolococcales > Aeolococcaceae > CF-96. Next base: position 2,810 of record DATARS010000040.1, on the reverse strand, counting down.
TGCTCCTCCTCCCATGGCCCCGGCCCGAGCGCCGCCCTGTATATCACGGTGGACGGGATCACCATCCTTCTGTCACGGGCTCCGCGCGGCGGCGCCATCCGTGGGAGGCTACCCTGCGGACGTCGGCTCCCGACAAACAGGCAAACCCGTCGCGAGGCGGGGACGCAAAGCCACGGGTCTCACGCAGACAGCCGGGCTGCCGAAGGAGCAGCGGGGCCGAGTGGAGACTTCCTCATGGCCCAGCCTGCGTGGCATCGCCACCCTGGCGTGCTCGTCGCCGCCCGCGGCGTCGCCGCCGGACCCGTCCCCGCCCTCGTCGTCGGCCCCGCATCGCCGGGCCGCAACCCCGCCATCGTCCTCGCCGTGCGCCGCGCCGGAGAGGAGGAATGGTCGCCGCACGTCGTCCGTCCGCACCAGGTGCTCACCACCTGGGAGCGCTGGCGGGCGCTGATCAACCAGGCGGTCGAGACCCACGCGCGCGTCGCCGCCTGATCACCAGCTCGCCCTCTCTCTCCGCTGCCGGCGGGGAAGGTCGCGCCGCGGCCTTCCCCGCCTCAGAGCTCCGACCACCAGGCCGGCGCGGGGGTGCCGGCCGGCGCCGGCGCGGGCTGCCGTCCGGCGAGCTCGCGCGACAGCGCCGCGGCGAGCGCGGCGAGGAGGACCTCGGGCGGGCTGTCGATGGGGACGTGGGAGCGGGCGCCGAAGCGCACCGCCATCGCCCCGCCGGAGTCGTCGCCCGGCCGGGTGAGCACGACGATGGTGGCACCCGGCACCTTGTGCAGGATCGCCGGGGTCGCATCGATGGCGCAGAGCTCGGGCATGTCGACGTCGACGAGGACCAGCTCGGCGTCGATCTGGCCGCTGAGCCTCACGGCGCTGCGGCCGTCACCGGTCTCGGCGAGGACGTCGTAGCCGCCGGCGCGGTCGAGGGCGCGCACGATGCGCTCGCGGTCGGTCAGCCGGGCCGTCGCCACCAGGGTCCGCAGCGGTTGCGGACGGGGGATCTCCTCGATCATCCCGCCCAATCTATCCGCGATGTCGCGGACCCGGTAGATGCGCGGTGCACTCAGCGGGAGAGGACGGACTCGATCCCCGCCCAGTGCTCGGCGAGGTTGTTCACCGGCCGGCTGTCGGCGAGCCGGCCCTCGATGACGCGGGCGTCGAGGAGCAGGTCGAGGATCCTGGCGCGCTCGTCCTGCATCTGGTTGCACAGACCGCGCAGCCGGTCCACCTCGCCGATGAGGTCGAGGGCGTCCTGGGGCGCGATCTTCCAGTCCTTGCCGTCCAGGATGCCCTGCGCCATGAAGCGGATCTGGCTGATGCGCTGCTCGGTCACCTCACCACCCCCTGGTCGTCGATCCTCGCCGCTCGCCGGCTGATCATCGCAGCCCGGCAGCGCTCGTGACGCACCGGTGAGGTCAGACGAGGAACGAGAACAGCGGGCTGCGCGAGTCGAGGCGCTCGAAGCTGATGCCGGTGCGGCTCATCCGCTCGAGCAGCGGCTCGAGGTCCTCGCGGCGGGCGAGCTCGATGCCGACGAGCGCCGGGCCGCTCTCGCGGTTGGTCTTCTTGGTGTACTCGAAGAAGCTGATGTCGTCGCCGGGCCCGAGCGCGCCGTCGATGAAGCCGCGCAGCGCGCCGGGACGCTGCGGGAACTCGACGAGGAAATAGTGCTTGAGCCCCTCGTGCACCAGGCTGCGCTCGATCACCTCGGCGTAGCGGCTGACGTCGTTGTTGCCCCCGCTGAGAACGCACGCGACCCGGCGGCCGCCGACCCGCTCGGAGATCCGGTCGAGGGCGGCGATCGCGAGCGCGCCCGCCGGCTCGGCGACGATGCCCTCGTGCTGGTAGAGGCTGAGCATCGCGGTGCAGACCGCGCCCTCGCTCACCACGACCACCTCGTCGACGAGCTCGGCGGTGATGCGCAGCGGCAGCTCGCCGACCTGGCGCACCGCGGCGCCGTCGACGAAGGGGTCGAGGCTCGGCAGCCACACCGGAGCCCCGGCGCGCAGCGCCTCGGTCATGCTCGGCGCGCCCTCGGGCTCGGCGCCGATGATGACGGTGCCGGGATGCTCGCGGCGGACGTACGCGGCGATGCCGGCGATCAGCCCGCCGCCGCCGACCGGCACCACCAGTACCTCGGGCGGCTCGTCGGCACCGTCGACCATCTCCAGTCCGACGGTGCCCTGCCCGGCGATGATGTCGGGGTGGTCGAAGGGCGGGACCACGGGCAGACCCCTGGTGTCGGCGAAGGCGATCGCGCTCTGGGCGGCCTCGTCGTAGCTGTCGCCGGCGAGCTCGATGCGGCTGTGCTCGCCGCCGATCTCGCGGATGCGGGCGAGCTTCTGCCGCGGCGTGCTCCGGGGGAGGAAGACGAACGCGGGGACGCCGAGGCGCGCGCAGCTGTAGGCGACCCCCTGGGCATGGTTGCCCGCGCTCGCACACACCACTCCGCGCCCGCGCACCGCCTCGGGCAGCTGCTCGATCAGGTTGTAGGCGCCGCGGATCTTGTAGCTGCGGGTGATCTGCAGGTCCTCGCGCTTGATCAGCAGCTCGCAGCCGTGGTCGCGCGAGAGCCGCGGGCTGCGCTCCATCGGGGTGGTGAGCGCCACCGCACGCAGCCGCACCGCCGCGTCGCGGATCTCGTTCGGTGTCGGGATGTGGTCGGCGTGGAGCACGGGCGGGTTTATACATGCAGAGGCTCGCGGCAGGGCTGCGCGTCAGCGCAGCAGCCTGAGGGGGAAGGCTGTCAGCGACGAAGGAGCTGATGGCCTGGGGGCATACCTGCCCCCAGAGGCTCGCGGCGGGGC
>DATARS010000039.1:0-8953 GCA_036269455.1 Candidatus Dormiibacterota bacterium | reverse complement strand
CCCGGCGAGGTGTCGCTCGCCGGCGCCAAGCCAGCAGATCCGCGCCGGCAGCCCCTGGAACGGCACCCGCTCGCGAGCCAGCCGCAGCCAGCGCTGGAGGCGGTCGTCATCCGGGAAGAGCTCGGAGACGGCCCTGTCGGTCACCGCGATGTCGGCTGTGTCGCCGCTCAGCGCCACCCAGCGGAAGGGCCCGCGGCCGCGGCAGAAGAGCGGGCGGATGTAGGCGGGGACGAAGCCGGGGTAGGCGAACGCGTCCGCGAAGCCGCCACGGCGCGCCTCGTCGCGCAGCGAGTTGCCGTAGTCGAAGACCTCGGCGCCGCGGCGCTGGTAGGCGACCATCGCCGCGCAGTGCCGGGCCATCGACTCGCGGGCGCGCTCGACGTAGGCGGCGGGGTCGGTGGCGCGCAGTGCGGCGGCGGCGGCCACGTCGAGCCCGGCGGGGATGTACCCGCCCAGCGGATCGTGGGCGCTGGTCTGGTCGGTGACCACGTCGGCGGCGAGCCCGGCGTCGAGCAGCGCCGCCAGCCCCTCGGCGGCGTTGGCGCAGACCCCGACGCTCAGCGGCCGCCCCTCCTCGCGGGCGGTGTCGCAGCGGCGCACCGCGTCGTCGAGCGACTCCGCCACCTCGTCGAGGTAGCCGGTCGCGTGGCGGCGCTCGACCCGCACCGGGTCGACGTCCAGGCAGAGGGCGACGCCGTCGTTGAGGGTCACCGCGAGCGGCTGGGCGCCGCCCATCCCGCCGAGCCCGGCGGTGAGCACGAGCCGGCCGCGGAGGCTGCCGCCGAAGCGCAGCTCGGCGATCGCCGCGAAGGTCTCGTAGGTCCCCTGGAGGATGCCCTGGGTGCCGATGTAGATCCAGGACCCGGCGGTCATCTGGCCGTACATCGTCAGCCCCGCCGCCTCCAGTCGCCAGAACTCCTCCCACGTCGCCCACGCGGGGACGAGCAGGGAGTTGGCGATGAGCACCCGCGGCGCCATCTCGTGGGTGCGGGTCACCCCGACCGGCTTGCCCGACTGCACCAGCAGGGTCTCGTCCTCGCGGAGGTCGCGGAGCCGGGCGACGATGGCGTCGAAGCAGTCCCAGGACCGCGCCGCCCGGCCGGTGCCGCCGTAGACCACCAGCCGGTCGGGGTCCTCGGCGACCTCGGGGTCGAGGTTGTTCATCAGGCAGCGGAGCGCCGCCTCGGTCTGCCAGGAGCGGCAGCTGCGCGCGGTGCCCCGGAGGGCGCGGACCGGCCGTGGGCCCGCCGGGCTCATCGCAGCGCCTCGCCGGTGACGGCCTCGACCGGCGCCCGCCACGCATCGGCGGCGAGCCACTCCTCGGCGGCGGCGAGGTCGCCGGCGAGGGGACGGTCGGCCTCGAGCCGGGCGACGCGCTCGCGCAGCGACGCGAGCAGCCCGCCGGTCGCCGGACCCGGCCGTCCGGGGCGGCGCAGCTCGAGCGCCTGGGCGGCGGCGACCGCCTCGACGGCGAGCACCCGGCGGAGGTCGGCGACGCTGCGGCGGGTGCGCAGCGCGGCGGTCCAGCCCATCGAGACGTGGTCCTCCTGGCCGGCGCTCACCGGCACGTTCTGGGTCGACACCGCCGAGGCGGCGGCGCGAAGCGCGGTGACGCAGCCGGCGGCGGTGTACTGGGCGATCATCAGCCCGCTGTTCACCCCCGGGTCGGGGCTGAGGAAGGCGGGCAGCCCCCGCGACCGCGCCGGGTCGAGCAGGCGGTCGACCCGGCGCTCGCTGATCGAGGCGAGGTCGGCGCAGAGCCAGGCGAGCATGTCCGCGGCGTAGGCGAGCCCCTGGCCGTGGAAGTTCCCCGAGCTGAGCAGCTCGGCACGCTCGACCAGCACCAGGGGGTTGTCGACGACGGCGGCGAGCTCGCGCTCGACGGTGGTCCGCGCCGCCGCGCAGAGGTCGCGGGCGGCGCCGTGGACCTGGGGGGCGCAGCGCAGCGAGTAGGCGTCCTGGACGGCGTGGTGGGAGGCGCGGTGCGAGGCGACCAGCGGGCTGCCGGCGAGCAGCAGGCGCAGGTTGGCGGCGCTCGCCTGCTGTCCGGGTGCGGGGCGCAGCGCGACCACCTCCTCGTCGTAGGCGCGCTCGGTGCCGAGCAGGGCCTCGACGCTCATCGCGCAGGTGCAGTCGGCGGCGGTGAGCAGCCGCTCGACGTCGGCCACGGCCAGCGCCAGGGTCGCGGCCATCGCGTCGGTGCCGTTGATCAGCGCCAGCCCCTCCTTGGCCTCCACGGTCACCGCGTCGAGGCCGGCGGCGGCGAGCGCCGGGGCGGCCGGCTCGGGGACGCCGCCGGAGCCCCTGACCCAGCCCTCGCCGAGCAGGCAGAGGGCGGCGTGGGCGAGCGGCGCCAGGTCGCCCGAGGCGCCGAGCGAGCCGAGCTCGGGCACGTGGGGGACGAGGCCGGCGTTGAGCAGCCCGACGATCGCCTCGGCGAGCGCGGGCCGCACCCCCGAGTAGCCGGCGCAGAGGGTGCGCGCGCGGAGCAGCAGCATCCAGCGCACCACCTCGGCGTCGAGGGGCGGGCCCATCCCGGCGGCGTGGCTGCGCACCACCGCGGCCTGCAGGGTGGCGCGGTGCTCGGGCTCGATCGCCCGGTCGGCGAGGGCGCCGAAGCCGGTGGTCACCCCGTAGACGACCCGGTTGCGGCGGTCGAGGTCGTCGACCACGGCCCGGGAGGCTGCCATGCGCACCCGCGCCGCCTCGCCGAGCTCGACCCGCTCTCCGTCGCGGGCGACGGAGAGCACCTCCTCGACGGTGAGCGGCGACCCGTCGAGGACGATCATTCCGCGCAGGGTAGAGAAACCGTCCCGGCCGCGTGTTCAGGGGCGCGGGCGCCGTGCTGCGTTATCGTGGATCCCCGTCGCTCAGCCCGCTCCCGAGGTCGTTCCGCGATGCGCTCCGCCCGCCTCATGCTCGCCATCGGCGCCGTCACCGCCCTGCTCCCGGGGTGCGGCTCGTCCTCGGCGATCAGCGGCCTGAGCGCCAAGGACATCGTCAAGCTCACCTCCCAGAAGGTGGCGCAGCAGTCGCTCCGCGCCGACCTCAGCGGCCGCTTCGTGATCGACACCAGCCACCTCACCGGGGTGAGCGCCGCCGAACTCCAGAAGCTGGGTGCGGCGTCGAACGGCTACACCCTGAGCGGCAGGGAGGACCAGGAGAGCCCCAAGCGGCTCCAGCTCAACGTCACCCTGCAGCCCGACTACGACAACGCCACGATCGTGGTCTACGACGGGCAGACCTTCTACTCCAAGGACGGCAGGAGGTTCGCCGCCGCGGGGCAGCTCAGCTCGCTGACCGCGGGGATCGGCATCACCCCCGGCGACCTCACCAACTACCTCGGCTTCCTCCCCGACATGAAGGACCTGGGAAGCACCACCCAGGACGGCATCGGCGTCGAGCACCTCCAGGCGAACATCGACCAGAACGTGCTCGACCAGGTGCTCGGCGCCTCGGTCTCCAGCCAGGGCCCGAACCTCAGCGGCCTCTCCGACCTCTTCAAGCAGTTCATCACCGTGAAGAACGGCAGCCTCGACATCTACGTCGAGCCGAGCACCGGCAACCTCGACCGCGTCGACATGAAGCTCGCCTTCTCCTTCGACTTCTCGAAGATCGGCGGCCTCTTCGGCGGCGCCAGCCCGGCGCCGAAGGTGAAGAAGGGGCCCAACGGCACCCTCGACTTCGACGTCGCCGTCGGCGCCCACCTCCACGACTACGGGGCGAAGATCACCATCACCAAGCCGACCGCCGATCCCACCGCTCCCAAGCCGCCGACCGGCGGCCTGTTCGGCGGCCTCGGCACCTGATGGAGGCGCGGGCGGCGTTCGCCGGGGCCCGAATCGGCGTGGTCGGCACCGGCGCCATGGCCGAGGCGATGGTGGCCGGGATGCTCGGCAGGGAGCTCGTCGACCCCTCCCAGGTCTGCTGCAGCCATCCGCGCGAGGAGCGGCGCCGGGTGCTCACCGAGCGCCACGGCGTCTCCACCGCCGCCTCCAACCAGGCCGCGGCCGAGGGCGCCGACGTCGTCCTGCTCGCGGTCAAGCCCCAGGTGCTGCCCACGGTGATGCCCGAGCTGCGCACCGTGCTCACCGACGACCAGCTCGTCCTCTCGGTGATCGCCGGCGCCAGCACCCGAGCGCTCGGCGACGGCCTCAACCACCCCGCGATCGTCCGCTCCATGCCCAACACCCCCGCCCAGATCGGCCAGGGGGTGACGGTGTGGTACGCCACCGGCGCCGTCACCACCCCGCAGAAGGAGCGCACCCGCACCATGCTCTCGGCCCTGGGGCGCGAGTTCGAGGTCCACGACGAGCGCCAGGTGGCGATGGCCACGGCGGTGAGCGGCACCGGGCCGACGTACATCTTCCTGTTCATCGAGGCGCTCGTGGACGCCGCGGTCCACCTCGGCTTCCCCCGGCACGTCGCCCGCGAGCTGGTGCTCGACACCATGTCGGGGTCGGCCGCCTTCGCCCTGGGCAGCGGCCGCCACGTCGCCGAGCTGCGCGACATGGTCACCTCGCCGGGGGGCACCTCGGCGGAGGCGCTCTACGAGCTCGAGCGCGGCCGGCTGCGCACCGTGGTCAGCGACGCGGTCTGGGCCGCCTTCGAGCGCACCCGGCAGCTCGAGGGCCGTCTCGAGGGCCGTGACGACGGGCAGCGCCAGCGCAGGTAGAGCGTGATCGGCCCTCCGCCCCTCCTCGACCCCGGCGCCCTCGAGGTGCACGCAGCCCTGCGGCGGGGGCGGCGACCGCGGCGGCGGCGCATGCTCGGCCTCGTGCTCGCGCTGGTTCCCATGGCCGCCGCCGGAGGGATCGAGCTCGGCGGTCTGTGGGCGGTGAACGGGTCGGTCGGCGACGCCCGGCACTACCGCGACACCCACGCCTACGAGCAGGCCGTGGCCGTCTTTCGGGCGGTGGCCGCCGAGACGGGGCCGCTCTACCTGCTCGCCCGCGCCCATGTCGACGCCGCCGACCTCGACGCCCAGCGCACCCTGCTCGACTGGGCGTCGGCGCTCGCCGCCGAGGGCAGGGTCGACGAGGCGCTCGCCGCGGTCAACCAGGTCGGCGACCCGGCGCTGATCGCCGACCGCGAGCGCGAGGGGGCGCGGATCGCGCTGGCCGACGCCCAGCGCCAGGCCGCCGCCGGGCAGTTCGACGTCGCCCTGCGGCGGGTCGACGCCGCCCTGGCGAGCCTGCCCCCGCCCGACCTCGCCGCCCAGGCGAAGCGGCTCCGCCCCTCGTACGCGCTGGGAGCGGCGCGGCTGCTGCTCCAGCGGGGCGACGCCGCCGCGGCGGTGACCGCCCTCGACGACCTCATCGCCGCCGCGCCCGGCGGCGCCGACGCGACCCGGGCGGAGGCGCTGCTGCCCGACGCGCTGATCGCCGCCGCCAACCAGGCGCTCGACCACCACGACGAGACCACCGCGCAGCGCGACCTCGACCGCATCCTCGCCCGCTTCCCGAGCAGCCCCCAGGCGCGCACCGCCCAGCAGATGCTCGCCGCCCCCCAGCCGGTGCAGGGCACCCTGGTGCGGCACGACGGCACCCCGGTGACGGGGACCCTGGTGCGCCTCGGCAGCCACTACCGCGCCGTCTACGGCGGCTACGAGACCCAGCCCCCGTACTACCTGTCCCGCACCAACGACCACGGCGAGTTCAGCTTCGCCGGCGTGCCGCTCGGCGAGTACGTCGTCGAGGTGCAGCAGGGCGACGGCTGGACCACGATCCTGACCCCCGAGGGCCAGCCCGCCTACCGCGTCGCCGTGGTGGCGCTCACCCCCGTCGACCTCGCCTTCGTGGTGGTCCCGAACTGACCGTTTGGACAGCGCTGCGCGCCAGCGCAGCAGCTCCAGGGGGAAGGCTGTCAGCGACGAAGGAGCTGATGGCCTGGGGGCATACTTGCCCCCCTATCATGCAGCGCGTCAGCGCTGCGAGCGTAAGGAAAACACGTGTGAGCGGGGTCCGGCGATGCGGCTGACCCGCCGGCCGGAGGTCCCCGACGACCCCGGCGGCCAGGTCGAGCGGCTGCGCGAGGCGGTCGAGATCCTCCACCGCGTCATCGGGATCACCGACCGCTCCTTCCGCGAGGCGGTCGTCGACGGCTACGTGGTGCTCCCGCCGCCACTGCGCGAGCGGGTGTCGACGACGGTGTCCCCCGAGATCCTCGCCGACTACCGGGCCCGGATCGCCGAGCTCTCCGACCAGGCGGCGCGGCTGCGCGAGTGGGCTCAGCGGCTGCCCCAGGCCGGGGTGGTCGTCCCCGACCCGCAGCCGCTCGACCCCGTCCGGCTGCTCGCCCTGATGCGCGGGTCGTGGACGGTCCCCGGCACGGCGACCCCGGCGGCCGCCCCGCCGCCGGACACCGAGGCCACGGTGGCGGCGACCAGCAGCGCGCCCGGGCCCGCGCCCGACCCGCCCATCGCCGAGGCGGCCGGGCTGCCGCTCTGGCGCAGGCCCCTGGCTGTCGCCGGGGCCCTGATCGGCGTCGCGGCGGTGATCGGCGCGGGCACCGCGCTGCTCCGCCCGACGCCGCCCGCCGCCCGGGCCCACGACGCCGCGGCGACCACCACCGCCGCGCCGGTGGTCACGACGACGGCACCCCCGCTGCGCCGCGGCGAGGCGGTGGCCGCCGGGCCGGGGAGCCAGCTCGTCGTGCTCTTCGGCGGGGTCGCGCCCGGCAGCCGGCTGCTCGACGACACCTGGGTCTTCGACGGCCGGCGGTGGCTCCAGGTCCACCCCGGCGCCTCGCCGCCGGCGCGCTCCGGCGGGCTCGCCGCCTACGACGGCGCCCGCCACCAGGTGGTCCTCACCGGCGGCCAGGGCGCGGGCGGCGCGCTCACCGACACCTGGACCTGGGACGGGGTGGGCTGGACCCTCCAGCTCCCCGAGACCCCGCCGCGGCTGGGGCCGTGGTCGGCGATGGCGGCGGACACCGCCACCCACACCACGGTGCTGGTCACCGGGCGGGCGGGCGCGCCGGCACAGACCTGGCTCTGGGACGGCCAGCAGTGGTCGGCCGCCCGCGCGCCGGCCGAGCCGCTGCTCACCGGCCCGCCGGTGGTCGCCACCGACCCGCTGACCGGTCATCCGCTCCTGGTCACCGCGGTGGGCCCTGCGGCCTCCCCCGCCGCGACCTGGAGCTGGGATGGCCGCACCTGGACACAGCGCCGTCAGGGACCCCCGGTCGCGGTGCGTCCGGGGTCGACCTGGATGGCTGCCGACACCGCCGCACAGCGGGTCCTGCTCTTCGAGACCGGCACCGCCGGCGGCACCACCTGGCTCTGGAACGGCCGCGCCTGGAGCTACGTCTTCTCCGCGGTCGCCCCGGCGATCGGCGGCGACGGCGTCGCCTCGGGGCTGATCACCGACCCGGTGTCGGGACGGCCGCTGCTCGTCGGAGCCGGCTCCCCCGGCGACCCCTCCCGGCTCCGCCGCAGCTGGCACTGGCACGGCGACGGCTGGCGCCCGGGCTGACCTACGGCCCGGGAATCACCCCAAGCACCGACTGCGCGAGGCGCTGCTGGCCGAGCGTCGTGGGGTGGATGTCGAGGTCGGCGCAGTCGACGAGGCTGCAGAGCGGGGCGCCGTCGGAGGGCTGGTTGATGGCGGCGTGGAAGTCGGCGTAGGGGTCGCCGAGCCGTGCCCCGAGGGCGGCGATCGCGGCGTCGATCGGGGCGAGGTCGGCCTCGGTGCGGGGCGACGCGAGCGCGAACGGGTTGTACATGCCGGCGACCACGATCGGCACCCCCGGGGCGGCGGCGCGCAGGTCGGTGAGGATCGCCTCGAGATGGGCGATCAGGTCCACCTGGGTGATGGTGGCATCGGCCCTGAGCGCCTGGAGGAGGTCGTTGGCGCCGAGGGCGACCACGATCAGCCGCAGGTCGGCGCCATGGGCGGCGATGGCGTCGAGGGCGACGGCGCGCTGCGACCGCCCGGCGAGCAGCGGCATCTGCCGGCGTCCGGGGCAGCGCTGCGGGTAGGAGACGGTGCTCTCGCCCGGGCAGGCGATGTCGAAGAGCCGCCAGCGCCGGCCCCCGGCGGCGAGCCGCCGCTCGAGCACGCCGGCCCAGGAGATGTTGGTGCCGGCCAGCTGCGGGTCGCGGGTGTAGCCGAAGGTGATGGAGTCGCCGATGGTCAGGAACCAGGGCATGCCCGCCACCGGTGGAGCGCCGGCGACCGGCACCCGGACGAAGCCGGGGCCACCCGCCGCGCCCCGCGAGACCGGGGCGGGGCGCGACGCCGCCGGCGGGCGAGCACCCTGCGCCCCCCAGGCCGCGAGCGCGCCGAGGACGAGGACGGCGGCGGCGGCGCGGAGGCGCGACATCTCTGATCTCCTATGGTACGGGCGATCCGACGCCGCGCCACCCGCACATCTGCTGCCAGGATGGGCGCGTGCAGCTCATCGGCCACGCCGGGCTGGCCGCGTCACGCCCGGGGGGCACCCACGACCGCGCCGGCCTCGACGCCGCACTCGGGCTCGACCTCGCCCGCCTCGAGGTCGACGTGGCCCTGAGCGGGGACGGCACCATCGTGCTCCGCCACGACCTGCTGCTCGCCTCGGGTGCCTCGATCGAGACCACCGGGCTCGACCGGGCGCGGGCCGAGGCCCCCGGGCTGCTCACCCTCGACGAGGCCGTCGAGCACCTCGCCGGCCGGCTGCCGCTGCTCCTCGACATCAAGCACGACGCCGTCGTCGACCCGCTCGGCGCCTGGGCCGCGGGACGCGCCGACCTCGACCTGTTCGCCGTCTGCACCGACGGGGCCGAGCCGCTGAACCGGCTTCGCGGGCGGGCGCCGAGGCTGGCCCGCTGGCGCACCCTCCCGGTCTACGCCCCGCGCCCGGAGACCACCGCCCGCCACGTCGCCGCCTGTGCACTCCGCCGCCTCCTGGTCGGCCGGCTCGAGCGGCTCGCAGCCGAGGTCGGCGCCGCGGCGGTGACCGTCGACCGCTG
>DATARS010000038.1:0-11082 GCA_036269455.1 Candidatus Dormiibacterota bacterium | reverse complement strand
GGAGGTCCGCGTCGACGCCGTTGGGAGCGATGTAGGTCACCATGAAGGTCGACGGGGTGGTCTCCACCACCGCCGTCCAGCCTGCCGGGACGGCGGTGGGGAGCAGCACCGGCGATGCCTGGGTCACGGTGGAACGGATCGTGGTGGCCGCCTCTGCCGGAGTGAGCGGGCGCGCCTTGTCGGGAGCCGACGGCGTCGCCGACCGCCTGGCCACCGGTGCGGGCGGCGACGCTGCCGGCGAGGCGGCATCACCGCATCCCGAGACCGCGAGGATCAGACCGCAGACCAGCGCCACGCAGCGTCCACGTCCTCCGATGAGGCCTCGGATAGGGGCGAGAGGAGGCTGGTAGGGTGCGAGGTCCGGCTGCTGCCGGGCCGGATCCTCGAGTTGTCCGCCACCCATGTTCAGAGGAGAACCGATGAGCAAGCGTGGACTTCCATCTCGTCTCGTCCAGGCGGTCGCCCTGTCGGGGGTGATGATGGCGTTCAGCACGAATACGCTGATCTCAGCCCAGGCCGCCACTGGGACCTTCACCTACCAGGCCAAGGAACACGATCAGCGCAGTGGTCAGGACCAGGTCGTGGAGCACGGCTCGCTCACCAACCCTCAGAATGCCCTGTGCCATACGCTCCCGAAGACCTCGAACTCGAACAACATCTGGAATGACTTCACGAACAACACCGATGTGACGGCGACCGTGTACAAGACCAACGACTGTACCGGCCCTCAGCCGCCCACCTCCACCCCACCCAGCTCGTTCACCCTTCCCCCTCATGGCGGCACACGCTACCTGGGCGCGGAGGCCTACCGGAGCGTGAAGTTCGGCTGACCGGCGCTGACACTGCGCGACGGTCGGCGTCGGCAACCGCGGCGCGTCGAACGATGGGAGCCCTCGCCCGACCGGCTCCTCTCATGTCGGGCCGTCGCGCTCAGGCGCCGGTCTCGACCTCGACCTCGCCGCGCTCCTCACCGCTCCCGCGGGTGCCCTGGCGGTGGATCACCTCCCGCAGCGCGGCCAGCTCCATGCGGAGCATCGCCACCTCGCGGGCCATGGCGTCGTCGGGGCCGCCGGGCCGCCGCAAAAAGAGCGCGGTCATCCGTGCCGAGGCGAAGCCGAGCAGGCCGATGCCGGCGAAGGCGAGCAGACCGGCGAGCACCCGCCCCTGCGTCGTCCTCGGCGCGATGTCGCCGTAGCCGACCGTGGTCGAGGTGATGAAGGCCCAGTAGAGCGCGTCGCCGAAGGTGCTCAGTGCGGGGTTGACGCCGTGCTCGAGCACCCAGGCGGCGGTCGCGGCGCCGACCCAGACGATGATCAGCAGCGGCCCGAGGAACCAGAGGGTCTGGCGGTCGTCGCGGTCGACGGCGACGAGCACCCGGCGCAGCTGGCCGAGCCGCAGCAGCCGCAGCAGCCGGATCGACCTCAGCCCGCCGACCAGCGGGATGCAGGAGACCAGGTCGAGCCAGTGATGGCGCAGGTAGCGCAGCCGGACCGGCGCGTCGAGGAAGCGGATGGTGAACTCGGTGAGGAAGATCACCGTCAGCGTCGCGACCACCGTCACCGAGAGGCGGCTCGGCGAGTCGTCGTCCCAGAACGAGGCGACGAGGAAGCCGACCGCGAGCGCGGCCATCGTCCCCTCCCAGGCACGTGAGTGGCGCTCGACGAACCCGGAGACCGCACCGCGCCGGAGGAGACCGCTCGGGGTTCCGCTCATCGGCTACGCCGCCGGGCGCACCCCGCGGAAGCGAACCCTGCCCGCAGTGCGCTCGACCGAGACGTGCTCGAATCCCGCCCGCCGCAGCCGCGCCGGGAAGGCGCCGGGGTCGACGACCACCATGGTGTCGCCGATGTGGAGCGCCCGGAAGAGCAGGGTGCCGCCCGCGCTGTCGCTGCCGGCGAGCAGCCCGCCGGGCCGGAGCACCCGGCACATCTCCGCGAGCAGGCGATCCTGCAGCTGCGGGGTGGGGACGTGGTGGAGCATGGTGAAGCACACCGCCGCGGTGTAGCGGCCGGTGGCGAAGGGCATCGCGGTGCCGTCGCCGTGCACCACCTCGACGTTGGTGCCGCGCAGCCGGTCCGCGAGGGTGGCCGCGAGCTGCGCGTCGATCTCCAGCGAGGTCAGGCGCGGGACGCGCTGGCGCAGCACGTCGGTCGTCCTGCCCGGCCCCGGGCCGACCTCGAGGACGTCGTCACCGAGGTCGAGACCGTCGAGCACCGGGCCGATCACCGAGCCTCCCACGGTGCGCGCCCAGCGGTCGGAGCGGCAGTAGCGGCGGTGCATGAGATTCATCGCCGCCCATGGTAGCCATGGGCGCTCGCGGGATCAGGATCCGGTGGTGCCGAAGAGGCGGTCGCCGAAGTCGCCGAGTCCCGGGAGGATGAAGGCGCTGGCGTTGAGCCCGTCGTCGAGGGCGGCGGTGAAGATGCGCACGTCGGGGTGCGACTCCTCCACGCGGCGCACCCCCTCGGGCGCGGCGACGACGCACACCAGGCGCGCGCCGGCGCCGCCCGCCTCGGCGATGAGGTCGAGCGCCTGGGTGGCGGAGCCACCGGTGGCGAGCATCGGGTCGAGCAGCAGCGGCAGCTTGCCGGTCATCGGCGGGAGCTTGCGGTAGTAGATGCGCGCCACCGCGGTGTGCTCGTCGCGCTCGAGCCCGAGGTAGCCGACGCTCACCCGCGGCAGCAGGTCGAGCACCGGGGGGAGCAGGCCGAGACCGGCGCGCAGCACCGGGATGGCGACGACCTCCCCGTCGAGATACGACGCCGGCGCCTCGGTCATCGGCGTGGTCACCGTCGCGGCGCGCGTGGGCAGCTCGGTGGTCGCCTCGTAGAGCAGCAGGGTCATGATCTTCCGCGCCAGTGCCCGGAACTCCTCGGGCTCGGTGCGGCGGTCGCGCAGCCCGGCGAGACAGTCGAGCACCACCGGATGGGAGCTGACGTGGAGCGGCATGGCTGCATGCTGCCGCACGGCACGCCCCGAACACCCGTTCCGCTGGAGTACACTGCGCGCGTGACTCGATCCCAGCGCGTCAGGGTGGTGAGGCGGATTGCTGGGTCGGTGACCGCCGCGGTGGCGGTGGCAGGGGCCGTCGGCGCCGTCGCCGACGTCTCGGGGCGGGTCGCAGCGCCCGCGGTGCCCCTGAGCTCGCCCTCGCCCGCCAAGAGCCCGTCCGCCCCGCACACGATGGGGACGGGCACGGCGCACGCCACCGCCACGGTCTCGGCACTGCCCGGCCCGACCCGGCGGCCCACGCACCGCCCCACGCCCTCGCAGCTGCCCTCGCCGACGCCCTGAGCGCGGCCGGACGCCGCCCCTAGTCGCGCACCGCCGCGGCCGGCGCTTGGTCCGTGGCCGCCGGCCCCGACTCCGACTCCGCGAGCCGGATCGCCGCGTGCATCCGCCGGTCGCGCTCCATCACCGCGTCGAGCCCGGCGATCACCCCGCGCAGCACCATCGCCGGCGCCACCCATCCCGGCGCGGTGATCCGCGCCGAGCGCCGCTCGACGCCGCGGGCGATCGCCTCGCCGGCCCGCCCCACCTCGACCGGCCGGGTGAGCCACCCGGGGATCGCGCGGCGCGCCGCCGACACCGCCTCCGACGCGAAGGCGCGGCGGACCAGGTCGGTGTCGATGAAGCCGAAGTACGCGACCCCGGCGGTGGCGCCGTGCGGCGCCAGCTCGGTGCGCAGCGCCCGGCCGATCTGCTCGACCGCCGCCTTGCTCGCCGCGTAGGGCGCGGCCATGCTGCCGTTCATGAAGGCGTAGGCGGAGGCCACCAGCACCAGGTGCCCGCGGCGTTCGACCACGTGCGGCAGCGACGCCTTCACCGTGTTCCAGACCCCGTGGAGGTTGACGTCGAGCACGCGCTCGAACCGGGCCCGGTCGACGGTGAGCATCGTCGCCGCCGGCGGCTCGATCCCGGCGTTGGCGATGGCGACGTCGATGCCGCCCAGCTCCGCGACCACCGACTCGACCGCGGCGGTGACCGCCGCGGCGTCGGTGACGTCGACGGTTCTGGCGATGGCGCCCCCGCCGATGATCGCCGCGGCGCGCTCGGCCTCGGCGCCGTCGATGTCCAGCACCGCCAGGCGCGCCCCGCGCGCGGCCAGCCGCCGCGCGGTGTCGAGGCCGATCCCGCGGGCGCCGCCGGTGACGAGCACCACCCGGCCGCGGACGTCGAGCGCGGGGATGCGGCTCATGCCGGCGCCTCCGCCGGCGCGGGCCGGCCGGGCAGGGTGATCTGCGGCTCCGGCTCGAGCACGCGGTAGGCGGCGGTGTCGAAGCTGCGGGTGCGCGCGCGGAACTCGCTCATCAGCCCGGGCCAGTTGTTCACCACCTTTCCGGAGCGGGTCCGGTACCAGCTGGTGCAGCCGCTCTGCCAGACCGACGTGCGCAGCCGCTCCTGCACCTCGCGATTGAAGGCGGTCTGCACGTCGGCGCGGACGTCGAGCCCGGCGCCGGGGCGGCGGGCGAGCTCGCGCAGGCCCCCGAGGATCCAGCTCATCTGGCTCTCCAGCAGGTGGATGATCGAGCCGGCGCCCGTGTTGGTGTTGGGGCCGTACATCACGAAGAGGTTGGGGAACCCGCTCACGCTCATCCCGAGGTAGGCCTCGGCGCCGTCGCGCCAGGCGTCGTCGAGCGTGCGTCCGCCGAGCCCGCCG
Organism: Candidatus Dormiibacterota bacterium; assembly: GCA_036269455.1. Lineage (GTDB taxonomy): Bacteria > Chloroflexota > Dormibacteria > Aeolococcales > Aeolococcaceae > CF-96. The sequence goes on along the minus strand of DATARS010000038.1, from coordinate 6,422 downwards.
ATGCGGATCGGGGCGAGGAACTCGTTGGCGGTGAAGCCGGTCCCGTAGATGATCGCGTCGACCTTCCGCTCGGTGCCGTCGGCGGTGATCACGCCGTCGCGGGTGATCTCGCGCACCTCGTCGGTGACCACCTCGACGTTGGGGCGCGCCATCGCGCGGTAGTAGTGGGAGGAGATCAGCACCCGCTTGCAGCCGAGCGCGTAGTCGGGGGTGAGCCGGGCGCGCAGTTCCGGATCCGGCACCTGCCGCTTCAGCATCGAGCGGGACGCGAGCCGCAGCGGGTCGATGAGCCAGGGTCGGCGGGTCAGCCCCACCGTGGCCAGCTCCATGTAGGCGAACCAGCTCGCCCTCGCCGCCAGCGGCCAGAGGGGCAGCCAGCGGAAGAGGCGGCGGTGGCCGCCCCGGTACGGGGCGTCGATCTTGGGGATCACCCACGGCGCGCTGCGCTGGAAGATGTGGAGCCGCTCGACCCGCCGGGCGATCTCGGGGACGAACTGGATGGCGCTGGCCCCGGTGCCGATGACGGCCACACTCCGGCCGGCGAGGTCGTACCCGTGGTCCCAGCGCGCCGAGTGGAACGCGGTGCCGGCGAAGCGCTCGATCCCGGGGATCGACGGCATCGCGGGGCGGCTGAGCTGGCCACAGGCGGTGATCAGCACGTCGACCTCGACGGTCTCGCCCGCGGTGGTGCGCAGCCTCCAGCGGCGGGAGCGCTCGTCGAAGTCCGCCGAGGCGATCTCGGTGCCGAGCCGCAGGTGCGGCGCGAGTCCGTGCCTGCGCACGCATCCCTCGAGGTAGGCGAGGATGTCCGGCTGCGGCGAGAAGCGCCGCGACCAGTCGCGGGTGCGCTCGAAGGAGTACGAGTAGAGGTGCGAGGCGACGTCGCACGCGGCCCCCGGATAGGTGTTCTCGCGCCAGACCCCGCCGACGCGGTCCGCCTTCTCGAAGATGGTGAAGTCGGTCACCCCGCTCTCGCGCATGCGGATGCCCATCCCCAGCCCCGCGAAGCCGCTGCCGATGATGGCGACCCGCGGCGGGCGCACCGCCCCCTCGATGCGCGCGCGCAGGAAGGTCCCGAGCCGCTCCAGCGCGCTGCCGGCGGCGCCGAGGAGGCCGGCGAGCACCTGGAAGTCGTGCCAGAGCCCCTCGACGCGGTCGTGCTCGACGCTGACCCCGGCGGCGCGGGCGCGCTCGACGAAGCGGTCGGCGTCGCTGACCAGGATGTCGACCGCGCCCCCCTGCACCAGCACCGGCGGCAGCCCAGTGAGGTCGGCGAAGAGCGGCGAGACCCCGGGGTCGTCGAGGGCGCGCCCGCCCGCATACCCGCGGGCACAATGGCGCAGCCACCCCGGCTTCAGCACCGGGTCGGCGGCGGCGAGGGTGCGCACCGACTCGCCCGCGAGAGTGAGGTCGAGCCAGGGCGAGATCAGCCCCAGGGCCGCCGGCGCCGGCTCGTGCCGCTCGCGCAGCCGCAGCGCCAGCGCCACCGCCAGCCCGCCCCCCGCGGAGTCACCGGCGACGGCGACGCGCTCCGCGCTCAGCCCGCCGGCGAGCAGCGCCCGGTAGGCGGCGTGGGCGTCGTCGAGGGCGGCGGGATGGGGATGCTCCGGAGCGCGCCGGTAGCGCACCGCGTGGACCGGGCAGCCGGCGGCGAGCGCGAGGTGGGCGACCAGGGCGCGATAGGCGGACGGCGAGAACGCGGTGTAGCCGCCGCCGTGGAGATAGAGGATGGCGGCGGTCTGATCGGCGCCCTGGTGCTCGACCACCTCGACGGGCACCCCGCCGAGCTCGCCGGCGCGGATGCGGGCCCCGCGGGTGACCGCCAGCGGGCGGAGCATCGCCTCGGCGAGGACGCGCTGCACCCGCAGCGGCACCGCGGGGCCGAGCAGCGGCCTGAAGGTGCTGCGCAGCACCGCCCGGAGCACCGGGGCAGGGACGGACGGACGCCTCACAGGCTCACTCCTCCTCCCACAGAACGGGTCGTACCGGTCAAGTCTAGGGCGAGCGGGTCATCAACCAGAGTTCCGGACCGCGGGGCAGGGTCGTCCGGCCGGTCACCGTGAACCCGCGCGCCTCGTAGAAGGCGACGTTCTCGGGGGTGGCGGTCTCCAGGTAGGCGGGCAGTCCCTCGGCGTCGCACCGCTCGAGCACCGGCGCGAGCGCCGCGGTGGCGAGGCCGCGCCCCTGCGCCGACGGGTCGGTGCCGAGCACCGCCAGGTACCAGTGGGGCACGCGCGGGTGGCGCGCCTCGACGCGGCGCAGGCCGGCGAGGGCGACCGGCAGCCGCCCGCCGAGCAGCCGCACCAGCGCCGGCGCGGTGCGCAGCACCGTCGTGACCGGCACCCGCCACCGGCCCGGGGGATCCCAGAGGGCCCCGGCCGCCCCGCCGTGGGCGGTCCACACCTCGTCGTGGCGCAGATGGACGTGACCGAGGACGAGCGTGAAGTAGACGGCGTTCCGGGCGACCCGCGTCACCGGGTCGGGGAAGAGCCAGCGGTGCACCGGGTCGTCGCGGAACGCTCGGGCCAGCGATCCCGAGAGCACGGGGAGATCGGCCCGGGTGGCGCGGCGGGGGGTGGGACGGGACGACTCGGTCACGCTGGGCGTCGAGGTTATACGCTGGTTATGCCGAACGTCCCAGACTGGTCGAAATATCCACCGGGGCGAGTGCAGGAGCAGGCAGATGGTCAGCAGGCCGTTCTTCAAGGGCGAGGGGTTCGGATTCCACCAGGTCGCCGGGTGGCAGCTGGCGCTCGCCATGGTGCTGCGATTCGTCGCCGTCCTCCTGATCATCGCCGCGATCGTCTACCTGGTGCGGCAGCTGCTGCTCCACCGCGCCCGCACCACCCCGCCGGCGGCGCCACTGCGCTCGCCGGGCCTCGACGAGCTCGACATGCGCTACGCCCGTGGCGAGGTGACCCGCTCCGAGTACCTGGAGCGCCGCGCCGATCTCATGGGCATGGCTCCGCCGCCCCCGGCACCGCCCGCACCGGCCGACGCCTGACCCACCTGCTGGCCGGAGGGGCTGCATCCGTAGCATGTGCGGAGCAGCGGCACCGGCGGCAGGAGGTGGGACATGGCGGGCCCGGACGGATCCCGGCGGCTGAACATGGCGGCGCTCGCCCCCGGGATCCCCCTCGAGATGGTCACGCTGCTCGACGGGGCCGGCATCGACGTGGTGCTGCCCCCGAGCCGCGACCAGCCGGGGGTGCACGCCGTGCTCGCGGACGCCGACGTGGTGCTCGCCGACTGGAGCGGGGCGCTGCGCCTCGGGGCCGAGGAGGCCGCGTTCACCCGGGGCGTGGGCTACATCCAGAACGCCGGGGTGGGGACCGACTCCATCGACCTCGACGCCTGGGGGACCGCCGGGGTGCCGGTGGCGGCGACCGCCGGCGCCAACGCCACCGGCGTCGCCGAGTGGTGCATCGCCGCCGCCCTCTCGGTGCTGCGCTCGATGAACTGGGCCGATTCGGAGGTCCGCGCCGGGCGCTGGCCGCAGCTCGAGGCGTCCGAGCGTGGCTGCGGCGAGCTGAGCGGCCGGCGGGTCGGGATCGTCGGCTTCGGCGACATCGGCACACGCTGCGCTGCGCTCTTCGCCGCCTTCGGCAGCGAGGTGTCGTACTGGTCGCGGCGGCGGCGCTCCGCGGAGGAGGAGCGCGGCGCCACCTGGCGCGAGCTCGACGACCTCATCGCCCGCAGCAGCATCCTGGTGCTCGTCGTCCCGCTCACCGAGGACACCCGGGGGCTGCTCGACCCCGGACGGCTGGCGCGGATGCCCCGCGGCGCCATCGTCGTCAACGCCGGCCGGGGCGGCCTCGTCGACGAGGAGGCGCTGATCGCCGCGCTCGACAGCGGGGCGCTCGGCGGCGCCGCCCTCGACGTCTTCGCGACCGAGCCACTGGCCCCGGGCTCGCCGCTGCGCTCGAACGACCGGGTGCTGCTCTCGCCCCACATCGCCGGCGCCACCGCCGAGTCGCGGATGCGCATCTTCACGATGATCGCCGGCAACCTCAGCCGGGCGATGCGCGGCGAGCCGCTCGAGGGGGTGGTGAACGGCGCGCCGCCGCTGGTGCGCTGGCGCCGCTGACCACGACCGCGCCGCCGCTGCTCGCGCTGCCCGGTCCCGGCCGGGGGCAGGTCCACCTCGCCGACAACCTCGAGGTGCTGCGCCGCCTCCCCGACGGCGAGATGGCGCTCGTCTACATCGACCCGCCCTTCAACACCGGACGGGTGCAGCGGCGCACCTCGATGCGCACGGTGCACAGAGAGGACGGCGACCGCACCGGCTTCGCGGGCCGCCGCTACCGCACCGAGACCACGGGGACGCGCGCCTACGGCGACGTCCACGACGACTACCTCGGCTTTCTCGAGCCGCGGCTGTGCGAGGCCTGGCGGGTGCTCGCGGCCCGCGGCACGCTCTACGTCCACCTCGACTACCGCGAGGTGCACCACGTCAAGGTGCTGCTCGACCGGCTCGTCGGCCGCGAGCGGTTCCTCAACGAGATCATCTGGGCGTACGACTACGGGGCGCGCAGCCGGCGGCGCTGGCCGGCGAAGCACGACAACATCCTCGTCTACGTGCGCGACCCCGACGCCTACTGGTTCGACAGCGCCGAGGTCGACCGCGAGCCCTACATGGCCCCGGGGCTGGTGACCGCGGAGAAGGCCGAGCGCGGCAAGCTGCCCACCGACGTCTGGTGGCACACCATCGTCTCGCCGACCGGCCGGGAGAAGACCGGGTACCCGACCCAGAAGCCGGAGGGGGTGCTGCGCCGCATCATCGCCGCGTCGACCCGTCCCAGCGACTGCGTGCTCGACTTCTTCGCGGGCAGCGGCACCACCGGCGCCGTCGCCCGCCGGATGGGCCGCCGCTTCGTGCTCGTCGACGACAACCCCGAGGCCTTCGAGGTGATGCGCCATCGGCTCGGCGACGCCGAGGTCGACTATGTGCGAGGATCCTCGCCGGTGGGCGAGGCGGGAGCGGGTCCGTGACCGGAGAGCCAGGTGCCACGACGGAGGTGGGGGCCCGGGCGGGCGGTGCGGTGGCACTGGTCTCCGGGGGGCTCGACTCCGTGACCCTCGCCCACCTTCTCCACCACCGCGGCCACGCGCCGCTGCACCTCGTCTCCGTCGACTACGGCCAGCGCCACGTCCGCGAGCTCGACGAGGCGCGCGCCTGCGCCGGCCGGCTCGGAGCGCGCTGGGACTGCATCGACCTCCGCTCGCTCGGCCGCCTGCTCGGCGGCTCGGCGCTGACCGACGAGGATGTCGCCGTCCCCGACGGCCACTACGCCGACGAGACGATGCGCATCACCGTGGTGCCCAACCGCAACGCGGTGATGCTCGCCGCCGCCCACGCGGTGGCGGTCGCCGAGGGGGCGTCGGTGGTCGCCGCGGCGTTCCACGCCGGCGACCATCCCATCTATCCGGACTGCCGCCCCGAGTTCGTCGACGCCTACCGGCGCATGCAGACCCTCGCCACCGAGGGCTTCGCCCCGCCCGGCATGCTGGTCACGCCCTTCCTCCACCTCGACAAGACGGCGATCGTGCGCGAGGGCGCGCGGCTGCGCGTGCCATTCGAGCGCACCTGGTCGTGCTACCGCGGCGGCGAACGCCACTGCGGACGCTGCGGGACCTGTGTGGAGCGCCGCGAGGCCTTCGCCCTCGCCGGGGTCGCGGACCCGACCGGCTACGACGCGGGCTGACGTGCTCAGCGTCGCCGAGATCTTCGGGCCCACCCTGCAGGGCGAGGGCGCCTCGGTTGGCCGGCGCTGCGGCTTCGTTCGGCTCGGCGGCTGCAACCTCGACTGCTCCTGGTGCGACACCCCGTACACCTGGGACTGGAGCCGTTTCCGTCCGGAGCACGAGCTGCGCCGCCTCGACACCGCCGAGGTGGTCGCCGCGGTGGAGGCGATGGGTGTCGACCTGCTGGTGATCACCGGCGGCGAGCCGCTGCTCCAGACACGCGGGCTGCTGCCGCTGCTCGACGCCGCCGACGAGCGCGGCTGGAGCGTCGAGGTCGAGACCAACGGCACCGTCGCCCCGCCGCCGGAGCTCGCCGCCGGGGTGACCCGGTTCAACGTCTCGCCCAAGCTCGCCAACTCGGGGATCGCCGCGCCGGTGCGCATCCGTCCCGAGGCGCTCGCGGCGCTGCGCGACACCGGTCGCGCGCTCTTCAAGTTCGTGGTCGCGGCGCCGTCCGACCTCGACGAGGTCGAGGAGCTGGCGGCCGCGCACCGGCTGTCACCGGTCTACATCATGCCCGAGGGCACCACCGCCGAGGTGGTGCTGGTGCGGATGCGCGAGCTCGCCGCACCGGCACTGGAGCGCGGCTTCCAGCTCACCCCGCGGCTCCACATCCTCCTCTGGGGCGACCAGCGCGGCCACTGAACGCGAAAGAAGGGGACCCCGGGCGGGGGGTC
>DATARS010000037.1:0-6587 GCA_036269455.1 Candidatus Dormiibacterota bacterium | reverse complement strand
GACGAGCAGCGCGAAGCTGGTCAGCCCCGCGACCACCGCGGTCGGGGTGAGTGCGCTGCACATCGTCCCCACCGCGCAGAAGAGCGCCACGCACAGCCCCGCGCCGAGGTAGGAGGCGACGATCGGCGGCCAGTCCGGCCGCCCCCAGGCGGCGAGGAAGAGCGAGTACACCAGCGTCGGCACCAGCAGGGCGAGCACCACCGCCACCGCCGCCAGCCACTTGCCGAGCACCAGCGCCGCCGGCGAGATCGGGCGGCTGAGGAGCACGTCGAGATGGCGGCTGCGCCACTCGTCGGCGATCGACCGGCTGGTGAGGATCGGGACCGTCACCAGCAGCACGAAGCCGAGGTTGGGGAACCAGAAGCGCAGGCTGGCCTCGCGGGCGCCGTCAGCGACGACGAAGAAGGTGATCCCGGTGAGGGCCAGGAACGCGACCGCGACCAGGTAGGTGGTCGGGGTCGAGACCGCGGCGCGCAGCTCGCGGCGGGCGACCCGCAGCGTCCCGGTCACGGCCGGCCGGGCTCGGCCACCACCGCGGGCGCCTGGGTGACCGCGGCGAGGAAGGCGGCCTCGAGGTCGTCGGGCACCGGTGCGAGCAGCCGCAGCCGCCAGCCCCGGGCACACACCGCCGCGGCGATCGCCTCGGCCACCGCGGGGCCGTCGACGGTGCAGATCCCCCTCTCCACCCGGCGCACCCCCGGCACCGCGAGCAGCGCCTCGTTGAGCTGTCCCGGCTTGACCCCGTGGGCGACGACCCGCACCCGGTGCCCGGCGACGCCCTCGCGCAGCGAGCGCTCCAGCGCGACCCGGCCCTGGTCGATCACCACCACCCGGTCGCAGACGGTCTGCGCCTCGCCGAGCAGATGGGTGGAGAAGACGATCGACGTCGTGGTCCGCAGCTCGTCGAGGAGCTTGCGCAGGCTCATCATCTGGCGGGGGTCGAGCCCCTCGCTGGGCTCGTCGAGGAGGAGCACGTCGGGCCGGTGGACGATCGCCCCGGCCATGGCGACGCGCTGCCGCTGGCCCTTGGACAGCCGCCCGCAGAGCCGCTGCGCGAGTGGCGCCGCGCCGGTCCGCTCCAGCGCCTGCGCCGCGGCCGCGCGCCGCTTCCGCCAGCGCACCCCGGAGAGGGCGGCGAGGTAGGCGACGTACTGGAGCGCGGTGTCCTCGGGGTAGAGCGGCGCGTCCTCGGGGAGGTAGCCGATCCGGGCCCGCGCGCGGGCATCGACAGCGGGATCGGCGCCGCCGAGGTCGACGCTCCCCTCCTGGGCGTGGATCAGCCCGGCGAGGCGGCGCAGCAGCGTCGACTTGCCGGCCCCGTTGGGCCCGAGCAGGCCGAGGATCTCGTGCTCGCCCAGCTCGAGGTCGACGCCCGAGACCGCGGCGCGGGGACCGTATCGAACGACCAGTCCCCGCGCCCGCAGCATGACGGTGTCAGGTCAGCGGATGATCGGCGCGGTCATCGCGACACCGTTGTGGATGAGGAAGCTCCGGACCACGTTGCCGCTGTCGCGGGCCGCGCGCACGTCGAGCGATTCCCGCGCCTTCGCCTCGAAGGTGGCGATCTGCTCGACGACGATGCGGCGCTGCTTGAGCCGGATCCGCGGACCCTCGGGGGTCGGACGGAAGAGGCTCTTCACCAGCGCGTCGGGATCCACCTGGTTGGTCTCGCAGAAGCTGCGGAGCACGTCGAGCTTGCGCCGCGCCTCCGCCTCGCCCTGCCTGCGATTCCAGTGCTTCGCCTGCGCCTCGAACCAGTGCTGGACCGACGGCAGCTCGGCCAGGTCCTCGGGGAGGCTGAACTCGGTGCCGGCGTCGGTCGCCATCGTCACTCCGGAAGGCCGAACTGGCGCGCCAGAGCCCGGACCTCCTCGTGCCGCCACTTGGCCGGCGCCGAGGACATGATCATGCCGTCCCTCTTGAGCTGGTCGACGACCGCGTCGTCGCGCTCGAAGGGAGCGCCGTAGCGGCCCTCGAAGTACAGCTCCTCGAAGGGCTGGCGGGGCCGCTGCCCACCCGCCTCGCGATCCTCGGCCGAGTAGCCGACCAGCTGGACGACGAGGGGGACGAGGTGCTCGGGCACGCCGAGGATCTCGGTGGCCCTCGCCTGGTTGACGGCGACGAGCTGGGTGCCCAGCCCGATGTCGACGGCGGCGAGCAGCGCCTGGCAGATGGCGAGCCCCGCCTCGACCCCGGTGAGCGCGAGCAGCGCCTGGGGGTTGGCGGCGATGGGCTGGAGGACCTGCGGCCAGATCACGTCGTCGACGTAGCTGTGGCTCCAGCCGTGGCTGGGGTTGAGCGCGCCGATGTCGACCAGCTCCTTGAGCGTGGACTTGCCGAGCGACGGGGCGCTCATGTCGCCGTACCAGAAGATCCACACCGGCGCCATGTCCAGCTGGGCGGTGGTGGTGGGGATCTTCAGCGCCTCGCGATCGTCATCGGAGAGGTCGTCGCGATACACCACGATGGCTCGCGACCACGCGGAGTTCACCGCCTGCGAGCAGAGCCTGGCGGCCTCGAGGATGGTCTGGATCTTCTCCCGCTCGACCGGCCGGTACGGCTGGTAGTAGCGGATGGACCTACGCAGCCCGACGACCTGCTTGAATTCCATGGCCTGAAACCCAACCTCCCTGAGCTTGTGGGGCAAGCGATTCTTGCGCGCCGGGGTGGCGCTTGTGCGGGCGGCGACGCTCAGCCGGACGAGAGGATCGTCACCACCATGGCGGCGGCGTCGGTGCCGAGGAAGCCGCCGCCGTTCTCGGCGAGGGCGACGCGGGCGCCCTCGACCTGCCGCGGCCCGCAGCGCCCGCGGAGCTGGTCGACGAGCTCGACCAGCTGCCCGCAGCCGGTGGCGCCGATGGGATGGCCCTTGCTGAGCAGGCCACCGCTGGGGTTGACGGGGAGCCGCCCGCCGAGCGCGGTCGCCCCCGAGGCGAGCAGCTGCGGGCCCTCGCCGGCGCCGCAGAGCCCGAGCTCCTCGTAGCACATCAGCTCGGCGGGCGCCGCGGCGTCGTGCACCTCGACGACGTCGAGGTCGCCCGGGCCCAGCCCGGCGGCCGCGTAGGCGTGCTCCGCGGCCCGCTCCACCGCCCCGGGCTGGTCGGCGGTGCGGTCGGTGCCCGAGACCAGCGAGCAGGCGCGGACCCGCACGCTGGCGAGGCCCTGGCGGCGCGCGTACTCCTCCGAGCACACCACCAGTGCGGCGGCACCGTCGCCGATCGGCGAGCACATCAGCAGGGTGAGCGGCGCCGAGATCTCGCGGCTGGCGAGCACCTCGTCGACGGTCACCTCGGTCCGGAACTGGGCGTTGGGGTTGAGCGCGGCGTTGCGATGGCTCTTCACCGCGACCTCGGCGAGGTCGCGGACCGAGGCGCCGCTGCGCCGCATGTAGCCACGCGTCATCGACGCGTAGATGTCCATGAAGAACGAGCGGTTGCCGTCGCCTCCGCCGGCCTCGACGACCCCGGGCGAGCCCCCGCTCGCCGCCGCGGCGGCCACCCTCTCCGGGGCGCGCACCTGCTCGTGCAGCTCCTTGAGCTGGAGCATGTCGACGGCGGTGCCGATGGCGGCGAAGGACTTCGCCTTGTCCTCGTGGGTGAGCTTCTCCGAGCCCACCGCGAGCGCGACGTCGACCTGTCCGGAGCGCACCGCCATGCAGGCGAGGTGGAAGGCGGTCGACGCCGAGGCGCAGGCGTTCTCGACGTTGACGATGGGGATGCCCAGCAGTCCGGTGTGGCGCAGCGCCACCTGCCCGCGGATCATCTCCTGGCCGTGGAGGATGCCGGCGGTGGCGTTGGAGAAGAACGCCATCTGCACCGCCCCGGGGCCGATCCCGGCGTCGCGCAGCGCCCCGGCCACGGCCTCCTCGGCGAGCGAGCGGATGGTCGAGTCGGGGAACTTTCCGAACCGCGTCATCGCCGCTCCGGCGACGAGGGCATCAGGCATGGGCTGCGCTCCTCCTGGGGTGGCCGGTCACCGGCGCTCGACCGTGTGGCCGGCCTGCTGGCGATCCCAGGTCGCGGGGGTGATCCCGCGCTGGCGGAGGATGCCGTACTGGATGCGCTGGGTCTCGGTCTTCGGCAGCGAGTCGACGACCTCGACGTAGCGCGGGATCGCGTAGTACGCCATCCGCCCGCTGCAGAAGTCGACGATCTCCTCGGGGGTCGGCGCCGCGCCCGGCTGGGCGACGATGCACACCTTGACCTCGTCCTCGCCGAGCTCGGAGCGCACCGCGCAGGCGGCGCTCTCCTGCACCGCCGGGTGCTGGTTGAGCACGCTCTCGATCTCCCAGGCGGAGATGTTCTCGCCGAGCCGGCGCATCGACTCCTTCTTGCGCCCCCGGTAGTAGAAGAAGCCGTCCTCGTCGTACTCGGCGAGGTCGCCGGAGTGGAACCAGCCGCCCCGGTTGGCCTCGTCGGTGGCCTCGGGCATGCGGTGGTAGTAGGTCATCCGCCCCTTGGGGTGGCGGAAGACGAGCTCGCCGACCTGGTTGGGGGGCAGCGGCTGGTCGTCGTCGTCGACGACGCGGTACTCCACCCCCGCCTTGGCCCTGCCGATGGAGCCGACCCGGCCCTCGTCGTTCATCAGGATGCCGGGGGCGTCGACCATCCCGAACCACTCGATGATCCGCACACCGAAGCGCTTCTCGAACTCCACCCAGCGGTCGGGCGGGCAGCCGGCGCTGAGCACGGTGCGCACCGGGTTGTCGGCGTCGTCCGGGCGCGGCGGCTGCTTGAGCAGGATGGAGATCATCCCGCCCAGGCTGTTGAACTCGACCGCGTCGTAGCGGCGGCACTCGTCCCAGAAGCGCGAGGCGCTGAACCTCTCGCCGAGGGCGAGGCGGGCGTCGAGCATCATCGAGCCGATCGCCGACACCAGCAGCGCGTTGCCGTGGAACAGCGGCAGCGGGGTGTACATGGTGTCGCCGGGCCTGACCCCCGAGGCCTGGAGCAGGAGTGCCAGCGGGGAGGTGTCGTAGTTGGTCGCCACCACCCCCTTGGGCGGACCGGTGGTGCCCGAGGTGTAGAGCATTCCCACGCCGCCGGTCGGCACCTCGAGGTCGACGTCGGGCTCGGCGTCGGACCCCGCCATCAGGCGGTCGAAGTCCCAGTCGATGCCGGGACCGGTGCGGCCGTCGACGACCACGGTGCGGCGCAGCTCCGGGCAGCCCTCGCGAACGGCGAGCAGGGCGTCGCGAAGGTCGTCCTGGAGGATGGCGGCGCTCGCCTCGCTGTCGGCGAGGATGTGCTGGAGGGTGGCGCCGCGCTGGGAGATGTTGACCGGCACCGAGTGGGCGCCGATGAACAGGATGCCCAGGTGGGCCCAGAGGAACTCGGGGCGGTTGCCCATGAGGATGGCGACGCGCTCACCGGGACGCACCCCCAGCTCGAGCAGGCCGTTGGCGGCCCGCAGCGAGCTGGAGAGCACCTCGCGCCAGCTGTACCGGGTGTCCTTCCAGAGCAGCCAGGGCGCGTCGGGGTGCTCGGAGACGCGGCGGCGGATGACCTCCTCGACCGGCCCCTGCGCTCTCGCCATCCTCCGCCTCCTCCGCACGCACACCGGCACATCGGGACCCCGTCGATGGCGACTCTGGAAAGCGCACAGCCGCACGTCAAGGCCTGCTCGCGGAACACGTAGCGCAGTCCGTAGTTTTTACGCAGGACCGGAACACGGGTGAGGGCGTACGCTCGCAACCTCGCCGGTACGCCGACGGGCGGCCGTTCAGCGTGCGAGGAGGAGGAGCACATGGCCGTCACCCACGCCGCGTCCGCGCCCACCGCCGAGGAGCAGCGCCAGCTCAAGGCCTTCTTCGAGAAGACCCGAACGGTGCCCAGCCTCCTGTCCACCCTGCGGAGCCGGCGCGTGGCCCGCGGGTACCACATCGAGAGCGGGGCCACCGAGACCCATCCGGTCACGGGGCACACCCTGCACCAGCCCAAGGGACCGCTCGCGTTCGCGTCCGAGCACCGCGTCGAGCCCCTCACCGAGGTCGAGGAGGCGATCATCGCCTGGGCCGCCTGCGGCCCGAACGGCATGGTCCACTGGGACATCGCCACCACCGGCGGGTTCCACGAGCTCTCGACGATCTCGGGCCGCACCGCCGCCGCCCCGGGCAACTCCTTCGCCCACGACCTGCTGATCATCAAGGACGAGGGCGTCTTCCTCTACCGTCCCGGCCACGAGCGCGAGAAGATGGTCGAGATCGAGGGTGAGGCGGACTACGGCAAGGTCCTGCGCTGGTACCGCGAGGGCTGCGTCCAGATCCTCGACCACCGGCCCGACGTCGACTGGATGACCCGCGTGCCCGGCTGCCCCAACGCCTCGCTCTTCGGGCCCTACCAGTACAACTGCAACCGCCCGGGCACCACCTGGTTCCTGCCCATCACCGACGTCGGCTGGCTGTACTTCAGCGCCATGCTGAACCTGTTCGACGCCTGGCACATCTTCTACACGGACGACCGCACCCAGCTGCCCGCCGGCGTGGCGAAGTGGGTCGAAGAGGGCAAGCTCGAGTTCCCGGTGCCGATCAGCGCCGTCGAGCAGTTCTTCTTCCAGGTCGAGACCTACGTCCCCGGCTCCTACGTGCA
>DATARS010000036.1:0-17083 GCA_036269455.1 Candidatus Dormiibacterota bacterium | reverse complement strand
GTTGCTGCGTAGACCGCGCATCGGGTGCAAACACCAAACGCTGGAGGACACCATATGACGGCGACCGCAACCCTGGCCCATCCCGACCGGCTGATGCTTCATGGGGCCGCAGCACCCGTGACCGAGGTCGAGCACGCCGTCGCGCTGCTCGCCGCGCAGATGGCCGAGATGCACGGCGACGAGCTCCAGGCGCTCGAGTCCGTCGCCCGTGCCGCCAGTCACCTGGCCCGCACGCGACGTCACGAGGTGCGCTTCGAGGAGGAGCGCCCGGTGCCCGCGATGGGGTCCTGGTCCTTCGAGAACGGCGGCGCGCAGATCGTCCTCGGAGAGAACTAACCCGGCTCGCGCCGCCGCGCCAGCTCGCGACGCAGCGCCTCGAGGCGGTCGGCGATCTCCGCCTCGGCGCCGTTGCGGGAGGGCTCGTAGTAGTGCCGGCCGGCGAGCGCATCGGGAAGGTGCTGCTGCTCGACGATCCCACCCTCGTGGTCGTGGGCGTAGCGGTAGCCGCCGCCGAACCCGAGCTCCCGACCCAGCCGGGTGGCGGCGTTGCGCAGGTGCAGCGGCACCGGCTGGTGGAGGGTGGCGCGCGCGTCCTCCGCCGCCGCCGAGTAGGCGCGCAGCGCCGAGTTGCTCTTCGGGGCGGTGGCGAGGTGGAGCGCCGCCTCGGTGAGCGGGAGCCGCGCCTCGGGCATGCCGACGAGGTGTGCCGCCTGCTGCGCGGCGACCGCGACGGTGAGCGCGGCGGGATCGGCGAGGCCGACGTCCTCGGCGGCGAGGATGACCAGGCGGCGGGCGACGAACACCGGGTCCTCCCCAGCCTCGAGCATCCGCGCCAGCCAGTACACCGCGGCGTCGGGGTCGCTCCCACGCACCGACTTGATCAGCGCGGAGACCATCCAGTAGTGCTGATCGCCCGCGCGGTCGGTCAGCAGGGTGGGGTGCTGCAGCGCGCCGAGCACCGCGTCGGTGCCGACCCGGCGGCGCCCGTCGACCTCAGGGGTCACCGCGACGGCGATCTCCAGCGCGTCGAGGGCGACGCGGGCGTCGCCGCCGCTCCGCGCCACCAGCTCGTCGAGGGCGGCGTCGTCGAGCTCGGCGCCGAGCGCCCCGAGGCCGCGCTCGCGATCGGTCAGGGCGCGTCCCACGAGCATGCGCAGGGCCGCGGCGTCGAGGGCCTCGAGCCGCACCACCCGGGCGCGGGAGAGCAGCGCCGCGTTGACCTCGAACCCGGGGTTCTCGGTCGTCGCCCCGAGCAGCCGCACCAGCCCGCTCTCGACGTGGGGGAGGATCGCGTCCTGCTGCGCCCGATTGAAGCGGTGGATCTCGTCGATGAAGAGCAGCGTCCGCCGGCTCGCCCGGCGCCGCTCGGTGGCGCGGTCGACGATGCGGCGCAGCTCGGCGACCCCGGAGGTGACGGCGCTCACCGCCTCGAACGCCGAGCCGGTCATGGCGGCGACGATCCCGGCGAGCGTGGTCTTGCCGGTGCCCGGCGGTCCCCAGAGGATGATCGAGGGCAGGGTGTCGGTCTCCAGGGCGCGGCGCAGCACCGAGCCGGGACCGATGGCGTGCTCCTGGCCGGCGAACTCGTCGAGGGTGCGCGGCCGCATCCGCGTCGACAGCGGCGCGCCCGGGCTCGAGGCGCCGGACGGCGCGGGCGGGTCTCCCTCCGCGGGCGCCGCGCCGAACAGCCCGGGCTGGAAGCTCACGCCGGCGCGGCCGGCGCGGCCGGCGCGGAGCCGTCGGGCAGGCCGGAGCCCCCGAGCACCGAGCGCAGCGCCTGGGCGGCGCCGAGCAGCCCGGCGGACTCGTAGGGAACGACCACCGTCGAGCCCGCGCTGTCGGCGAACTTCGACAGGGTGTCCAGCTGGAGGATGGCCACCAGGGTCTGGTCGGGGTTGGCGGCGCGGATCGCCCCGTACACCGTCTGGATCGCCTGGGCGCGTCCCTCGGCCTCGAGGATCGCCGCCTGCCGCGAACCCTCGGCGCGGAGGATCGCCGCCTGCCGCTCGCCCTCCGCCTGCTTGACCAGCGCCTGGCGCTGGCCGTCCGCGATGTTCACCGCCGACTGCTGCCTGCCCTCCGACTGGAGGATGGCGGCGCGCTTCTCCTGGTCGGCGGTCTTCTGCAGCGCCATCGCCTGGAGGATCTGCGCGGGCGGGGTGATGTCGACGATCTCGATCCGGTTGATGCGGATCCCCCACTTGTCGGTCACCGACTCCATCTGCTCCTGCAGCTGGACGTTGATGCGCTCGCGCTGGGAGAGGGCCTCGTCGAGGGTGATCGAGCCGAAGACCGCGCGCAGGGTGGTGCGCGACAGCTGGTCGATCGCGATGCCGTAGTTGGAGACGCTGAAGAGGGCGAGGCGGGGGTCGACGACCTGGCTGAAGATCGTCGCGTTCACCGCCACGGTGACGTTGTCGCGGGTGATCACCTCCTGGCGGTCACCGGTGCGCGGGGTCTCGCGGATATCGATGCGGGTGAGATCGTCGACGAAGGGGAGGATCACCGCCAGCCCGGGTTCGCGCAGCGTCTTGAACTGGCCCAGGCGCTTGACCGCGCCCATCTGCCCCTGCTGGATGACCCTCACGGTCTGGGAGAGCACCAGGAGCACGAGAAGGAGGACGGCGCCCAGGACGATCACTGCGGTCACGGCAGTCTCCTTGGTTCGCGGAATCCGCCCCGGGTCACCCCGGGCGGACGGCGGCGAGCGGGCGCACCACCAGGGTGGTGCCGCGCACCGCGGCGACGGTGACGGGGCTCTGGGGAGCGAGGGTCAGCCCGTTCTCACTCACCGCCAGCCAGCGCTCGCCGGCGAGCAGGGCGTGGCCGGGGTGGTGCTCGTCGCCGACCTCGTCGACGGTGAGCGCGGCCTGGCCGACGAGGTCCTGCACCCCGGGGAGGCGGACGGCGGTGTGGGAGCGGGTCAGCGCCCGGGCGAGGGGCGGGCGGACGAGCACCACCCCGGCGACCGAGACGATGCTGGCGGCGGCGAGCTGCGCCCAGACGGGGGATCCGAGGCCGGCGAGCAGGGCGGCGGCGAGCATCCCCACGGCCACGAACACCGCGAAGAAGGCAACGGTGAAGGCCTCGATGCCGAGGAGGAGGACGGCGACCAGGATGTAGAGCGCGACCACCTGTGGAGCCAGTGTACGGCTACCTGGCCAGCCTGCTCCCGAGAAGTCGGGGCAGGGAGAGCATCGCCAGCGCGCCGAGGGTCCCCCAGCCCAGGACGCTGATCCAGGTGCGGCTGAAATCGCTCCCGGCGAGCTGGGCGTGGAGGAGGAAGACGGCGAACATCGGGTAGGAGAGCAGGTGGAGGGCGTGCCACACCCGCGGCGACATCCGCCGGCGCAGCGCACCGGTGACGCCGACCAGGACGAGCAGGAGCAGCCCGACGGTGCCGAGCCCGACCGCGAGCGGCGCGTAGCTCACCCGGAAGGGCACCACCACGTCGAGGACGCCGATCCGGGCGGTGCCGTCGAGGAGCAGGGCGGCGATGTGGACGGCAACGAGCGGCAGCCAGAACCAGCTGAGGAAGCCGTGGAGCTCGACCACGGCGCGGGTGCGGGCGAGCGGGGCGAGCAGCGCGGTGCGGACCGCCATGCCGGTGAGCAGCGCCAGGCTCAGCACCCCGAAGGCGGCGAGCGCGGCGGCGCGGGCCGAGTCCCAGAGCAGCAGGTCGGCGTTCATGCGGCCTCCTCCCGCGGGGCGCTGCGGACGCGCTCGGCGCCGCGGGCGAGCGCGAGCGGGACGCCCTCGGCGACCCCGCGGATGGCGACGACCTTGGCGAGCACCTCGGCGCGGGTCGCATCGGCGGCCACCACGCTGACGGCCTCGGGGGCGGCGGTCGCCGGCCGCCCGGTGCGGGGGTCGACGAGGTGGTGGCCGCCCGCCCAGCGCCGGCCGCCGGCGCCGCTGGTCGCGACCCCGGCGTCGCGGACGCGGACCGCGGAGCCATCGCAGAGGCCGACGGTCCAGCCGTCGCCGCCGGGCCCGGCGCCGAGCGCGCGGAGGTCGCCGCCGAGGTTGACCACGGCGTTCTCGAGCCGCTCCGCGAGGCGGTCGGCGAGCCATCCCTTGCCCACCCCACCGAGGTCGACGGCGCTGCCGGGGCGCAGGCGGGCCCACCCCTCCCCCACCTCGAGCACCTCGTCGAGCGCCGGAACGGGTGCACCGCCGCGGTGCGCCGCCGGTGTGGGCCGGTGGAGCACCTCGGCGATGGTCCGGTCGTAGCCCGCGGCGACGAGCGCGGGGAGGACGGCGGCGTTGACCGTGCCGTCGCTGAGCCGGTGGGCCGCGAGCGCGGTGCGGAGCAGCTCCTCGAGCAGCGGTGACACCTCCGTCCGGACGCCGGCGGCGGCGTTGAGGCGGGAGAGCTCGCTGCCGGGATCGAAGCGGGTCAGCCGCGCCTCGAAGGCGTAGACCTCGGCGACCGCCGCGGAGAGGCCGGCGTCGTCGGCGCCGGCGGCGAGGATCTCGCAGCGGGCGCCGCCGAAGGCGGTGAAGCGGTGCGCGTTCACGAGACGTAGCTGAAGGTGAGCGGCTGCTGGTCGCCGCCCGCCTCCCCGACGCTGGGAGTGAGCGGCTGGGTGCCGCCGTCGGGGGTGGCGGCGGCCTGGCCGCAGGCGGCGCGGCGCCTGCGCTGCGCCGACGCGGTGGCGTTCAGGCGCCGGCCGGCCGGGCAGGTGGAGCTCGGCGGGATCACCAGGGCGGTGCCCGGGGTCGCCGTCGCCGCCGCCGCGGTCGCCGCGTGGCTCACCGGCGGGTTGAGCGGCGCGCCTGCGGGCCGCTGGTCGGCGGCGACCGCGGTGCCGGCGCCTCCGCACACCAGCAGGGCGCCGACCCCGCCGGCGATGCGCAGGGTACGGGGCTGGAGGCTCACGCCGAGGTCGCCCGGAGCAGCGGCAGCTCGGGGAAGCGGGCGCCGAGCACGGTGGCGGCGTCGCCGCCGAGCCAGTCGCGGATCATCGTCTGGTAGACGCTGCGGAAGTCGGTGGTGTACTTGAGGTTGCCGCCGTCGATGAGCGAGGTGAGCGAGGGCGGCTCGCCATAGAGGCCGCCGGCGACCGGCCTGCCCACCACGAACACGGGGGCGGCGGAACCGTGGTCGGTGCCCCTGCTGCCGTTCTCGGCGACCCGACGGCCGAACTCCGACCAGGTCATCAGCACCACCCGGTCGCCCTGGCCGTGGGCGTCGAGGTCCTTCATGAACGCGCTCACCGCGGCGTCGACGTCGCCGAGCAGCGCGGTCTGACGGGTGTCCTCCTGCTGGTGGGTGTCGAACCCGCCGAGCACGACGTGGCAGACCTTCACCGTGGGCTCGGTGACGATCATCTGAGCGGTGAGCTGGAGCGACGAGGCGAGGTCGTTCTTGCTCCCGTACACCGTCCTCTGCGCCGAGTAGGGCACCGCCGGCGTGTACGCCGAGGCCTTCTGCAATGTGGAGATCCCCGACTGCGCGGTGCTCAGCGCCTGGTCGAAGAGTGCTCCGTAGATCCCCGGGGTGCGGCGGTACAGCGCGGTCGCGGCGACCTCGCGGCCGGTGCCGCCCTGGATCCGGTACGCCGCGGCGGATTCGATGACGCTGATGCTCGCGCCGCTGGCGCGCAGCTCGGACGGGGTGCTCGCCTGGCCGACGGCGCAGCCGGCGAGCGGGTGTCCCTGGGAGTCGAGCTGGGTGGCGAGCAGCCTGCCCAGCCAGCCGTCGGTCTGGCGGCGCTGGGGATCGGCGTGCTCCCAGACGTACAGGCCCTCGAAGTGCGAGTAGGTGGGCTGGTCGTAGCCGACCCCCTGGACGATGGCGACCCGGCCCGCGTCGTAGAGCGACTTCAGCTGCGGCATCGCCGGGTTGAGCCCGACGTGGTCGTCGATGCGCAGGACCCTGTCGGCGGGGATTCCGAGGGTGGGCCGGGCGCTCGCGTACGCCGGGTCGGCGAAGGGCACCACGGTGTTGAGCCCGTCGTTGCCGCCGCCGAGCTGGAGGACGACGAGGACGCGGTCGTTGTGGATGCCGTCGTTGGTAGCGGCGAGCACCCCCTTGGCGAGCACCGCGGGGACGGTGAGACCGGCGGCGGCGGAGAGCAGCCCGCCGGCCAGGAAGTCGCGTCGGCTGAACATCGGCTCGGTCCTACTTGAGGTGGAACTCGGGGCTGGAGAGCAGCGCGTACCAGCGGTCGCCGTTGGTCTGGCTGGCGTTGTAGACCGCGGCGGTGTCGGGGCTGACCACGCCGTCGAGGTGGGTGTGCACCGCGGCGCCGGCGTCGGGCAGCGAGCCCCCGCGGGCGACCAGCGCCTGGGCGAAGTTGAGCCGGGCGAGCAGCGAGCTCGACGAGAGCCAGGACGCGTTCTGCGGCCAGCCGCCGACCGTCGGCGGATCGAAGAGGACCTGGTCCATCCCCGCCCCGGCCTGCACGCAGGCGGTGCCGAGCTGGGTCATCCCGGTGCTGCGCATCGCCGCGACCAGGTAGTCGGCGGGCGAGCGCACCAGCGAGCGATAGGCGGAGGCGGCGCGGAAGTCGTCGCTGCGGAGGATCGCCCGCATCAGCGTGCGGAGGTCGTGGTGGCTGTCGCGGAACTGCCCGGCGACGGACGACACCAGGCTGCTCGACGGCTGCGGTACGGCGAAGTACGTGAGCGCCTTGGTGGCGAGGAAGGTCGCGCACGCGGGCTGGGCGAGGATGGTGTCGATCGCCTCCTCGGGGCCGAGGGTGCCGGTGCGGCCGAGGTAGGTCTTCTGCCCGCCGTCGTGCTGGCGCGCCATCACCACGCCGCGGAAGGTCAGGCCCTGGGCGATCATCGCGCTCAGCTGCTGCTGGAACTGCTGCGCGGTCATCCCCTTCTGGCGCTGGTAGCGCACCTGGGAGCCCGACGCGTCCTGTGCGGTGATGCGGATGCCGCTGAAGGCGCGCGCACCCTCGCGGACGTCGGTCTCGCTGTAGTTGCCGGCGCCGAGGGTGAAGAGCTCCATCAGCTCGCGGCTGTAGTTCTCGTTCGGCGCCTTGGCGGTGCTCTGGTCGAGGTCGAGGTAGCGGATCATCGCCGGGTCGTAGGTGACCCCGAGCAGCAGGCTGCGCAGGTCGCCGGTGCCGAGGCGCCGGAAGAGCTGGTTCTGCTGGTACATGAAGGGGAGCTGCGCCGACTTGCGGTAGTCGCTGGTCAGCAGCCCGTGCCAGAAGAGCGTCATCCGCTCGGGGAACTGGGCGGAGGTCGTCGCCATGTGGCCGTACCACCACGCCGCCACCTGCGCGTAGCGCACCGTGTCCCTCGGGGCGGCGGGGACGTCGGGCCTCTGGGAGACGACGTGGTCCACGAGGTCGTCGTACGACATCGACGCGGCCGCGTCGAGCTCGGTCTCGCTCGCGGCGAAGCCGGTGCGGCGGAGCAGGTGCGCGGCCAACCCTCGGGAGCTGCCGAGCGGGCTCTCCCAGGAGCCGCTCGGCCCCGCGGCCGAGACCGCGCCGAGGAGGGACGAGCCGCCACCCAGGTGCCCGGCGAGCAGCCGCGCCCCGGCGGCGCCGGCGGCCCCGACGGCGGCGGTGGCGAGGGCCTGCCGGCGGGTGAGGCGGAAGGTGGCGGAGCTCATGACCGCAAGTCTCGCGGCCCCGGCTGAGAAATCCCCTGTGCCCGCCCGGTTCTCAGCGAGCTCTCAGGAAGCGGCGAAGGCGGCGACGCGCACCCCGGCGTGCTCGAGCGCGGCGCGCAGCACCCGCGTGGTCTCCAGCGCACCCGGGGTGTCGCCGTGGACGCAGAGCGAGTCGCACCGCAGCGGGAGCGGCCGGCCCGACGCGCTGAGCACCGCGCCCTGCTCGACGATGCGCAGAGCGCGCTCGACGACCGCGCCGGTGTCGGTGAGCACCGCGCCCGGCCGGTCGCGGGCGAGCAGGTCGCCGTCGTCGTCGTAGCCGCGGTCGGCGAACACCTCGTGGACGGCGCGCAGACCGCACGCCCGCGCCGCGGCGGCCATCTCCGACCCGGAGGGCACCAGCCAGGCGAGCGTCGGATCGACGTCGCAGATCGCCTCGGCGATGGCGCTCGCGAGGGTCGCGTCGACGGCGGCGGCGTTGCTCAGCGCGCCGTGGAGCTTGACGTGGCCGACCCGGACACCGGCGCGGGCGGCGACGGCGCGGAGCGCCCCGACCTGGTAGACGACCATGGTCGCGAGCTCGGCGGGGGGCGCGCCCCCGATCGGCCGGCGGCCGAATCCGAAGAGGTCGAGCGTCCCGGGGTGGGCGCCGACGGCGACGCCGTGCTCGCGGGCGAGGGCCACGGTGCGGGCCATGATCAGCGGGTCGCCGGCGTGGAAGCCGCAGGCCACGTTCGCGGTCGTGACCACCCCCAGCAGCCCCTCGTCATCGCCCATCCGCCAGGGGCCGAAGCCCTCGCCGAGGTCGCTGTTCAGGTCGACGCGCGCCGCCATCCCCGCAGGATAGAAACAGGAGAGGGGGTGGGCACGCTGCCCACCCCCTCCTTGACGGTCTCGTTCAGGAGCTCAGTGGCTCTGCGCCCAGGTGAAGTACTGGTCGGAGCTCACCAGCGTGGCCGCGATCTGGTAGTCGGAGGTGCCGCTCTGCATCTTGCTCACCCAGAAGTCCAGACCGCCCTGGTCCGGGGTGCTCCGGAGGAACTGGTTGTAGAGGCGGGTCACGGTGATCCCGAGCCACTCCTTGCTGTAGGCGAAGTTCAGGGTCAGCTGCCAGTGCGGGTTGCCGCTCACCAGGTAGTTGTGCCAGTAGGCGGCGCCGCCCGGATCCGCCGGACGCCCGAGGAGCGCCTGGTAGACCGCGGCGATGTAGGTGTCGATGTTGCCCTTGCCGAAGGTCGGGCTGTTGAACATCTCGTCGGAGGCAACCAGCGAGGCCGCGAAGGCCTCCGGGCTCAGGCCGCTGCGCAGCCTGCCCGTCCAGTAGTTGCCGCCGGAGGTGTCGACGGGCCGGCCCATCTCCTTGACGTACATCGAGGAGACGAGGTTCGAGGCGTAGTTGACGCTCTGGGTGAAGCCGTAGGCCACGTTGTAGCGGGACACGCCCTTGGCGAGCTGCGAGACCCAGAAGGCCTCACCGCTGGGGTCCTGCCCGCCGACCAGGTCGGTGTACAGGTGCTGGACGAGCTTGTCGTTCGGCGACGGGGTCACCACGACGGACAGCGCCTGCGTCACCGAGGAGTAGTTGGCGTCGCCGCTGTAGATCGCGCTGAGCGAGTTCGTCCCCAGGGGAAGGCCGTTGGACCAGGGCAGCGTGACCGAGCCGTTGGTCAGGCTGCGGCCGGCGGACATCGTCGCCGCGCCGTTCTTGAAGGTCACCGAGCCGGTCGGGTTGGGGACGCCCGCCTTGCCCGTCATGGTCACGGTGAAGGACAGCGGGGTGCCGCCCAGCACCGGGCTTGCCGGCGAGGAGCTGAAGGTCATCGTCGCCGCGTTGGCGCCGGCCTGGCCGATGGTGAGCGGCGCCGGCGCCGAGTCCGACGCCGCGTTGCTGGCGTCGCCGCTGAAGTGCGCGCTGATCGAGTGCGCGCCGACGCCGAGCGCGGTCGTCGACCACGCGTACCGCCCGGTCGTGCTCGAGCGCATCGGCGAGATGGTGACCCCGTTGTCGAGGAAGGTCACGCCGGTCTTCGACGCGCCCGTCGGGGTGGGCGTCACCTGGGCGGTGAGCTGCACCGATGCCCCGGCGACGGCCGAGGTCGGCACCTTCACCGTGGTCTTGGTGGTGGCCAGGGCGCTCGCGCCGATGGCCGAGTGGGCTAGCCCACCTCCGACCGCCGCGCCGCCGATGGCGAGGACGAGCAGCATGGCCCGACCTCGCGCGTTGAGACTTCTGTGCGCCATGAGAGGCACTCCCTTCCATTGTGGGGGCCGTGGCAGGCTGTTGCCTCCGGCCCCGCTACCAACCGTCGCTGTACAAAACGCGGGGTGCGGAACAGTCTTGCACGCTGCTTACCAAGGCTGACAAAACTGTCCGAACCCACCATGCACCCATCCCCCCGCTTAATCGTCGTCGCCGACACCGCGGTGCTCGTCGAGTTCGGCGACGCTGTCGACGAGGCGCTCAGCGCCCGTGTGCTCGCCCTCGACGCGACGGTCCGGGGGGACCCGCCCGCCGGCGTGGTCGAGACCGTGCCGGCCCTGCGTTCGCTCCTCGTGCTCTACGACCCGACCGCCACCGATCACGTCCGGGTCGAGGCGGCGCTGCGGGAACTGGTGGCCACCGCGGCGTCGGAGCCGGAGGTCGAGGGGAGGGAGTGGATGATCGACGTCGTCTACGGCGGCGAGGCGGGTCCCGACCTCGACGAGGTCGCCGCCGCCGCGGGCATCAGCGCCGCAGAGCTGGTGGCGCTGCACACCGGCGGGGTCCACCGCGTCGCCATGCTCGGCCATCTCCCCGGACTCCCCTATCTCACCGGCCCCGCCGCCGCCCTGCCCGCGTCACGGCGGGCCGAGCCCCGGGTGCGGGTGCCCGCCGGGTCGGTCGCCGTCGCCGCGGGGCTCACCTGCATCTACCCGGTCACCGCCCCCGGGGGCTGGCGCCTCCTCGGCCGCACGGCGGTGCGGCTCTTCGACCCCGCGGCCGATCCCCCGGCGCTCCTCGCCCCCGGCGACCGCGTCCGCCTCGTCGCCGTGGACGCCTGACCGTGGACGTCCTGCGGGTGCTCGCCCCCGGGCTGCTCACCACCGTCCAGGACGCCGGCCGCCCCGGCCTGCGCCGCCTCGGGGTGCCCACCGGCGGCGCCGCCGACATCCCCGCGCTGCGGCTCGCCAACCTCCTCGCCGGCAACCCCCCGGACGCCGCCGGGCTGGAGATCACCCAGCGCGGCCCCACTCTCGAGGTCGACGCCGGGGACGAGCTCCGTGTCGCCGTCGCCGGCGAGTGCGAGATCCACGTGGAGGACGGCCGCGGCGGGGCTCGTCCGGTCGCCCCCTGGGCGTCGCTGACCCTGCGCCCGGGCGACCGTCTGCGCCTGGGCACGGTGCGCGCCGGGCTCCGCTGCCACCTCGCCGTCGCCGGGGGGATCGCGGTGCCGCCGGTGCTCGGCAGCGCCGCCACCGACCTGCGCGGCGGCTGGGGCGGGCTGGAGGGCCGCGCCCTGCGCGCGGGCGACGCCCTTCCCCTCTCCCCCATCCGGCCCGGCGGCGGCGCCGAGGTCGAGCTGGCGGCGCCGCCCTGGTGGGCGCCGGGCGCACCGGTCCGCGCCGTCCCCGGCCCGCAGGATGACCATTTCGCCGCCGCCGTCCTCGACCGCCTCGCCGCGGCCGAGTGGACGGTGACCCCCGCGTCCGACCGCACCGGGCTGCGCCTCGACGGTCCCGAGCTCGAGCACCTCGGCGACGCCGAGATCGTCTCCGACGCCTGCCTGCCGGGCTCCGTCCAGGTCCCCGGCAGCCGCCGCCCCATCGTCCTGCTCGTCGACGGCGGCACCACCGGCGGCTATCCGAAGATCGCCACCGTCGCCTCCGCGGACACCGGCGCCCTCGGCCGCCTCCGCCCCGGGGCGCGGCTGCGCTTCGAGCTCGTCGACGTCACCACCGCCGCGCGGCTGCGCCGCGAGCTCGAGGCCTGGTTCGCCGCCACCGCCGCCGAGGTCGCGGGGGCACGGACGGGCGCGCCATGATGAGCGGCCGATGAAGGCAATCGTCGTCGAGCAGCCCGGCGACCCCGAGGTGATGCACCTCGCCGAGGTCCCCGACCCCACCCCCGGACCCGGCGAGGTGCTGGTCCGCGCCCGCGCCACCGCGGTGAACCGCGCCGACACCCTGCAGCGCCGCGGCTTCTACCCGCCGCCGCCGGGAGCCTCGGAGATCCTCGGGCTCGAGGTCGCCGGCGAGGTGGTCGAGCTCGGCGAGGGCGTCACCGGCTGGGCTCCCGGCGACCGGGTGATGGCGCTGCTCGCCGGTGGCGGCTACGCCGAGCTCGTCGCGGTGCCCGCGGCGCAGCTGATGCCGGTGCCCGAGCGCCTCTCCTGGACCGAGGCCGCCGCCGTCCCCGAGGTGTTCCTCACCGCCCACGACAACCTCTTCACCCGGGGCCGGCTCGCCGCCGGCGAGACCGTGCTCATCCACGGCGGCGGCGGCGGCGTCGGCACCGCGGCCATCCAGCTCGCCCACCGCGCCGGCGCGCGGGTGCTGGTGACCGCGGGGTCGCCGGCGAAGCTCGAGCTCTGCGCACGCCTCGGCGCCGACGCCGGGATCAACCACCGCGAGGAGGACTTCCCCACCCGGGTCGGCGAGCTCACCGAGGGCCGCGGCGCCGACGTGATCCTCGACGTGATGGGGGCCGCATACCTCGGCCGCAACCTCGACGCCCTCGCCGTCGAGGGCCGGCTGGTGATCATCGGCATGCAGGGCGGCACCCAGGCGGAGATCGACCTCAACCGGCTGATGCGCCGCCGGCTGACCGTCCTCGCCACCACCCTGCGCGCCCGGCCCCCCGAGGGGAAGGCCGAGATCGTCCGCCGCTTCGTCGAGGACGCGCTCCCCGCCCTCGCCGACGGCACCCTGCGACCTGTCGTCTACCGCGTCCTCCCCCTCGCCGAGGCGGCCGCCGCCCACCGCGCGATGGAGGCCGGCGAGAACGCCGGCAAGCTCGTCCTGGTCGTGGACTGACCGGTCGGACGGTCGGATTCGCGCCGTCCGGTACGACTCGTTCTTTACACTGCTCCTCCGTAGCGGAATGACGGGCGCCACCCGCCCGCAGCGGAGGAACGAGCTGGTGACCACCCCGGCCGACGTCTTCACCGAGATCCACAACGGGCTGGCGGCGAACCCGTCGCGCACCGCCAACATGAATGCCGTGTACCAGTTCGACCTGGCCGGCGACGACGGTGGCGAGTTCCACATCGTCATCAAGGACGGTGCCGCCGAGGCCGGCGCCGGCGCGCCCGAGAACCCCAACATCACCATCAGCATGGCGGCCACCGACTTCGTCGCACTGCGCGAGGGCAAGCTCGACCCGACCATGGCCTTCATGAGCGGGAAGATCAAGATCAAGGGCGACATGGGGCTCGCCATGAAGCTCCAGACGGTCCTGACCGCCTAGAGCACCCGCCGCGGGCCGGTCCACCCGGGGTGGACCGGGCTCGCCGCCTACGCCGAGAAGAGCGGGCGGACCGGCCGGCTGCTCAGCTCGTAGTAGGCGCGCTCGAGCTTCTGTGCCTCCTCGGGGAGCAGCCGCGGCTCGCCGAGCGGGAGCACCTTCAGCATCACCTCGGCGAGACGCTCGGCGAGGTGGCAGACCGCGACCGCCTGGTGGATGTCGCGGCCGACGCCGAGCATCCCGTGGTGGGCGAGGATCACCGCGCGGAGGTCGCCGAGGTGTTCGACGACGCGCTCGGCGAGGGCGGCGCTGCCGGGTAGCTCGTGCGGGCAGAGCGGGATCTCGCCGCCGAGGATCGCGACCTGCTCGTCGACGACCGGGGGCACCCCGCGGCCGAGCAGCGAGAGCGCGGTGACGGCGACGCTGTGGGCGTGGATCACCGCCCCGACCGAGGCGCCGCGGGCGCGGTGCACCGCCGAGTGCATGAGCAGCTCGCTGGTGGGATTGCGGAAGCCCTCGACCGTGTCGCCACTGCCGAGGTCGACGATGCAGACGTCGGTCGGCGCGAGGACGTCGTAGCGCACGCTGCTCGGCGAGGCGGCGATCAGGTCGGTGCCGGGGATGCGAATGGTGACGTTGCCCGCCGTCCCGGCGACCAGGCCGAGGCGGACGAGCTCGGCGCACGCCCAGACCACCTCCCGGCGCTGCTCCTCGTGTGCCACCGCCACCTCCTTTCTCCTCAGAGCGACTCCAGCTGGGCGTAGAGGGCGCGCCACGCCCGGTGGGCCTCGGCGTAGATCGCCATGGTGCCATCGTCCGGCTCGATCACCACGGCGGGCCGGGCCGGCGACGCGACCGCCGTGGCGAGGTCGGGCTGCCACCCCGCGGCGACGGCGGCGCAGGCGGCCGCGCCCACCGCGGTGGCGTCAGTCTCGGCGGCGACGGCGACGGGACGGCCGAGGACGGTGGCGAGGATGCCGGCGAAGAGGCGGCTGCGCGCCATCCCCCCGGCGAGGAGGACGTCACCGGTGGGGCCGCCTGCGGCCGCCTCCGCCTGCTCGAGGTTGGCACGAGCGCTGTGGGCGACCTCCTCGAGCCCGGCGCGGAGCAGGTCGGCGGCGCCCACCTGTGCGCCGAGAATCTCCGACGGCCAGAGGAGCACGCGCATCCGGGGAAGGAACGTGGACGGACGGGTGGCGTCGAGGACGCTCGCTCCGCCGGCGAAGGCGAGCGCCCCGGTGGCGGCCGCGGGGGCGGAGGCGGCAAGGCGCTCGGCGAGGGCGTGGGCGCCGGCGCCGGTGACCCCGGCGATGTCCCCGGTGAGGCGCTCGGCGAGCCAGGCCCAGCCGGTGCCGGTGGGTCCGGCGTTGCTCTCGCAGACGAAGCCGCCGAGCGGGTGCGGGGTGCCCCAGGTGCGGCGGGTCGCGTCGCGGCGGGGCTCGGCGGCGGGCAGGAGGACGGGCATCGACGACCCGGCCAGGACCAGGGCGCAGGTGCGGTGTGCACCGCCTGTGCCGAGGAGGGCCGCCATCGAGTCCGGCGGGGTCACCGCGACCGGAGTACCCGGGTCGAGACCGGTGGCGCTCGCCGCGGCCGCGGTCAGCTCACCGAGCCGGTCACCGGGGATGCCGAGCGGCGGCAGCCAGCCGGGGTCGAGGTCGAGCTGCTCCCAGACCGCGGTCCAGGATTGGTTGCGGTGCACGTCGAGGGCGAGGAGCTCGGCGGCGCCGCAGGCGTCGGTGGCGACCTCGCCGCAGAGGCGGTGGGCGAGCCACTCCCCGGTCCCGACGACGTGGCGCACCCGGGTCGCGAGGTCGGGCTCGTCCTCGAACAGCCGCAGCAGCCGGGCCGGGGCATAGAGGAGTGCGAGCCCGCGACCGGTGCGCTCGTAGAGCTCGCCGGCCGCGGCGTCGTCGACGCGCCAGCCGTGGGTGAGGCCGCGCGCGTCGGTGTTCGGGCCCGCGTAGAGGGTGGCGCCCTGTGCGTCGAGGACGGCGCAGGCGATGCGCTGCCCGGTGCAGGCGACGGCGGCGATCCGTCGCGGCGCGACCGCGGAAACGACCCCGGCGATCGCGGTGTGCAGGGCGTCCTCGAGCATCGCCGGGTCCCAGCGGCGGCCGAGCGGCGGCAGGTCGAGATGGGTGGGGGTCGGTCGCGCGGCGCTCGCCACGACATTCCCGCCCTGCGCGACCGCGCTGGCGCGCAGCCCGCTGCCGCCGAGGTCGACGGTGAGCAGGAGGTCGGTCACCGCGGCCGCCGCGCCGCGTCGAGCACCTCCGGGTTGGCGCAGCGGAGCGGGCGCTCGCCCCGCACCAGCCGCTCCAGGTCCTCACGGATCATCTCGGAGTGGCGGCGCACCACGTCGTGGGTGGCGCCGCCGATGTGGGGGAGCACGAGGATGCGGTCGTCGCCGAGGAGCGGATGGCCGGCCGGGAGCGGCTCCGGCGCGACGACGTCCAGCGCCGCGGCGCCGAGGTGCCCCTCGGCGATCAGCGCGACGATCGCGTCCTGGTCGACGACCTGGGCCCGCGCGGTGTTGAGCAGGACCGCGCCGCGGGGGAGCTGGCGCAGTCGGTCGGCTGACAGGAGGCCCACCGTGTGCGGGGTGCGTTCGACATGGACGCTCAGCACCTCCGAGGCGGCGAGCAGGTCGTCGAGGGTTGCCGGTGCGGCGCCGTGCTCCTCGATGACCGCGGCGTCGACGAAGGGGTCATGGGCGAGCACCCGCATGCCGAAGCCGACCGCCCGGCGGGCGAGCGCGCGCGCCACCGCGCCGAAGCCGAGCAGCCCCAGGGTGCGGCCGGCGAGCTCGACTCCCCGGAAGCGGAGGTAGGGCACCAGCGAGTCGTCCTCGAGCCCGACGACCCAGCCGCCCTCGCGCACCAGCCGGGCGGCGGCGGAGATGTGGCGGGCGCGGTCGAGGAGCATCCCCATGCAGAGGTCGGCGACGGAGTCGGCGTTGCGCCCGGGGGTGCCGAGCACGATGCGCCCGAGCTCGGTCGCGGCGGCGAGGTCGACGTTGACCGGCTTCCCCCGCGCCGACGCGACCACGGCCAGCCCCGGCGCCGCCTCGAGCACGTCGCGGGTGACGAACTCCGCCTCGACCACCACGGCGTCGAAGCCGCCCGCGACCACCCGCTCGGCGAGCTCGTCGGGCGAGTGCATCCGCCGCTGCTCGACCCAGGACTCGTGCACCACCTCGGCGGCGCCGCGCAGCCGCACCAGCTCGACGGTGTCGAAGGGAGCGAGGATGAGCACCTTCACCGAGCGCGGAGGATACCGCTGCGCCCGCTATCCTCCCCCGCCGTGGCACCCGAGGACGACCAGGAGCGCACCCGTGCGGTGCGCTTCGACTACGACGAGACCAACCGGGCGCTGCTGATCGAGTGGGGCGACGGCGCCGAGCAGCGCATCCCCTTCGCGAAGCTGCGCCAGGCCTGCCCCTGCGCGGTGTGCAAGGGCGAGATGGGCCGGCCCGGACGCTTCGACGTCAAGCCCGCCCTCGACCCCGGCGAGGACGAGCTCGCCGACATCAACCTCGTCGGCCTCTACGGCCTGGGGATGCGCTGGGGCAACGGCCACGACACCGGCATCTACACCTTCGAGTACCTCCGCGCCCTCGGTGACGCCACGGCGCGGTGAGCGCGGCGACCCGGCGTAGAGTCGGCGGGCATGTCGACCACGATCACCGATCCGCTGCTGACCGCCCGCGACGGCGGCGTCCTCACCCTGACCCTCAACCGCCCCGACAAGCTGAACAGCTTCGACATCGGGCTGCTCAAGGCCCTGGGCGCGGCGATGCTCGAGGCGCAGGAGGACGAGTCGGTCAGAGCGGTGGTCGTCACCGGAGGCGGCCGCGGCTTCAGCGCCGGCGCCGACCTCACCGAGGGGGCCCGCGAGCCCGTCCGCCGCCGGCTGGCGCTGCGCTACACGCCGATCATCCGGGCGATGCGGGAGATGGAGAAGCCGATCGTCGCCGCCGTGAACGGTGTCGCCGCCGGCGCGGGCATGAGCCTCACCCTCGCCGCCGACCTCCGGATCGCCGCGGAGAGCGCCAG
>DATARS010000035.1:0-35892 GCA_036269455.1 Candidatus Dormiibacterota bacterium | reverse complement strand
CGCGACCAGCGCGGGGTGCAGGTAGGGGTGCACGAGCACCGCGCCGCCGGCGCCGGCCGCGGCGGTGCGCAGCTGCTCGAGGTACTCCGGGGTGCGGAGGATCTGGGTGGCGGCGACGATGTCGGTGACCGGCAGCCCCGCCGCGGCGGCGACCTCCTGCTCGCGCGCCTCGTGCTCGGCCGACCGTGGGATCACCGTCTCGGCCAACCCTGGCGACAACTCGATGCGCCGCACCGGCTCGCCGTGGGGCACCAGGCTGAGCAGCTCGACGTCGTAGCGCTCGCCCAGGGCGGCGAGCAGCCGCAACGCGCGCAGCTGACCGCCGCCGCGACGGGGGTGGACGGCGAATGTCGACAGCGCCACCAGCCGCGGCCGCGCCCTCCGCCGCACGCCGGCGGTGCGCTGCCGCGGGGGTGGCGTGACCAGCGCGTCGACCACCGCCCCCCAGGACACCGCGCGGGCGCGCAGCCGCCCCGCCGCGCCCATCCTCCGGGCCAGCCCGACGTCGGCGCAGAGACCGCTCAGCGCCTCGCCGAGCGCCTCGGCGGTGGCCGGGACCACCCGGCCGGTGATCCCGTCGGCGACGAGCTCGGTGGGTCCTCCGGAGTCCTCGCAGGTGACCACCGGCTTGGCGCAGGCCATCGCCTCCAGGGTGATCAGGCCCAGGTCCTCGTCGCGGGGGATGAACGGCACCGCCAGCGCCTCGGCGTAGAGGTCGCGCAGCCGCTGCGGGGCCACCGGGCCGAGCAGCCGCACCCGCGGGTCGGCGGCGCCGAGCGCCCGGCAGCGCTCGAGATCGGGACCACCGCCGGCGATCAGCAGCTCGACCGGCTGGGGCACGTGGCGCATCGCCGCGATGAGCAGGTCGATCCGCTTCGGCGCCTCGATGCGGCTGGCGGTGAACAGGTGGCCGAAGCCGCCGCAGCGCGCGCCGCCGAGGTCCGACGGCGGATAGGCGACCTCGACCGCCGCATCCGCGGGGAAGTAGCCGGCGCGGCCGGCGACGGTCCGCGAGATCGCCAGGTGGCGGCGCACCCCCTCGAAGGCGACGCCGTCGAGGAAGTGCACCACCTCGCGCGCGAACGGCCCGGGCAGCGCCAGCGCGGGATGGTCGGCGCCGCGGCGCTGCACGGTGCGCGACAGCCGCGCCATCAGCTCCAGCGCCGCGGCGCGCCCGCGGCGGCGGCGCATCAGCTGCTGCAGCCCCGCGAGCTCGGGGTCGAGGAGGTCGACGCGCTCGGGCAGGCCGGCGAGGTGGTAGGTGTCGTAGAGGCCGCGGAGGCGGTGGAGCACGTACACGACGTGGTTGGGGTGGCTGACCATCCACGCCGGGTACTTGCCGGTCACCACCATGTCGAAGTGACCGAGGTCGAGCCGGGCGAAGGCGGCGTAGCCCTCGACCAGGCCCGCCAGGGTGTGCTCGCGGACCGGCAGCTTGATCAGCTCCGCCTGGTGCTCCGAGCCCTCGTTGAGCGCCTGGAGCAGCCCGCTCCACACCCGTTCGGCGCCGCCGGGGGTGAAGGGCACGGGGCTGGGCGCGACGATCGCGATCCTCATCCGCAGAGCCTCTCGACCCCGGCGATGATCTGCGCCATCGCCCGCTCCCAGGTGTACGCGGCGGCGGTCTCGCGTGCCGACTCGCCCATCGAGCGGGCGAGCTGCGGGTCCTCGCGCAACCGGGCGACCGCCTCGGCGATGGCCCGGCCGGTGGGCTGGACGACGTACCCGTTCACCCCGTCGACCACCGGCAGGCAGACGCCGCCGCCGTCGGCGCAGACCACCACCGGCCGTCCCGCCGACATCGCCTCGATGACGGTGAGCCCGTAGTCCTCGTTGTACGCCGGCGCGACGACGCAGACGGCGCCGGCGTAGAGGCGGGCGAGCTCGGCGTCGTCGACCATGCCGACGAAGCTCAGGTCCCCGGCCACCGGCGAGGCCGCCACCCCGTTGACGCCCGGGGGCAGGATGCCGCGGTTGAGCCAGAGCTCGGCGTCGTCGACCGCGTCGAGGTCCGCGCCCGGGGCCATCAGCCGGCGCGCCAGGTCGAGGGTGAAGGCGAGCCGGCCGCCGCCGCCCACCAGCCGCGCCGGCACCCCGGGCAGGTACGCCATGGCGTGGACGAAGAGCTCCGCCCGCTTGGTGAACTCCTGCCGGGTGACGCAGAGCACGTACCCGCCGCTCGCGGTGCCGGCGGCGGCCTCGCGCAGCAGCGACTCGTGCAGCCCGGTGCCGGCGAGGTAGACGCCGACGTTGTTCTCGAACCCGTTGTAGTGGCGCAGCCGGTCGCGCACCACCTCGGAGGCGGCGAGGAAGAGTCCGACGCCGCGGAGGTGGCGCTGGTCGACGCGCCGCACCAGCGCGGCGGCGTGGCGCTGCAGGGCGGCGTCACCGAACCCCGCGGCGATCCACACGTCGCAGAGGTCGTAGTAGAGGCGCTGGTGATGCGAGAAGAGCGAGAGATGGCGCGGGTGCTCGATGGCGAACGACGGCGGCTGGGTGGTGATGAGCAGGTCACAGCCGCGGGCGTCGATGCGCTGGAACGCCTCCATCGCCGCCAGGTAGCGGACGAACCCGGGCAGGCGCAGCCGCATCGACGGGGGCACGCCGACGCCGTACGGCAGCGGGCTGGTGGCGTCGATGTCGACGCCGACGTGGTCCACGGCGTGGCCACGCGAGACCAGCTCGTGCTCGACCCGCGTCATCACCTTCTCGAAGCCGCCGACCACGCCGAAGTCGGGCTTGGCGATGGCGATGCGCATGCTCAGGAGGGGGGCGGCTCGACCATCGCGCGCAGGGCGGCGAGCTGCTCGGCGAGCGCCTGCTGGCGGCGCCCCTGCTCCTCCGCCACCTCGCGCAGCTCGACCATCTCGCGGCTCAGCCGGTCGACGGTGTCGCCGAGGTCGGCGAGGTCGGCCTCGGCGGTGGCGATCAGCCCGGGCACCGCGGCGAGACGGCGGTCGAGGGCGCGCAGCGCCTTGAGCACGTTGTCGTTGTAGACCACCTGCTCCTTGGAGAAGAGGTGGGCGAGGCGCAGCACCCCGCGCTTGAAGAGCAGCAGCCGCTCGGCCTCGGAGAGCTCGGTGCCCATGTGCGCGTGGGCGGCGGCGCGGCCGATGTAGCCGGCGGCGGCCCCCGGCGGCGGCTCCGCCGCGGGCGCGGGAACGCCCGCCGTGGGAGGGTTTCCGAGCGCTCGCGAGGCAACCTCGTCCATGTAGTCGAGATCGGCGTCCACGGTCACATCGGTGGCGGCTGGCTGGGGCACGGTGGGCGGCATGGTACCCGCCGGGCTGGTTAGACTGCGGCCCGCGATGGCCTCCGCGACCACGACCGACCAGCGCCTCGCGAGCCCACCCTCCGCCGGGGGCGGGATGCGGCGTCACCTCAACCTGACCCGTGAGCTCGCGGTGACGCAGTTCAAGCTCAAGTACACCGGCTCGGTGCTCGGCTACCTCTGGTCGCTGCTCAAGCCGATGATGACCTTCGCGATCATGTACGCGGTCTTCGACCGGCTGCTGCACGCGGGCAGGACCTCCGACCGCTTCACCATGCAGCTGCTCGTCGGCATCGTCATCTGGACGTTCTTCTCGGAGACGACCATCACCGCGGTGAACGCCATCGTCGTCAACGGCAACCTCATCAACAAGGCGTCGTTCCCGCGCGCCATCCTGGTGGTGGCGTCGAGCCTCAGCGCGCTGATGACCTTCGCCATCAACCTCGCGCTGATCGTGATCATCGCCGGGGCGACGCACAACCTCAGCCTGGGATGGCACTCGCTGCTCGTCCTCCCGCTGCTGATCGAGCTCTACGCGCTGGTGATCGGCATCTCGCTGCTGCTCTCGGCGCTCTTCGTCTTCTACCGCGACCTGGGCCACATCTGGGAGATCTTCACCCAGCTGCTCTTCTACGGCTCCGCGGTGGTCTTCCCGCTCAGCCTCAACGGCACGGTGCGCAACGGCGTGCTCGAGCCCATCCGGATCATGCGGGTGATCGCGCTCAACCCCGTGACCCAGATCATCGAGGACATCCGCCACGCGCTCGTCACCCAGGACGCGCGCGTTCCCTGGACGGCGACGCTCCTCGGCGCGCGCATCGCCTTTCCGCTGGCGGTCACCGCCGCCGTGGCGGTGATCGGGTTCGCCGTCTTCCAGCGCCTCGCGCCGCACTTCTCCGAGAGCCTCTGACCATCAGGTGACCGGCGGGAAGCCCCCGCCCCGCCTCAGGAATCCGTGGTCGGCGCGGGCGAGCATCTCGCGATCGCCGTCGCTGTTGCCGTAGGCCCAGAGCTCTGCGGGGTCGGTGCCGAGCCACCGGTCGAGGCGCTCCACCTTGACCGGCCCGCGGACATTGCCGCCGAGCAGCCGGCCGGTCAGCCGCCCGGCGGCGTCCACGTCGAGCCCGGTGGAGAGCACCGCGTCGACGCCCAGGGCGCTGCCCAGCGGCTCGAGGTAGAGCTGCGGCGCGGCCGAGACGATCGCCAGCTGGTCGCCGCGGGCGCGATGCCACTCCAGCCGCTCCAGGCCGGGCGGGAACATCCCGGTGGCGAGCAGCCGGTGAGCGAACTCCTCGGCCACGGGCTCGACCTCGGCGAGCGGCCGGCCCGCGATCAGCCCGACGAGCAGCGCCTCCTTGGCGCGGCCGCGCGAGACCCGGCCGGCGCCGGCGGCGAGCAGGATGGGGAGCCGCGTCACGACGGCCCGCAGCACCGCGGCGTCGCCGCAGAGGCGGCGCAGGAAGGGCACCAGGCTGTCGCCGCGGCTCAGGGTGCCGTCGAAGTCGAAGGCGGCGACCACCCGTCGCGCGCCGGGTTCGGCCACGCGGCCTATCCCGGCATCCGCCGCCAGAGCGGCCGGGGGAGGTGGCGCAGCACCGCCATCACCCAGCGCAGCCGCGCCGGCGCCCACACCGTGCCGGCGCGGGCGCCGAGCCCCCGGACCACCTCCGCGGCGACCGCCTCCGCGGTGGTCGAGAGCGGCGCCGCGGGCATCCCCGCGGTCATCTTGGTGTGGACGAAGCCGGGCCGCACCACCATCACCTCGACCCCGGACCCCGCCAGGCTGTCGGCGAGGCCCTGGAAGTAGGCGTCCATCCCCGCCTTCGACGCCCCGTAGACGTAGTTGGCGCGGCGCGGCCGCTCGGCGGCGACCGAGGAGAGCGCCACCACCGTGCCGTGCCCCTGCTCGCGCATCCGCCCCACCAGCGGGATGGTCAGCGACACCGCGCCGAGCAGGTTGGTGCGCAGGATCCGGCCGGCGAGCTCGGCATCCTCGGGGGCGCGGCGCTGGTCGCCGAGCACCCCGAAGGCGAGCAGGGCGAGGTCGATCTCTCCGAGCGCCTCGACGGCGGCGTCGACCACGGCGGGGTGGGAGGCGCCGTCCTCGGCGTCGAAGCGCAGGCACTCGACCCGCTCGGCCCCGCGGGCGCGGAGCTCCTCTGCCGCGGCGGCGAGCTCCTCGGGGCGCCGGCCGGCGAGCACCAGGCGGCGGGCGCGGGCGTCGACGAGCGCGCGCGCGGTGGCCATGGCGATGTCCGACCCGGCGCCGAAGATCGCGACCGACTGGGGCGAGCCGAGACCGTTCCTCACAGCGACAGCCGCCGGCTCAGATCGCTGCGCAGCACGCCGCCGGGGTCGAGCCGCGCGCGCAACGCTCGCCAGTCATCGACGCGAGGGTACATGGCGGCCAGCAGCTCGGGCCGCAGCCGCGAGTCCTTGGCGAGGTAGACGCGCCCGCCCGCGCCGGCGACCGCCTCGTCGATGCGGTCGAGCAGCGCCCCGAGCCCGGGGACGCCCACCGGGATGTCGAGCGCCAGCGTCCAGCCCGCGCTGGGGAAGGAGAGCGGGCCCGGCGTCCCCGCGCCGAGGCGCTTGAGCACGGCGAGGAATGACGCCGCGCCGGCGGCGGCGAGCCGCTCCAGCGCGTCGCGCAGCACCTCCTCGGCGCCGAAGGGCACCACCAGCTGGTACTGGACGAAGCCGGCCGGCCCGTAGAGGAGGTTCCAGCGCTCGACCCCGTCGAGGGGATGGAAGAACGACGCCAGCGGCACCACCCGGCCGCGCTCGCTGACCGGGGCGCGGCGGAACCAGAGCTCGTTGAAGGCGCGTACGCTCAGCGGCCGCAGCAGGCCCGCGGGCACCCACGGGGGTGCCGCGAGCCGGGTGCGGGGGCGGAAGCCGAGGGGATCGCGGCGCTGCCGCGCGGGCAGCTCGTCCACGGCGGCGTGGTCGCCGCGGGTGAGCACCGAACGCCCCAGGGCGCGGCCGCGCGCCAGGCAGTCGATCCACGCCACCGAGTACTGGTAGGCGTCGTCGCCGCTCGACATCCGCGCGAGCACGTCGTCGAGGTCGCGGGCGCGCTCGGTGTCGACGCGGATCCGCGAGGTCGCCACCGATTGGAGCCGGATGTCCGCCTCGAGGATCACCCCGGTCAGCCCCATGCCCCCCACCGTCGACCAGAAGAGCTCGGGGGCACGCTCCGGCGAGACCGTCAGCGCCCCCTCCGGGGTGCGCAGCCGCAGCGCGAGCACGTGGGCTCCGAAGCCGCCGTCGCGGTGGTGGTTCTTGCCATGGATGTCTGCAGCGATGGCGCCGCCGACGGTGACATGCCGGGTGCCCGGGGTGACCGGGACGAACCATCCCAGCGGCAGCAACAGCCGCATCAGCCGGTCCAGGCTGACCCCGCCGCCGGCGGTGACCACGCCCGCCTCGAGGTCGATCCGGCGGATGCGGTCGAGGCCGGTGCAGAGCAGCACCGTGCCGCCGGCGTTCTGGGCGGCGTCGCCGTAGCTGCGTCCCAGCCCGCGCGCGATCACCCCGCGCTCCGGCGGGTCGGCCATCAGGGCGTCGACCTGGCCCTCGTCGCTCGGCTCGCAGATGCGAGCGCGGCTGGGAGCGGTGCGTCCCCAGCCGCAGAGCAGGGCCTCACCGGGCATAGATCCCCAGACCGACGAAGAGCACGCAGGCCAGCCCCATCAGCTGCAGCGAGCGCTCGCCCAGCACGATGTCCTCGGGACCCGCCGGCGACCCCGTCTCGAGCACCAGTGCGTAGCGGAGCACGCCGAGCACGAAGGGGACGATGGAGAGCTCGAACCAGGGCACCCCCGGGACCGCGGCGTTGCGCTCGAAGGCCCACAGGCAGTACGCGGTGATGGCGATGCCCGATGCGGTGGAGCGCACGTAGCGCAGGAAGGAGACGC
The DNA here is from genome assembly GCA_036269455.1 of Candidatus Dormiibacterota bacterium. Taxonomy (GTDB): domain Bacteria; phylum Chloroflexota; class Dormibacteria; order Aeolococcales; family Aeolococcaceae; genus CF-96. The sequence goes on along the minus strand of DATARS010000035.1, from coordinate 28,701 downwards.
TGTACAGCTCCAGGGTCAGCCGGTGGCTGCCGCGGTCGTCGCCCAGGCTGATGTGCTCGGTGTGGCGCTTGCCCGCGACCATGAAGAGCGAGCCGAAGGACACCACGATCAGGAACCAGTTCGAGATCGGCACCCCGGTCGCGACCCCGCCGGCGATGGCGCGGATGACGAACCCCGAGGCGACCGCGGCGAGGTCGAAGACCGGCTCGTGCTTCAGCCGCAGGGTGTAGGACACGGTGATCGCCGCGTAGATCACCACCAGCCCGGCGAGCAGCGGTGAGCCGGCCAGGTCGGCGACCGCGATCGCGACCATCACCAGCCAGGCGCCGGTCACGCGCGCGACCCCGACCGGCACCAGCCCCGCGGCCACCGGGCGCAGCCGCTTCTCAGGGTGGACGCGGTCGGCCTCGACGTCGGTGGCGTCGTTGATGAAGTAGATCCCGCTCGCCGCCAGGCAGAAGACCGCCACCGCCAGCAGCGTGTGGAGCAGCGCGTCGCGGTGGCCGAGCACCCCGGCGGCGCCGGGCGCGGCGAAGACCAGGATGTTCTTCAGCCACTGCCGCGGGCGCGCGGTGCGCAGCAGGCCGACGAGGAGCGGGGCGCGGACCGCTCCGGCCGGGCGGGCCGGCTCGAGGCGTTCGTAGATGACCGGGGCTCCTGAGATGCGGACCGCCGCTACGGTAGCCCGCCGGCACCCCCGGCGGCTAGCCGACGCCGCGCGCCACCGGGTCGTTGAAGGCCGCCGAGAGGCTGACCGGCGGGGCGTCGCCGAACTCGCGCACCCGGCCCCAGGCGGTGACGGTGTAGCCGCCGCCGGTGTCGAGGGCGACGATGCCCCGGGCGATGTCCTGGTTGGGGAAATACCCCGTCGACGACTGCGGCGAGGCGTCGCCGACCGGGTGGAGGCCGTTCCAGCCGTCGAGCACCCAGCCGCCGCGCCCGCTCGGGGTCAGCGCGATCCCGCGGGCGATGTCCCAGTTCGGCCAGTACGCGGTGGTGGCCAGGACGGGGGCGGCGCCGAAGGGATGGAGACCGCCCCAGCCGTCGAGCACGTAGCCGCCCCGGTGGCCCTGGACGCAGACGCTGACGATGGCGCGGGCGATGTCCCAGTTCGGCCAGTACTCGGTCCTCGGCACCGCCGGCGCGCCGCCGAAGGGGTGGAGGCCGCCCCAGCCGTCGAGCACCCAGCCGCTCTGCGCGTTGGCGTCGCAGGCGTCGAGGGTGATGGCGCGGGCGATGTCCCAGTCGGGCCAGTAGGCGGTGCCGGGCGCCGGCGGGGCCTTTCCGAACCAGTGGACGCCGCCGTAGCCGTCGAGCACGTAGCCGCCGCCGCCGGTGCTCGCCGGCCGCACCGCGAGGCCGCGGCCGATGTCCCATCCGGGCCAGGTCACCGACTGGGCGACCGGCGCGGCGCTGCCCCAGGGGTGGACGCCGCCGTAGCCGTCGAGGGCGAAGCCGCCGGGTCCGTCCTGGCCCTTCAGCCCGCGCGGCGCCACCGAGGCGCGCAGCCAGCCGAGCACGGGCATGCCGAGCCGTGAGGGCATCGTGGTGCCGTCGATCGGGAGGCGGGCGCGGCCGGTGGGACTGGAGAGCCCCCAGTTCTGCTCGACGACGTCGACGTGGTCGTCGGCGACGCTCGCCACCACCGCAACGTGGCCCGCGGGGGAGTTGGAGGTGCCGCCGAAGATCACCAGGTCGCCGAACTGCGGCGCCACCGCGCCGCCGTTGGGGAGCTGCTGCCAGGGCACCTTGAGCCGCGGCCCCACGTCCCACATCTGGTAGGCGTAGGCCACCGGCCAGATCGACGGGGCGCCGAAGCGGATCGCCGCCCAGCGCTGCGCCAGCTCGACGCACTCGTACTGCAGGCCGTAGGTCTGCGCGGCGTCCTCGTTGCCGTCGCCGTTGCTGTAGACGTTGAGGTCGCCGAGCGCGGCCGACGCGCCCGCCCAGTCGGCGCCGGCGACCAGAACGGTGCCATAGGGAACCGGCTGCGCACCCGCCCAGTCATGAGCCAGGAGAACCGGCATCAGCACTGCGACGGAGATGGCAAGAACGTGGAGGAGGACGCGCCGTGTGCGCATGACAGGCGGACCCTAGCAGACCGGACAGGCGTCGTCCCGGTGCCACGAGAATGGCATCGCGCCGTCACCGCTCGGTGACCGGCGTTGAGGCCAGTGGTTTCGGTTACAGACGGTGCCACTCCGACACCGGACTCACGACTGCCGCGGAGGCACTCGCGGCACCCGTTTGACCGGTTGGCTCTGGCAGGGGGCATTCAGGGGGGAGTCCCCCCGAGGGTGGGCGCGTCAGCGCCCAGAGGTCGAACGTACCCGCCCGTCCGACGTGTCGGACGGGCTGGTACGCTGCCCGGGCTGTGGTGCAGGAGGAGCGGGTCGACGTCGGCGCCCTGGTCGCCGAGGTGGAGGCCGAGGTCGCCCGCCGCCGCGCCGCCGGCGACTATCCCGAGGAGCTGCTCACCCGGCTGCGCACCGAGTTCGCCGTCGAGGAGGAGAGCGAGCCCCCCGAGGCGCTGGCGATCGTCGAGAGCAGCCGCCCGCTGCGCTCCACCCGCCCGGTGGTCGGGCCCGCGGTCGTCTTCGGCAAGCGGGCGCTGCGCCGGCTGCTGAGCTGGTACGTCCACCCCGCGGTCCACGACCAGAACCGCTTCAACCTCGCGCTGCTGCGCGAGCTGCGCGACCTCCAGGCGCGGCTCGAGCGGCTGGAGCGGCAGGCCGAGGGCGACGGCGACGAGGCCCATGGGTGAGGCTCGCCTTCGTCACCCCCCGCTACGGCCCGGAGGTCCTCGGCGGGGCTGAGACCCAGGTCCGCGACTACGCCGAGCGGCTCGCCGCCGCCGGCCACGAGGTCGAGGTGCTCACCACCTGCGCCCTCGACCACCACACCTGGCTCGACGCGCTGCCCGCGGGCGAGAGCCGGCTCGCCGGGGTCACGGTGCGCCGCCACCCGGTGACCCGCCCCCGCGACCACGCCCTCGCCGCCCGGCAGCAGCCGGTGCTCGACTCCGGCCTGCGCCTCGGCGAGAGCGGCGAGCGCGCCTGGGTGGAGAACACCGGGCTGAGCGAGCCGCTGCTCGAGGCGATCGCCGCCACCGCGCCGCGCGTCGACGCGCTGCTCTTCGCTCCGTATCTCTTCGCCAGCACCGTGCTCGGCGCGGCGGTGCGGCCCGATCGCAGCCTGGTGATCCCCTGCCTCCACGACGAGGCCTACGCCCGCTTCGCCCCGGTGCAGGCCACCCTGCGCGGCGTCGCCGGCCTCATCTTCAACACCGAGGCCGAGCGCGACCTGGCCGCCCGCCTGCTCGGCACCCTGCCCTCGCACCGCGTGGTCGGCGAGGGCTTCGAGGCCACCGGCGCGGTCGACGGCCCCGGGTTCCGCCGCCGCCACGGCATCGAGGGCGACGTCCTCGCCTACGCCGGCCGGCGTGAGCGGGGCAAGAACTACCACCTGGTGCTCGAGTACCTGACCCTGTATGGCCGCGCGCTCTCGCGCCGCGGCCCGGTCACGCTGCTGAGCATGGGCGGGGGCCCGCTCCGGCCCCCGCCGGCGGCGCGCCCGCTGGTGCACGACCTCGGCTTCGTCAGCCACCGCGACATGCTCGACGCCCTCGCCGCCTCGCTGGCGAGCGTCCAGCTCTCGCGGATGGAGAGCTTCTCTCGGGTGCTGATGGAGGGCTGGCTCTCCGGCACCCCGGCGATCGTCGACTCCGGCTGCGCGGTGACCCGCGAGCACTGCGCGCAGAGCGGCGGCGGGCTCTGGGTGGGCGGCGCCGAGGAGTTCGCCGAGGTGGTCGACCGGCTCCGCACCGACCCCGGGCTGCGCGACGCGCTCGCCTCCGCCGGACGCCGCTACGTGGCCCGCCGCTACTCCTGGCCGGCGGTGCTCGGCCGGCTCGAGGCGGCGGTGCGGGAGATGGCGGGCTGAGCGCGCCGCCCGGGGTCCACCAGCTGCTCCCGGTCTTCTCCTACGGCGACGCCATCGGCGGCGCGGTCCTGGAGATGCGCTCGATGCTCCGCGGGCTCGGCTTCCGCTCGGAGATCTTCGCCGACCTCATCGACCGGCGGGTGGCGCGCGAGGCGCGTCCCGCCGACGAGCTGGCGCGGCGCACCGGGGATGGCAGCACGCTGCTCTACCACCTCTCCATCGGGTCGCCGCTGGCGCGAATGGTCGAGGGCTTCGAGGGGCCGCGGGTGCTCGTCTATCACAACATCACGCCGCCGGACTTCTACCGCGGCACCAGCCCGCGGGTCGTCTACTGGCTGGAGCGGGGCGAGCGCGAGCTGCGGCGGCTGGCGCCCCTCGCCGACCTGGTGATCGGCGACTCCACGTACAACCTCGAGGCGCCGCTCGCCGCCGGGGCCCGGCGCCACGCGGTGGTGCCGCCGCCGGTCGACCTCAGCCGGCTCGCCCCCCGCGCGGCCCGGCCGGCGCGGCCGCCGGTGGTGCTCTTCGTCGGCCGTCTCGCCCCCAACAAGCGCCAGGAGGAGCTGATCCGGGTGCTCGCCGCGCTGCGCGCCACCGCCGCGCCCGACGCGCGCCTGGTGCTCGCCGGCAGCGCCGACGACACCGGCGGCTACCTCGCCGGGCTGCGCCGCCTCGCCGAGCGCCTCGGCGTCGCGGACGCGGTCGACATCCCGGCGCGCAGGCTCAGCGACGTCGAGCTCGGCGCCCACTACGCCGCCGCGAGCGCCTTCGCCTGCGCCAGCGACCACGAGGGCTTCTGCATCCCGCTGCTCGAGGCGATGGCGTTCTCGGTGCCGGTGGTCGCCCACGCCGCGGGCGCGGTGCCGGAGACCCTCGGCGACGCCGGCGTCCTGGTGCGCGACCGCGACCCGCTGGTGTGGGCGGGGCTGCTCGGCCGGGTGCTGACCGACCAGCGCCTGCGCGCCACGCTGACCGCGGCGGGACGGCGGCGGCTCGAGGACTTCTCCACCGCGGCGACCACCCGCCGGCTCGAGGCGGCGCTGCGCGAGATCGGCGTGGTCGCGCCGGATTCCCGGCCGCGGAGGTGGCGGCGCTGAGCAGGTTGGTTTTCAGGCTCTGGCCGCTGACGCGCCCAATGGTTCGGGGGACTCCCCCAGGCCATCATCTCCTTCGTCGATGACAGCCTTCCCCCTGGTCGACGGGCGCGCCCTCCAGGACCGCTCGGCGGTCCGCGGCATCGGCACCTATGTCCGCGGGCTCTGCGACGGGCTCGCCGGGCTCGGCGTGCACCCCGACCTGCTGCTCCGCGCCGGTGAGCCCCCGCCCCCGGAGGCGCAGCGGCTGGGCCTGCGCGGAGTGGCGACCGTCCCGGTGCTCAAGCGCCGCATCCAGCCGGTCGCCGACCCGCTGCTGGTGATGCGCATCCTGCACGCGCTCCGGCCGGCGCTGTACCACGCCGTGGAGTGGGCCCAGCCGCTGCGCTCGCCGGTGCCGGTGGTGGTCACCGTCCACGACCTGATCCCGTTCCTGTATCCGCGGCTGTATCCCTGGATGCGGCGCGAGCGGCTGCTGGCGCTGCGGCTGCTTCGCCACGCCGGCGCGGTGATCGCGGTGAGCCGGTGCACCGCGGACGATACCGTGCGGCTCGGCCGCGTCGACCCGCACCGCATCACCGTGGTTCCGCACGGGGTCGCCCCGGAGTTCGCGCCCGCCGCCGGGACCGCCGTCGACGCGCTCCGCCGACGGCTCGGGCTCGAGGGCCCCTACCTGCTCGCCGTCGGCACCTTCGATCCCCGCAAGCGCGTGGACCTGCTGATGGAGGTGGCGGCGCGCATCCCCGGCCTCACCCTCGCCGTCGCCGGCGACCAGGGCGGCTACGCCGGCGCCGTCGCCGAGGCGGCGCGGCGTGCCGGAGTGGCCGCGCGCACCCGCGCCACCGGCCATCTGCCCCTGGACGACCTGGTGACGCTCTACTCCGGCGCCGCCTGCCTGGTCTTCACCTCCGGCTACGAGGGGTTCGGCCTGCCGCTGCTCGAGGCGATGGCGTGCGCCACCCCGGTCGTCGCCTTCCGCAACTCCGCGCTCGCCGAGGTCGGCGGCCCCGCCGCGGTGCTCGTCGACGACGGCGACGCGGCGGCGCTGGCGGCGGCGGCGCAGCGGTTGCTCGACGACCCGGCGGAGCGCGCGGAACGGGTCGCCGCCGGCCGCGACTGGGCCGCGCAGTTCACCTGGGAACAGACCGCGCGGCGCACCCTGGAGGTCTATCGCAGCCTCGCCGCACTGTGACGGGACAGTGCCCCAACTTGTGACCGCCGCCGCGAATGGCTACCATGCACCGCGCCGCCCCACGGTCATCTGGGTCACGAATGAAACACTCCGTCTCCGCAACGACGACCCGACTGCGCCGCGCCGCGACGCTGGCCACCCTGTCCGCGGTGCTCTGCGCCGCGGTGCTCGGACTGGTGCGCGCCGCGGGTCAGAGCGCGCCGGCCGCACCGGCGATGCACGACCCGCGTGCCGGCGTTCACGCCCTCCAGGAGCGTGAGTTCGGCGGCGCCACGGTGCGCCCGGCGTCGGTGCACGCGGTGCCGGCGCAGACCACGGCGGCGTCGAGCGGCAGCGCCCAGCCCGCGGCGGCCGGCGGCCCGTCCCGGGAGATGTTCGGCTTCGCTCCGTACTGGGACATGGCGAACTGGAAGCAGTGGCAGCTCTCGCGGCTCTCCACCATCGCCTACTTCGGCGTCACCCTCGACGGCAGCGGCAATCCTCTTCGCGACGAGGGCTGGACCGGCTGGACGGGGCAGCAGCTCACCGACCTGGTGAGCGCGGCGCACGCCGCCGGGGTGCGCGTCCTGGTGACGGTGAAGTGCTTCGACACCCCGACGATCTCGTCCATCGTCAGCAACCCGACCCACGCCCAGAACGCGGTCGCCACCGCGGTCTCGCTGGCGCGGCAGCGCGGGCTCGACGGCGTCGACGTCGACTTCGAGGGCGCCACCTCGGCGACCTATCCGACGATCGCCCAGGACCTGACCAGGTTCCTGGGCGCGCTCACCGGCGCCACCCACGCGGCGATCGGCGGCAGCGAGGTGGTCGTCGACACCTACTCGGGCTCGGCGAGCTGGGACGGCGGGCTCTTCAACATCGGTGCGCTGGCGCCGAACGTCGACGCCTTCTTCGTGATGGCGTACGACATGAACTTCGACAACACCCCCAACCACGCCTCCGCGGACGCGCCGCTCAACGGCTGGACGTACAACGACACCACCCTGCTGCAGCAGTACCTCACCAAGGCGCCGGCGTCGAAGGTGATCCTCGGGGTCCCCTACTACGGCTACAAGTGGGACGTCAGCGCGCCCATCGCCAACGCTCCCGACAGCGGCGCCGCCCAGGCGTCGACCTACTCGGGCGTCTTCGACGACCTCGCCTGCGCCCAGCAGCTCACCCGCCAGTGGGACGCGACCGCGGCCACCCCGTGGGCGACCTGGTGGTCGCCGCCGGCGGGCGATCCCTGCGGCGGCAACCACAACAGCTGGCGGGAGATGTACTACGAGGACGTCGTCTCGATCGGCGCCAAGTACGACCTCGCCAACCAGACCAACCTGCGCGGCGCGGGAATCTGGGCGCTCGGCTACGACGACGGCCACACCGACCTCTGGGACCTCATCGGCAGCCACATCAACGTGGCCCATTCCCCGGTGGCCCAGGTCACCACCCCGCAGGGTCCGCTCACCACCACCGCGGTGCCGCTCAGCTGGGGCGTCGTCGCCGGCAGCGTTCCGGCCAGCTCGTACCGGATCTGGGTGAGCCAGGACGGCGGCGGCTGGGCGCAGTGGCTCTCCGGCGCCGCGACGTCGGCGACCTTCCACGGCTTCGCCGGGCATGGCTACGCCTTCTACGCCGAGGCCTTCGGCGCCGGCGGCTACGGCTCCGGCGCGCCCAACGTGTCGACGCCGGCGACGCCGGCGATCCAGATCCCCCCGAACGCCACCCGCTCCGAGCCGTTCACCGGCCTCTACGCGGTCGACGCCCACGGCGGCCTGCTCGCCGCCGGCTCCCCGCCGCTGCCGCCGAGCGCCTCCTGGCCCACCTGGAGCATCGTCCGCGGCCTGGCCATGGCCCCGGGCGGCCAGGGCGGCTGGGTCCTCGACGGCTACGGCGGCCTCCACCCCTTCGGCTCCGCCGCCGCGCTCGGCGCCACCGCCTACTGGGGCGGCTGGGACATCGCCCGTGGCATCGCCGCCACCCCCGGCGGCCGGGGCGGCTACGTCCTCGACGGCTTCGGCGGCCTGCATCCCTTCGGCAGCGCCCCGGCGCTGCCCCGCAGCGACTACTGGCCGAACTGGGACATCGCCCGCGGGATCGCGCTCAACGCCTGCGACGCCTCGGGTGGCGGCGGCTGGGTGCTCGACGGCTGGGGCGGCCTCCATCCCTACGGCACCGCCCCGGCGATCAGGGCGACCTCGTACTGGCCGCACTGGGACATCGCCCGGGCCGTCGTCAGCACGTGCACCGGCGGCCAGCCCGGCGGCTACGTCCTCGACGGCTTCGGCGGCCTCCATCCCTTCGGCGCCGCGCCGGCGCTCCCCAACACCGCGTACTGGCCGGGGTGGGACATCGCCCGCGGCCTCACCGTGCTCCCCGGCGGCGGGGGCGGCTACGTCGTCGACGGCTGGGGCGGCTTCCATCCCTTCGGGAACGCGCCGATCGTCGACGCCACCGGCTACTCCGCCGGGCACGACCAGGTGCGCGGCGCCGCCGGGAGCTGAGCCTCCGCCGCCGCTCAGCCGGCGGCGAGGAAGCGCAGGATCCGCTCGTTCACCTCGGCCGGCTTCTCCACCAGCATGAAGTGGCCGGCCCCCTCGACCCAGGCGGTGTCGGAGCCGGGCGCGAGCATGCCGCCCAGCTCCTCCATGTCGGCGTGGTCGAGCTGGAAGCAGCCGTCGTTGGGCCCGTGCAGGTAGAGCAGGGGCTGGGGCGGGACGTCGCCCCACGCCGGGGTGTTCTCGGCGGTCCACTCCTCGGAGCCGAGGCGCATCGGGTCGAAGTAGGACCGGTAGTAGCCGAGCACAGCCTCGAGGTTCATCGGGTCGCGCAGGCAGGCCTTGGCGTGGGGCAGGTCCTCGGCGGCGTCGTAGCCGGGGGACCACAGGTTCCAGATGTAGTCGATGTAGCCCATGTCGTTGGCCGCGACCACCGCCTCGGCGACGCCCCGCACCTGGAAGAACCAGGCGTAGAAGAAGCGCCGGGTCTGCTCGTAGGTGAGGAAGAGGCGGGCGCCGATGGGGGCGATGGGGATGTTCATGAGCACCACCCGGCGCCAGCGGGAGGGCTCGAGCGCGGCGCTGCCGTGGGCCGCGGCCGATCCCCAGTCGTGGCCGATCAGCACCGCGTCGCCGTCTCCGCCGAGCGCCTCGTGGAGGCCGTTGGTGTCGTTCACGCGGTCGATGAGGCGGTACTGCCCGTCGGCGGGGATGGCGGTCGGCGCGAAGCCGCGCAGGTACGGCGCCACCGCCCGGTACCCGGCCGCGGCAAGGTTCGGCATCAGGTACCGGTAGGTGTGGGGCGAGTCGGGGAAGCCGTGGAGGCAGAGGGCGAGCGGTCCGTCGCCGGCCTCCAGGTAGGCGAAGTCCAGGCCGTTGGCGGTCACGCGCCCCTGACGCAGCTCCATGTCGGGTCACCTCCAGCCGGCCGGCCCGCGGGGGAGCCGGGGGCGATGATCCTAGCCCGACAGGGGATTCAGGATCCAGCCGATCGGGCCCAGGGGGGCGTGGGCTGCTAGTCACAATGCGCGCCGTGGCGGAGAGTGAGCGCCGGCTGCGCATCGTCACCCCCCGCTTCGGCGAGGCGGTGGTGGGAGGGGCGGAGTGGGTGGCCCGCGAGCTCGCCCTGCGCCTCGCCGCCGCCGGCTGGGGAATCGAGGTGCTCACCACCTGCGCCGTGGACGCGGTGACCTGGCGCAACGCCGAGCCCGCCGGCGCCGGTCGGGACGGCCCGGTCGCGGTGCAGCGCTTCCCCACCCTGATCCGGCGGCCGCCGCGGCTCTTCCACCAGCTGAGCCGGGCGGTCTTCCGGCTGCCCCCGGCGCTGCGCCCCGAGCCGCTCTGGATCGCGCTGCAGGGGCCCTACGCACCCGGGCTGGTGCGCCACCTCGCCGCCGCCCCGGCCACGCCGACGCTCTTCCTCCCCTACCTCTACCACCCCTCGCTCCGCGGGGCGCCGCGCAGCCGCGGGGCGCGCCTGCTCATGCCCGCCGCCCACGAGGAGCGTCCCCTGCGGCTGCGCTCGGTCGCCCGCCTCGTCGACGCCGTCGACGGCTTCCTCTACGCCACCCCCGAGGAGCGCGGCCTGCTCGAGCACGAGCACCCGGCGGCGGCCACACGGGCCTGGCGGGTCGGCAACGTCGGCCTCGAGGCCCCCGGCGGTGTCGACCCCGGCCGCGCCCGGGAGCGCCTCGGCCTGCGCGGGCCCTACCTGCTCCACGCCGGCCGCGCCGCCACCGGCAAGGGGCTCGACGACCTGCTCGCCGGCCTCGGCCTGCTCCGCCGCGAGCACCCCGAGGCGGCGCTGGTGCTCGCCGGTGACGCCGGGGCGCCGGCGGCGGCGGACCCGCCGGGGGTGGTTCGCGCCGGCCGGCTGGAGCGGGCGCTGCTCTGGGACGCCGTCGCCGGCGCCGCCGCGGTGGTGGTGCCGAGCTACCTCGAGAGCCAGTCGCTGCTCGCCCTGGAGGCCTGGGCGGTGGGCCGCCCGGCGCTGCTCAACGCCGCCTCGCCGGCGCTCGCCGGGCAGGCGGAGCGCAGCGGGGGCGCCACTCTCTACCGCGGCCCCGCCGAGCTCGCCGCCGCCGCCGCGCGCCTGCTCGACGACCCCGGCCGCGCCGCCGCCCTCGGCGCCTCCGGGCGGCGGTTCGTGGAGGACCGCTACCGCTGGGAGGTGGTGCTCGCGGGCATCGCGGGGCTGGTCGACGAGGCGCGCGAGCGGGCGGTGGCGCGGGAGGGTTCCGTATGATGCGGCGCCGCGCCCCCGGCCACCGCACTGCGGAGGATGCGAGCTGAGCACCGCGCTGATCACCGGCATCACCGGGCAGGACGGCACCTACCTGGCCCAGCTCCTGCTCGAGAAGGGGTACATCGTCCACGGGCTGGTGCGCGGCCAGAACAACCCCCGCCTCGCCGCGGTCGAGCGGCTGTGCCCGGGCATCGAGTTCGTCGAGGGCGACCTCCTCGACCAGTCGTCGCTGATCGCCGCGCTCGAGACCTGCCAGCCCGACGAGGTCTACAACCTCGGCGCCATCAGCTTCGTCGGCCTCTCCTTCAAGCAGGCCACGCTGACCGGGGAGATCACCGGCCTCGGCGTGGTCCGCATGCTCGACGCCATCCGCACCGTGAACACCGGCATCCGCTTCTACCAGGCCTCGAGCAGCGAGATGTTCGGCAAGGTGCGCGAGACCCCGCAGACCGAGCGCACGCCCTTCCACCCGCGCTCGCCCTACGGCGTCGCCAAGGTGTACGGCCACTACATCACCGTGAACTACCGCGAGAGCTACGGCATCCACGCGAGCAGCGGAATCCTGTTCAACCACGAGTCCGAGCGCCGTGGCCTCGAATTCGTGACTCGAAAGATCACCAACGCCGTGGCGAAGATCAAGCTGGGACTGCAGAAACAGCTCGCGCTCGGCACCATGACCGCACAGCGCGACTGGGGATTCGCCGGCGACTATGTGCGCGCCATGTACCTGATGCTGCAGCAGCACACGCCCGACGACTACGTCATCGCCACCGGCGAGACCCACAGCGTCGAGGAGTTCTGCGACCTCGCATTCCGTCACGTCGGGCTCGACTGGCACGACCACGTCGTCATCGACCAGCGCTTCATGCGCCCGGCCGAGGTCGACCTGCTCATCGGCGACGCGACCAAGGCGCGCGAGCGGCTGGGATGGACGCCGACGGTGAGCTTCGCCGAGCTGGTGGCGCGGATGGTGGAGAGCGACCTCGCCGCCCACCGGGCCGCGCTTCGCCAGGGCGTCGCCGGCGGGTGACCTCCCGGCGGGATGCCGGGTGGCGCATCCCGGTCGCGGTGCTCGGGCTCGACGCCGTGCTCGCGGTGCTGGTGACCCACGGCGCCTGGTTCGGCCCCGGGGCGCGCTGGGTCGGGGTCGAGTCCGACCCGCCGATCTTCATGTGGTACCTGCGCTGGGTCCCCTGGGCCGTCGGCCACGGCAGCAACCCGCTGTTCACCCACCACCTCGACTTCCCCGCCGGCGCCAACCTCATGGCCAACACCTCGATCCAGGTCCCGGCGATGGTGATGGCGCCGGTCACCGCGCTCGCCGGGCCGGTGGCCGCCTACAACCTGCTCGCGACCGCGGCGCTGGCGCTCTCCGCCTGGTGCGCCTTTCTCGCGCTGCGCCGCTTCACGACGAGCGCGGTCGGGGCCGCCGCCGGGGGGCTGCTCTACGGCTTCAGCCCGTACATGCTCACCCAGACCCGGGGTCACCTCAACCTCAGCCTCGCCGTCTTCCCACCGCTGGTGCTGCTCCTCGCCGACGAGGTGCTGGTGCGCCGCCGCCGCTCCCACCGGCTGCTCGGCGTCCTCCTCGGCCTGCTCGTCACCGCCCAGCTGCTCACCGGTCCGGAGCTGCTCGTCACCAGCACGATCACGGCGGTGCTCGGGCTCGCCATCCTCGCCGCGCTGCACCACCCCCTGGTCCGCGAGCGCGGCCGCGACCTGCTCGGCGTCCTCGGCGTCGCCGTCCTGGTGGCCGCGCCGCTCTGCGCCTACCCGCTCTGGCTGCTGCTGCTCGGCCCCCAGCACGTCAGCGGGCTGCTCCACCCCAACGACCTCTACGTCACCGACCTGGTCTCGCTGGTCCGTCCCGGCGACACCGCGGCGATCGGGGTCCCCTCACGCTTCCCCACGCCCGACTCCGAGGCCTACGTCGGCGTCCCCCTGCTGCTGCTCGCGGGGGTGACGGTGGTGGCGCTGCGCCGGCGGCCCGCGGTGGTCGCGGCGGCGCTGCTCGCCGCGGTGATGGCGGTGCTCTCGATGGGCCCGCGCCTGCATGTCGACGGCACCGCCACCGCGCTGCGGCTGCCCTGGCGGCTGATCGGCGGGCTGCCGGTGCTCGAGAACATCCTCCCCATCCGGCTGATGGCCTTCACCTACCTGATGCTCGGGCTGATCGTCGCCGCCGCCCTCGGCGGCGTGCTCGCCGCCCGTGGCCCGGGGCTGCGCCTCGCCGGCGCTGCCGCCGTGGGTCTCGCACTGCTGCCGCTGCTGCCGACCCTCCACTTCCCCAGCAGCCCGGTCACCACGCCCGGGTTCTTCACCTCGAGCGCGGTCGACCGCATCCCCGCGGGGACCACCGCGCTGCTCACCCCGATCCTCGACCAGGACACGATGCTCTGGCAGGCCCAGGCGGACCTGCGCTTCCGCATGCCCGAGGGCGGCGTCTACACCCCGGGCCCTGCCTACAACACCCCGCCCTCGGCACTGCGCGACCGCCTGTATGCGGTCGGGGCGGGCCAGGCGCCGGCCGGGCCGATCAGCGGGGAGGAACGCGCCGCCTACCTGGGAACGCTGGCGGCGGCGCGGGTCGAGACCGTGCTGGTGGGACCGCCCGGCCAGGCCGCGCTGGTGCGCTTCTTCACCGGGCTGCTGGGGCGTCCCCCCGACGCCACCACCGGGGGTGTCGCCCTGTGGCTCGGCCTGCCGTACTGAGCGGGCTCAGCCGGCGGCGGCGGAGCGGACCAGGTTCTGGTTGGGCGTGTAGCCGGTGGCGTCGACGATCGGGGCGCCGCCGAAGGGATGGAAGCCGCCCCAGCCGTCGATGACGTAGCCACCGCCGCCGCCGGGGTTCAGCGCGAGCCCGCGGGCGATGTCCCAGCCCGACCAGTAGGCGGTGTTGGGGAGCGCCGGCGCGGCGCCGAAGGGGTGGAGCCCGCCGAAGCCGTCGAGGACGTAGCCGCCGGGCTGGCCGCCCGTGCAGGTGCTGACGATGGCACGGGCGATGTCCCAGTGCGGCCAGTAGGCGGTCGCCCTGATCGCGGGGGCGGTGCCGAAGGGGTGAAGTCCGCCCCAGCCGTCGAGCACCCAGCCGCCACCTCCGGAGGAGTCGCAGGCGTTGAGGGTGATCCCGCGGGTGATGTCCCAGTTGGGCCAGTAGTCGCTGTGGGGGAGCGCGGTGGCGTCGCCGAAGGGATGCAGGCCGCCGAAGCCGTCGAGGACGTAGCCGCCGAGCCCGTCGGAGGTCAGCACCAGGCCGCGGGCGATGTCCCAGCCGCCCCAGTAGGCGGTCGCCGCGAGCCCCGGAGGCATCGCCCCGGTGGCGCCGAAGGGATGCAGGCCGCCGTAGCCGTCGAGGACGTAGCCGCCCTGCCCGCCGGGCGCCAGGGCGAGGCCGCGGGCGATGCTCCACCCCGGCCAGGACGCGGTGGTCGCGGGCGGCGGCGAGGAGCCGGTGCGGATGTTGCCGTAGGCGTCGACCGCGTAGAGGCCGACGAAGGGCCCGGTCGAGGCCGACCCCGAGACCGAGGTGGTGGCGTCGCCGACGCCGCCGGGCGGACCGCTGTCGAAGCGGCCGTTGTGGACCTCGGCGTGGAAGGTGTACGTGTGGCCGGGGAAGCCGTGGAAGGTGGCGCTGGTGGCGCCGGTGTCGATCCACTTCACCCAGGGGCCGCCGTTGTCCTGGACCCAGAGGCTGTAGGAGCCGACGACCACCCCGAGGCCCGGGGACCAGGAGACCCCGAAGCCGGTGCTCGAGCTGTTCGACGGGGCGGTGACCGCGGCGGGGACGACGAGGCCGCCCACGACGCTGCCGACGCCGGTGGGGCCGTCGTAGGCGGTCGCCGCGCTGCAGAGGTAGCCGGGGCTGCACAGGACGCCGGGGGCGTGGGTGTTGGCGGTGACGTCGTTGACGGTGGTGGAGTTCTGATAGAAGGTCTGAGCGCCGGGCGGGTAGTAGCCGAGGCCGCCGCTGAGCGCATAGACGCCGGCGATGAAGGGGGAGGCTGCGGAGGTGCCGCCGATCGGCTCCCAGCCGGCATCGGCGCTGTCGTAGACCGCCACGCCGGTGCTGAGGTCGCTCATCGCCGAGACGTCGGCGACGGTGCGCATCGAGCAGCCGGAGTCGGTCTGCCAGGAGGGCTTGCGCTCGTACTGGCTGCAGCCGCTGCCGGCGCCGGTCGGCTGGCTGCCGCCGCAGTTCTGGGGGTCGGCCGCGGCGCCGACCCATGCGGTCTCCGTGTAGCCGCGCAGGTTGCCGGCGGGGACCAGGCTGGTGCCGCCGACGGCGGTGACGTAGGGCGAGGCGGCGGGGTAGCTGACCCCGTAGCCGCAGTCGCCGGTGGCCGCGGTGAAGGCGATGCCGGGATGGTTGAAGAGGTAGTCGTGGTTGAGCTCGTCGGGGTTCTCCTGCATCCCGAAGCTCATGCTCACCTCGGTCGCGCCGGAGTTGATCGCCTGCTGGATCGCGGGGTAGATGTCGCTGAAGCTGTCCGAGGCGGCCTCGACGAGGAGGATCCCGCACCTGGGGCAGCCCGCCGAGGCCATGTCGAGGTCGAGCGAGGTCTCGATGTCCCAGCCGTAGGGGATCGCAGACTGGCCGCCCATGGCGATCTTCCGGAAGCAGCCGTTGGCGGTGGTGCAGGCCGGCATGCCGAAGCGGGCGCGATAGGTGGCGAGATCGCTCTCCGCGTTGGGGGTGTCGAAGGCGTCGATCACCGCGATCACCTGCCCGCTGCCGCTGCTGACGGGCAGCTGGTAGGCGGCCTGGATCTGCGGAGCGGTGTAGCCGCCCGCGGGCGCCGCGGAGGGCGACGCGGTGGTCGCCGCCCGCACCCGTCCGCTGCCGTCGCGGCGGACGTGCATGCGCACGAAGCAGCTGGCGTGCTGGGCGCGGATCGCGCCGCAGCTCGGGGTGCCCACGTCGGAGGCGGCGGCGACCGCGGCGGTGGCGGCGGCGGCTCCGGCGGACGCGGCCGATGCCGGGGTCATCGCGAACCCGAGCGCGGCCGCGAGGAGCAGCAGCGCCGGCAGCACCCGGGGGTGCCGGCGATGGTCGGGGGGCGTCGTCTCTCGGGGCGTCACTCCCGATGTTGTAACAGCGCCCCTGCGGGATCACCTTCGCGACCCCATCACGGTTCTTCACCGATCCGTCACGTCGGTTGACGCGTTCGGCTACCCCTTCTCGGCGACCTTGTACTCGATGTACGCGCCGAACATCAGCCGGGTCTGGGCCTCGAGCGCGGGCATCACGCTGAGCGCCAGGCCGACCGGCGGATAGAGGAAGAGCTGGAGGTCGGCGTAGAGCCGGCGCCACCACGGCCAGCCCGGCGGCTTGGTGCACATCCGCCGGTCGGTGTGGATGAGCACCAGGGTGTTGAGCAGCGTCAGGGTGAGGATGCCGGCGGTCGCGTAGCCGATCCACTGCGCCGCCGTGCTCAGGCTGTAGTCGAGGTCGATGAACGCCGGGAGCAGGCCGCCGAAGAACAGCAACACCGGCAGCGTGGTCCAGGTGAGGTGGTTGAAGACCAGGTAGGCGAAGCGGCGGGCGCGCAGCCGCCAGGGGATCTCGCGGTGCTCGAGCATCCGGGTGGTGACGTAGGCGATGTCGGTCACCCCCCAGGCCCAGCGCTTGATCTGGTTGTACTGGGAGACGTGGGTGCTCGCGTAGTCGCGCGAGCGCGGCGCGTCGCCGCAGACGGTGAGAAAGGCCGGCCGCACGTTGAGCTGGGCGCCGTGGTGGAAGAAGGCCTTCCAGAAGAAACGCGAGTCCTCGGGAATGACGTCGCTGTCCCAGTAGCCGACCTCGCTGAGCAGCCGCATCGGCATCGTGTAGCTGGAGAACATCACCAGCCGGTGCGGATTGTCGTGGAGGAACATCTGCCACTGGGTGGCGGCGGTCGCCATCACCCGCACCGCCGCGGGCACCCGCCACAGGTTGTTGGTGAACAGCGGCACCGGCTGCCAGATCGAGGTGAGCCGGTCGGGCACCGAGCAGTACTGCGCGGTGATGTAGGCGAAGTACTGGGGGTGGAGGCGGAAGTCCGAGTCGAGGTCGGTGACCAGGGTGCGCTCCGGATCGAGGCCCAGCTCGTCGCACGCCCGGCGCAGCTCGGGGCCGCCGTAGGCCATCGCCGCCGACTTGCCGACCACGATGCCGGGCAGCAGCGGGTCCTTGATGTGGAGGAAGGCGAGGAAGCGGTCGCCGAACTCCTCGCGCAGCCGGGCGACGTTGTCCCAGCCGCCGATGTCGGTGACCCGGGTGATGATCGCCACCACCCGCTGGCGGTCGGGATAGCTCTGGGCGGCGAGCGCGGCCACGGTCCCGCGGAGCACGTCGTAGCTCTCCGTGTAGGTCGGGATGAGCGCGCAGTGCACCACCTCGGTGGGATGCGGCGCGCCCTCCGCCGGGGTGAGCTCCAGGCAGTGTGCCCACCAGTCGCGCGCCTCGGTCTCCTGGATGCGGCGCAGGCTGCGGCGCACCGACCGCACCGTCAGGGTGGTGCGCGCGAACCAGTAGAGGTCGAGCAGGATGGCGCCCACGCCGAGCACCCAGAGCTTGGTGGGGTCGTTCAGCCGGATCGCGAAGGCGACGATCACCGGGACCAGCAGCACCGTCCAGGTGAGCGCCCCGGGGAGGATCTCGAGGAGGCGGCGCTGCACCGCCGGCGAGGGCGCCGCGGGCCACCGGCGGGCGATCATCGGTGGGATTCTAGGGGGGCGGCAGGGGGGAGTCCCCCCGCGATGGGGCGCGTCAGCGCCCCGAGCCTGAGGGCGAGGCAGGGGCCGGCCGGCACGGCCGTGCTGACCCCGCGATCCCGTATGCTCCGGCACTCGGGCCCTGGCCCCATCCTGCCGCGCCGGCACCACCCTTCTCGCGAGCCCCCACAGCCACTCATGCCCACACGTCGAAAGTCTGCCAAGAGCGCCCCCGAACAGCCCGACGACGACGCCCCGGCGACCGCCGCGGCGACCGAGGAGGACACGGAGGCCGCCGAGCCCGAGATCGGCGAGCCCGACATCGAGGCCACCGACGAGGACGACGCCTCGACGGACGACGACGACGTCGTCGTGGTCGGCGCCGACGACGACGACGACGTCGTGATCGACGAGGAGGACGTCGTGGCCGTGGTCGTCAAGCCCGCGGCCCCGGCGCGCCCCGCCGCCCGGCCGTCGCCGGGGCGGCCACCGAGCGCCAAGGAGGAGCCCGAGCCTCCGTTCAACGTCGGCGAGCGCGTCAGGCTGACCCAGAACACCCGGCCGCGCACCGGCACCCCGATCGGCGACTACCCGGTGGGCTCCGAGGGCCGGGTCGAGACCGTCCTCAGCCAGACCGCCATCGTCCGCTTCGATCGCGCCTCCGACACCAAGGAGGTGGTCGCCTTCGTCTGCCTCGAGAGCATCGACGAGGACGCCAAGGCGGCGCGTGCGGCGCGCGAGCGCGAGAAGCAGCGCGAGGAGGAGGCGGCGGCGGCCGAGCGCGAGCGCGCCACCCGCAAGGAGACCCCCTAGAGTGCGGCCGCCGCGGCTCGACCCCGGTCGAGCGCGGACGGTGACCCGGCTGGTGGGCGCGGCGGGGGTGCTGGTGGGAGTGGGCAGCCTGGCCATCCCCCGCCTGGGGCTCCGCGCCGTCGGGCTCGAGGCCGAGGGCCGCGGGGTGATCTTCATGGCTCGCCTCTTCGGCTGCCGCGACCTGGTGCTCTGCGCCGGGCTGCTCCGCGTCGCCGGCGAGGCCGACGTCGACGTGCGCTGGCTCGACGTGCTCGCGCTCATGCAGGCCGGCGACCTCGGCCTCACCGTGGCCATGTACCGGTCCGGCGGCCTGAGCCGGCGCGCGCTGGCGATCGTGCTCTGCTCGGCGACCCCCACCCTGGTCGCCCTGCTCGCCGCCCGCCGGGGGCTGGCTGGCTAATCCGGCAGCAGCGCCCTGCGGCCGACGCTGTGGTAGGCGAAGCCGAGCCGGGTGAGCAGGGCGGCGTCGAGGCAGTTGCGGCCGTCGACGACGATGCGCCGGGTGACGATGCCCGCCACCTCGCGCCAGTCGAGCTCGCGGAACTCCGGCCACTCGGTGACCAGCACCACCGCGTCGGCGCCGCGGACGCACTCGTAGGCATCGGCGACAAGGGTGGTCCCGGCGAGCAGCGGGGCGGCGCCCTCGAGGGCGACCGGGTCGGTGGCGGTCACGGTCGCGCCCATCCGCTCGAGGTGGCGGATGACGTCGAGCGCGGGCGCCTGGCGGAGGTCGTCGGTGCCCGGCTTGAAGGCCAGCCCGAGCACCGCCAGGCGGCTGCCGTCGAGGCTCCCGCCGAGCGCCTCGCGCACCTTGGCGACGAAGCGCCGGCGCTGCATCAGGTTGACCTCGATCGCCGACTTGAGCATCCAGAAGCTGTGCCCGTGCTCGGCGGCCGCCGCCTCCAGGGCACGCACGTCCTTGGGGAAGCAGGAACCGCCGAACCCCAGGCCGGCGTTGAGGAACGCGCGTCCCACCCGGGGGTCGAGGCCCATCCCGTCGGCGACGGCGCCGACCTCGGCGCCGGTGAGCTCGCAGAGGTGGGCGATCTCGTTGATGAAGGAGATCTTCAGCGCGAGGAAGGTGTTGGTGCCGTACTTGACCATTTCCGAGCTGGTCGAGTCGGTGATGATCACCGGCGCGTCGAGATGGCCGAAGAGCGCGGCGACGCGCTCGCACGCGGCGCGGTCGTCGCCGCCCACGACGATCCGCGTGGGATGGTTGAAGTCGTGGATCGCCGAGCCCTCGCGGAGGAACTCGGGGCAGGACACCAGGGGGAACCCGGCGGCGAGCCGTGACGCCACCATGCCCGCGATGGTGCCCGGCGGGATCGTCGACTTCACCGCGATGACCGCGCCGCGGGTGGCGTTGGCGGCGGCGCTCGTCACCGCGTCGCGCACCTGGCCGAGGTCGGCCTCGCCGTCCTCCGCCGGCGGGGTGCCCACGGCGATCATCACCACCCCGGCGTCACGCGCCCCCTCGGCGATGTCGCCGGTGACCCTCAGCCGCCCCGCCGCCAGCAGCCGCACCAGCATCTCGTCGAGTCCAGGCTCGTGGATCGGGCACCTGCCCTGCTGGAGCCGTTCGAGCCGGCGCGGCTCGATCTCGACGAGGTGCACGGTGCGCCCGGAGTCGGCGAGGCAGATCCCGGTGACCAGCCCGACGTACCCGGCGCCGACGACGCAGACAACCTCGTCGCTGGGGAAGCGGGGCATGGCTCACCTCCGGGCACGGGGACGCGCCTCCAGCATACGCGGTGGCGCACAGACGTGCGCCCGACCTCTGGGCGGTCAGCCGAGGGCGGCCGCGGCCTGGGCATACACGCCCCGGTACTCGGGCGGGAGCAGGGCGGCGATGTGCGCGCCAACCTGGTCGGCGACCGCCTGGTGGTCGCGACGCACCCCGCTGAGGTCGGGGGTGAAGGGCCGGCCGAAGCGCAGCGTCACCGGCGCCCGGCGGGGCAGCCTGCGGCCCTTGACCATCACCCGCTCGCTCCCCCACACGGCCACCGGGACGACGTCGCAGGGCACCTTGCGGAGGAGGAAGCCGACCCCGGGCTCACAGCGCTGCATCTCCGGTGCGTCGGCGCGGGTGCCCTCGACCCAGAGGATCAGCCGCCCGGCGCGCTGGAGCACCTCGATCGAGGTGCGCAGCGCCCAGCGGTCGGCGGTGTGGCGGTCGACCGGGAAGACGTTGCACCCGCCCCACATCCAGGCGATCGCACGTGGGTGGAAGAGCTCGCGCTTCGCCATCGCGTAGTTGGCCCCGGGGGTGTTGCCGCCGATCAGGATGGTGTCGAGCGCGCTGAGGTGGTTGCCCGCGATGATCAGCGGCCCCTTCTCGGGGAGGTTCTCGAGCCCCTCGACGTGGAGCTTGCGGCCGAGCAGCAGCCGGGCGCCGATGCGCGCCCCGTTGGCGACCACGTGGTAGCGCAGGCTGCGCCGGCCGTCGTCGCGCACCGGGAAGTGCCGGGGGAAGCCGTCGGGGGGCGGCTGCGCCCGCCGGACGTCGGGCCCGGCCGCGGCCGGATCGCGATCCTGCTCGGCGGTGCTCATCGGCCGGGTGCCGGACGGAGGTGCAGCGTCGCTTCCAGGTGCCAGCGGGCGGCCCCGCCGTCGGTGGCCATGCGCACCACGTAGTGGAGGCGGTCGCCGTCGACGTCGAACTCGCGTTCCAGCCGGGTGACCACCTTGGCGGTGGGGGTGCGCTCGACGCAGGCGGTCGCCAGCCGCACGATCCCGCCGTCGACCGTCCCCAGCTCGATCTCGACGAATCCGGTGGGATGGGCCAGGGTGACCTCGACCGCCCCCTCCGGCGCCGGCCGCCAGAAGCCCATCTCGCTGTGCATCGGCCGGCCGTCGTCCAGCGCGACGGTCCGCTGGGTGTAGGCGAGCACGGGCTTGCCCGAGTGGCGGAAGGCGACCTCCTCGCGGTAGGCGAACGGGGCGCCCTCACCCCAGCGTCCCCTCCCCTCCCCCGCCCACTCGCCGAGCAGCATGGCCAGCGGGGCGAGGTCGGGATGCAGCGCCGGGGCGGTCACCCCCTCATGGTGCCCCAGCCGCGTCGCGGTCCGCTTCGCCCTCCTCCTCCCCCTCGTCCGGCGCCGCGGCCGCCCGGCGGCGCACGTAGAGGGCGTCGTCGGCGCGTGCGATCACCGACTGGGCGGTCTCGCCGGCCTCGAGCGACACCAGCCCCCAGCTCACGGTCCTTCCCAGGGTGGCCGCCACGATCCCGGCCGCCACCGCGTCCATGCGGCGCTCGGCGCCCGCGGGCTCGGCGCCGTAGAGGGCGCAGACGAACTCGTCGCCGCCCCAGCGCACCACCAGGTCGTAGGAGCGCAGCCGGGTTCGGAGCACGGTCGCCACCTCACGGAGGAGGTGGTCGCCGGCGGCGTGGCCATGGTCGTCGTTCACCCGCTTGAGCCCGTCGACGTCGACGAAGGCGACCACCAGCCGGCTCTCGGACCGCCGGGCGCGGTCGATCTCGCGCTCCAGGGCGGCGAGGCCGGCGCCGCGGCGGAGCACCCCGGTGAGGTCGTCGATCGAGGCACGCTCGTCGAGGATGCGGACCCGCTCCTGGAGCGCCCGCAGCCGCGCCAGCCCGGTGGCGGCCTCCCGGCCGCTGAGCAGCGCCAGGCCGCTCGGATCGATCCCCAGCGACGCGGCGAGGGCGTCGCGCAGCTGGTCGTCCGAGAGCGGGCGGTCGGCGAACCCCGCAGGGCCGGCGCTCATCGCGGGCACGCCGCGGAGGGCGCTGGGGTGAACGGGCGGTCGGCGGGGTCCACGTGCAGGAAACGCGTCGATCGTCCACCTGCTTGCGGTCGATCTCGGCCCCGGGGGCCACGACGACGACGAGGACCAAAATCGCACCGAAATGGCACAAGGGAGTAGACAGGCCGAACGCGCCGTCGTACTCTGCTCATTGCCCCCGTCGTGGCACAGGTCAGGTCAGGGTCGAGGGGCAACCAGGGAGGGGAGAGAGATGATCGGGGAGAGCCCGATGGTGGGTGGCGTGCTTCACGTGCTGCCCACCACGTCCACGCCGCCGAGGCGGCGGGCCATGAGCACGGCCGGCGCACCGGCCGAACCGTCGGCGCGACCGGTCGCACGCCGGACCCGCGCCGTGACTCGCACCGAGCCGCCGCCCGTGGTGGTCCCGGTGCGGCCTCCGGATCGCACGCCGCCGGCATGCGCCGACGACGACGACATGAGCCTGATCCGCGCCTATCGAAACGGTGACGTGCGCGCCTTCGAGGTCTTCTTCAGCCGCTATCGCGACCGCATCCGCAATCTGTGCCTGCGCTACCTGCCCGAGGAGGCCGCCGAGGACACCGTCCAGGACACCTTCCTCCAGTTCGTGCGCACCATCGACCGGATCGACGAGAGCTACCGGGTCTCGTCCTGGATCCAGCGCATCGCCGTCAACCTCTGCCATGACGAGCTTCGCCGCCGGGGGCGGCGCAAGCGCCTGTTCGAGCCCGCCAGCGATGTCACCGAGCTGGCGATGATGGCGGTCGCCGATCTCGACCGCACCCGCCAGCCCGAGTCCGCGCAGGAGCTGCAGCGGACCCGCGAGCTGGTCTGGGACGTCGCCGCCACGCTGCCCCCGCGGCAGCGCACCGTGCTCGCGCTGCGCGAGCTGCACGGGCTGCCGTACCACGTGATCGCCGACCGGCTGGGCACCAGCACCAGCGCGGTCGAGACCCTGCTGCACCGCGCCCGGGAGCGCTTCAAGGCGGAGTTCCTCCGTCTCGAGGGTGCCCAGCCGGGCATCGCGGCCTGCCGCACCACCGCCCGGCTGATGGAGGACCACGCGGCGATGCGCCCGCATCAGGTGCGCCGGGTCACCACCCATCTCGCCGTCTGCGCGCGCTGCCAGGTGCGCTACGGCGGCGGCATCGATCCGCACATCCCTGAGCGGCTGGCCAGCTGACGGGCCGGCCGCTCCGCCGGCGCGGCGCGCGCGCCCCCCTCAGGGGTGCGCGTGCGGCGGTCCGGTGTCCCCGTTGCTGACGCCGTCGTCCTGCTGGACCCGGTCGGTCTGGAGCACACCGTCGGGGAGCATCCTGATCTTCCCGTCGCGAGCGAGCTCGAGGACGGCTCGGATCCAGTGCTCGACGTCCCGGCCCGGGGGGCGTCCCTCCTCCTCCCAGATCGCGTAGGCGCGCGCCCGGATGCGCTCCTCGATCGCGGGGTCCATCGGATCCCTCAACCCTGCTCGCTCCTCCGTCACTCGCCTGCCGAGCGGGGAGTATGCGGGGTGGGGACCGCTGAGAAGAGCGCCTGAGCGTCGGCGTAGCTCATCGCGCCCTGCAACGCGTCGTACCGGCCGGTGCGCGGCACCTCGGTCGCGATCCGCGAGAGCAGTGTGAGCGCCGCCCGCGCCGGCCAGGAGCCGAGGCTGACGCGCCCCACCCCGAGCGCGGCGAGCTCGGGGATCGTCGGGCTCGCCGGCGTCGCCAGCACGTTGACCGGCCCGCGGACGCCCTGGACGAGCGCTGCGATCGTCGAGGGATCGACGGCCCCGGGGAAGAACGCGCAGTCGGCGCCGGCGTCGAGGTAGGCGTTGGCGCGCTCGACCGCGCCGGCGAGCCGCGTCGCCGGATCGCCGGCCTGGCGCCAGAAGGCATCGCAGCGCGCGTTGATCACCAGGTGCACGCCCTCGCGCTCCGCCCGCGCGCGCGCCGCCCCGAGCCGCCGCCGCTGCTCCTCCAGCTCGACCAGCCCGACACCGGCGCCCGAGGGGTCGCTGTCCTCGATGTTCACCCCCACCGCGCCGGCGTCGAGGACCATCGCCATGGTCTCGCCCACCTCGGCCGGCGTCCCCCCGTACCCCGCCTCCATGTCGGCGGTCACCGGGACCGGAACGCTCGCCGCCACCGCCCGCACCGCGGCGAGCATCTCCTCACGCGAGAGCATCTCGCCGTCGGGCCGACCCAGCGCGTGGCTCACCCCCGCGCTCCCGGTCGCGATCGCCGGCGCGCCCGCGGCGGCGACCACCCGCGCCGATCCGGGGTCCCAGACGTTGACGAGCACCAGGGGCTCCCCGGGGCGGTGCAGCCGCAGCAGCGTGGTCGCCAGATCGGCGCGCTCAGGGGTCATCGGTCATCCTCGCTTCGGTCCTGCATGATGGGGCCCATGCCCAACATGCCCTATCGGGAGGCGCGCCCGTGGTCCCGCCGCCAGAAGCGGGTCGCCGGCGGCGCCGCCGCGGTGGTGCTCCTGGGGCTGGGCGGCGCCCTGGTCTGGTCGCAGACCCACGAGGGCGATTACGCCCCCTCGGCGAACGGCTGCGTGACCGTGCTCGCGCCGAGCACGATGGGGGCCCAGGTGCTCCACCGCTGCGGCGACGAGGCGCGCACCTGGTGCCGGAGCGAGTACGCCGCGAACGACCGCCTCGCGCTGCTGGTGCAGCCCGAGTGCCGGCGCGCCGGCATCACCCCCGAACCCGACCCCTCGGGGACGCCGGGAGGCTGAACACCTCACCCAGGCAGTCGCGGAGCTGGCGGATGCCCCGGTCGAGATCCTCGATGCAGCCCTCGAGCCGCTGCACCAGGCCGGGGTCGTCGGTGCGGGTGCGGATGCCCTCGATCTCGAGCCGGACCCCGACCAGAGTGCGCGCCAGGCCCGCGTTCATCGCGAGCAGGCCCTCGTCGGCATCACGCCGCGGGCTCGCGTCCCGGATCGTGAACACGACCGCGGTGCGGCCGCCTCCGGCCGCGGCCGCCAGCGCGATGTCGACGGGGATGCTGCCGCCGCCCTTGACCAGCAGGCCGGTGCTCAGAACCACGCCGATGGCCTGCGGTGAGGGACGGCGGATGGAGCCGGAGGGCCAGAGCGCACGCTCGCCGCCGCGGCCCCCGGGCACCAGGACCTCGACGTTGTCCCCGATCAGCTCGCCGGGCACGTAGCCGGTGAGCTCACACAGCCGGTGGTTGACGTAGGCGATCTCGCCCTCGTCGTCGGTCACCAGGACGCCGTCGGGCGACGCGTCGAGGGCGATCCGGAGAGCGTCGACCAGATCCGCCCCGTCCAGCGTCCGCCCATCCTCCGCCGGCATCCGGAAGCCGGATTCCGTCACAGCGCCTCGGTTGCGGGACTCCACCCCGATCAGACTGGCGCCATCCCCCAGCCCCGTCTGTGCGCTGGCGCACAGACGTCGTACCCGCACGCACCCTGGACCGGTCAGCGCTCGAAGACGCTGTCCGCCTCGGCCCGCATCGCCGCGTAGCACTCGCAGGCGGCCTCCTCGAGCAGCGGCCGGTCGAGGATCTGCACTCGTCCGCGCCCGTAGGTGATCATCCCCGCGGCCTGCAGCGCTCCGGCGGACACGGTGACGGTCTCCCGGCGGGTCCCGAGCATCTGGGCCAGGTACTCGTGGGTGATGTCGAAGCTGTCGGTGCTGACCCGATCGCGGATCATCAGCAGCCAGCGGGCGAGGCGGCTGTCGTTCCCGTGGAGCCGGTTGCAGCCGGCCACCTGGGCGACCTGGCCGAAGAGCGCGGCCGAGTAGCGCAGCAGCATGTCCCGAAGCCCGCTGGAGTCCTGCAGCACCTGCCCGGCGAAGGCGCCGGTCGGAACCGCCAGCGCCCGGCCGCGCACCTGGGCGACCAGCCGGGTCCGGCTCCCCCCGCCCCCGAGTGTGGTCGGGAGCCCGGCGATCCCCTCCCTGCCGATCGTCGCCACCTCGACGGCGGCGCCGCCCGAGAAGGGCATCACCATGGAGATCATCCCCTCGACCGGAAAGTAGACCGTGCGCGCGGGAGTCCCCGCCTCGACCAGCACGGCGGGCGGCGTGAGCGGAGCCGGCTCGAGCAGGTCGAGGAGGCCGCCTCGTCCGGGCTCCGAGAGCGCGTCGAGGAAGCGGTTGCCGGTCGGCGACGAACGCGAGACGGGGGCCACGGCGATCTCCCGGGCGAACAGCGGGGGAACGGCCGCTCGCGCTTCGTCGGAGATGCATGCCGTCTGCATGCCCCATTCGGCACACCACCGGGCCGCCGGCACGCGGCGGCCCTGCCGACACGGTACTCCTCCGATGGTGATCCTGCCCACGCTCGCGCTAGCCTGCCGGCGACGTGGACGCGCTGATCCTCGGACTGATCCCCGCGCTGCTCTTCGCCGTCGCCGGCGCGGTGCTGATCATCCACCTGCGCAACCAGGACGAGGGTGACCGCTACCAGCACGAGGAGTACCGGCCCGAGCAGCCCGCCGACGGCGGCAACGGCCACGCCGGCAACGGCCACGGCCCGCCGCCGGTCCAGCGGTAGTTGACTCCCCGGCGCGCGCTTGGGTACGGTCACATACCTCATCGGTACGAACGTGTACCAGGCGGGAGGTCGAGAGATGCGGGTGCCCCCTCTGGCGGTGCGATCCCTCGCGGTGGTGGCGGCCGCCACCCTGCTGACGCTGGCCCCCTGGGCCCGGGCCACCGCGGCGGCCCCGGACCCGATCTATCCGGTGGAGCAGTTCGGTGACCTCTTCGCCGGAGCGCAGCAGGCGTCGGGCGTCCCGGGCGCCGACCGCTCCCAGCCATTCGGGGCCAACCCCGCCTTCATGCCCGACTGGAACCACGACGGCGTCTACGGCGACGACGGCGACTACGCGATCGAGAACGGCACCCAGCCGGCCACCGGCCTCTTCCGGTACCCGTGCATCGCCCTCGGCGGCGAGGTGACCTACCGCACCCGCTCCGGCGCCTGCGTCGCCGGCGCCCGGCCGGCCGACTTCGTCACCGGCCGGGCGACGAAGCTGCGCGTCGTCGACGAGTTCGGCTTCGCGCTGGCGGCGACGCTCTTCGTCCCCGCGGAGGCGGCGAGCGGCCACCGGCTGCCCGGCGCGGTCATCGCCGACGGCGCCCAGGCGCCGATGCAGGTCTTCTACATGTACGCCATGACGCTGGCGGAGCAGGGCATCGTCGCGCTCAGCTTCGACTTCGCCGGGCAGGGGCAGAGCGAGGACGGCGGCCAGGGGTTCTTCCACGACTTCCAGGGCTCGGGGGTCGACGGCCGCTGCCACGAGCCGCGCCCCTGCATGGAGACCGAGGACATGGCGCGCTGGTTCACGGGGAGCGCGATCGTCGCCAACACGTCCGGCGCCCAGAGCCCGGTGCGCGGCCAGCACGACCCGGCCACCAACCCGCCCAACCCGGCGCTCGGCGTCCTCGACACCTCCCGGATCGGCCTTGTGGGTCAGTCGATGGGCTCGCTGACGGTCTCCAACTACCTCTGGTACCTCCCCACCGGCCGCGGCGCCGACGGCCGCCCGCTGCCCCCGATCCGCGCCGCCGTCGGCCTCTCCGGCTTCGCGCCCGCGAGCGCCGCCGTCCCGTACCAGCTGCAGACCGCCGACCTCGACATTCCCGGCCGCGACGGCACCAACGTGAGCGACTCGACCGACGGCCCGGTCGGCACCAAGGCCTACTACGACGAGCTGCGCCGCTCGAGCACCGGCCATGGCGCGCTGGAGCTGATCGTGATCGAGAGCGGCAGCCACGGCGACACCTCGAACGCCACCCGCCTCAACGGCTTCCCCGTCCCCCGCACCACCTGGGCCAACGCGCTGAGCACCTCCTACGCCGCCGGCTGGATGGCCTGTCACCTCGCGCAGCGCCCCGCCGCGTGCGCCGCCGCCATCGCCCGCCGACCCCACCTCTCCCGCGCCCAGGCCTCCGAGTACGAGCTCGGCGGCCCGGCCGGACGCGGCCCCAGCCGCTGCATCACCGTGCCGGACAAGGCGACCCTGGAGCAGGCGTATGACCCGGCGCGGTTCCTCGCCGGCGTGCTCGGCCAGCCGCAGTACGACTGCACGCCCTGAGGGAGGGATCAGCGGAGGAGCGCGTCACTCACAGACGCGGGTCGACGGGCTCGCTCTCCATCGCCAGCACGGCGAAGACGCACTCGTGGACGCGATAGAGGCCGTCGCCTCGGACGAAGCGCTCCAGCGCCTCGATGCCGAGTGCGAACTCCCGGGCCGCAAGTGACCGCTTGAGACCGAGAGAGCGTTCACGCAGGCGCGAGAGGTTGTGGGGAATCGTGTACTCGGGGCCGTAGATGATCCGCAGGTACTCCGGGCCACGGCACTTCACAGCGGGCTGGACGACGCCGCGCTTCCCCATCGCGATGAAATCCAGTGGCTTGACGACCATCCCCTCCCCACCGCGCCCGGTCAACTCCTCCCACCACCGCACAGCGGGAGCCTCGCTCTGGGGATCGTCGAGGTCGACGTGAAGGTGGGCGGTCGCCATCAGGA
>DATARS010000034.1:0-12312 GCA_036269455.1 Candidatus Dormiibacterota bacterium | reverse complement strand
CCCGTATCCCACACAGACCACCCCGAATCCCACACAGACCCGTGACCCGGTCAAACGACCGACCCCACACCGACCCGCACCACGACCTACGCCATCGTCAACCCGCCGCTCACGGAGAGCGTCTGGCCGGTGATGTACCCCGCCCCCTCCGACGCCAGGAACGTCACCGCCGGGGCGATGTCCACGGGCTGCCCCAGGCGGCGCATGGGCACCGACTTCACCATGGCGTCGAGCACCCGCGCGGAGGCCGAGCCCTCCCCGAGCATCCCCTCCAGCAGCGGCGTGGCGGTGGGGCCGGGGCAGACCGCGTTGGCGGTGATGCCGTGGCGGGCCATCTCGCGGGCGACGGTCTTGGTGAAGGCGATCAGCCCGCCCTTGGCGCCGGAGTAGACCGCCTCCATGGAGGAGCCGACGCGGCCGGCGTCGGAGGCGATGGCGACCAGGCGTCCCCATCCCAGCTCGATCATGTCCGGGAGCACCGCGCGGTAGACGCGCATCGGGCCGAGCAGGTTGATCTCCACGATGCGCTGCGAGAAGTCGTCGTCGGCCTCGAGGAAGGGGCGGAGCTCGTCCCAGCCGGCGCAGCTGACGCAGATGCCGACGCGGCCGAGCTCCTGGCGCACCCGCGCCGCGGCGGCGGCGACCGAGGCCGGGTCGGTGACGTCGAGGCGCACGCCGAGGCCGCCGATGCGGCCGGCGACGCGCTCGGCACCGGACTCGTCGAGGTCGGCGACCGCGACCCGGTGGCCGGCCACGGCGAGGCTCTCGCAGATCGCCGTGCCCACCCCGCCGCAGCCGCCGGTGACCAGGGCGACGCGGCCCGCCGGCGCGGTCATCGAGTTCTCGCCGTCATTGGCGATTACTCACCGTCCGCCGCAGGCTCGCCGCCGCCGCCGGGGATGCCGAAGCTGATCTCGCGGCGCACCGGCAGCGCGGTCCCGTCGCGCCAGTACAGGTAGGTGATGCCGCCGCCGCTGTCGCGCACGCGGTGCGCGAGCGCCGTCTTCCGGCTGCCGTCGGCGGCGAAGAGGCAGAGCACGTGCTCGGCGGGAGGGCTGCCCGGGACGATGCTCAACCTGGCCTCGTGGAAGGTGCCCGAGCCGATCTCGGTGCGCGCGATCTCGAGCAGACGCTCACGATCCGAGGACCACAAAAGGTACATCCCGGTCACGTCGTAGGAGGGTGGCCGCGAGGAGCAGATCACCATCCACTCCGTTCCGGCGAACTCGTTCACGTGATACATTTGCTCCCCTTCAGAGCGCTCTCGTGGCGGGGAGGGCTGCGCAGGGGAAGGCGATGCGGAGGAGACCATGATCGTCCGTACCCCCGACTCGTCCACGGTGACATCCGTGGTCTGGTCGGCGTCCGTCGAGCGCTCGGCGCTCCCACCCGCGGGGCCGATCCGGCCCTGTCCCCTGCCCATGGGTGTCTCCGCCCTGGGTCAGCTCACCTCGTCGTTCGTGGACGGTCCGCGCCTGCTCAGCCATCTCGCCGAGCGGCGCCACACCGGCGCCCTCATCGAGGCCGGGAGCGAGCGGGTCCAGGTCGCGGTTCTCCACCAGGGCGCGATTGTGGCACTGGTGGCCGTCGACGAGACGGGCACCCGCCGGCTCGACGCGCTGAGCATGCCGACCCCGGCGTCGCAGGACATCCACGACATCACGGTGTCGACGTACCGGCCCGAGATCGCCGTCGCGCTCGCCCAGATGATCAACCTCCCGGAGCGGTTCAGCCGGCTGCCGGCGAACTTCGTCGACTTCACCGGGCTGCTCGAGCACCTCGGCCGCGAGCGCGCCAGCGGCGCGGTGCGGGTGACCGGCGCGGGCGACGTCGGCGTGGTGCTGCTGCGCAACGGCGTGGTGCTCGGCGCCTACAGCGGGCGGCTCCCCGACCTCGACGACCCCGACGTCCTCTTCGGCCTCGCCGCCGCGGCCGACGCGGAGCTCGACGTGCACACCACCGTGGACATCGAGCTCAGCGGTGTCCCCGCCGGCGACCTGGTCTGGTCGAGGCTCACCGCGCAGCGCCCCCGGCCCGCGCCGGTCGTCGCCGAGCCCGTGGCCGCGACCAACGAGGAGCCCGAGGCCGAGGCCGCCGAGGAGACCGGGTCCGACTGACCCGCTAGGCGGCGGCGACGGGCCGGCGGGGCGAGCGACGCTGGCCGGCGCGACCGACGCTCACCACGACACGGCCGGCGACGGGACGCTCGACGAACTCCTCACCGCAGGCCGGGCAGCGCGCGGCGGCGGCGCCGATCAGCTCGGTGGGGAGGTCGAGGCCGCTGCAGACCGGGCAGGGGGTGAGCCGAAGGAAGCCGTCGAGCACGTCGTTCCGCTCCTGAGAGGGGTTGGTCACGGGCCACGGCGGCCCGGTGCCGCCATTGTCACGGCCGCCTGTCGAGGATCCCGCGACAGCACCGTTCCGTGACAGGTCCGCCAGCGGGCCGTCATCGAACCCGTGCCAGCGGTCAGGAGCCGGCGCCGAGGACCTCGCCGTAGCGCTCGAGATAGTCGTGGACCATGCGGCTGGCGCTGAACTGCGGGCCGACGGTCATCAGCGACGCCTTGATGCGCCGCACCATCCCGGTGGGGACGCCCTGCTCGTCGCGGTCGTAGAAGAGCGGCACCACCTCGCGCTCGAGCAGCCCGTAGAGCGCGTCGGCGTCGCGCTCGTCCTGGGCGTAGTCGTCGCCGCCGGTGCTGGCGATGCCCCAGCCGTTCTCGCCGTTGTACCCCTCCTCCCACCAGCCGTCGAGCACCGAGAGGTTGAGGCCGCCGTTCATCGCCGCCTTCATCCCGCTGGTGCCGCTCGCCTCGAGCGGCGGGCGGGGGACGTTGAGCCAGATGTCGGCGCCGGCGACGAGGTGGGCGGCGAGGCCCATGTCGTAGTCGGCGAGGAAGACCAGCCGGCCGGTGCTGTCCGGGCCCGCCTGGGTCTCCATGATCTCCTGGCCGACGCGCTTGCCGCCGTCGTCGGAGGGGTGCGCCTTGCCCGCCACCAGCAGCTGGATCGGCCGCTCGCTGGCGAGCAGGCGGAGCAGCCGGCCGCGGTCGCGGACGATCAGCGCGGTGCGCTTGTAGGTGGCGAGGCGGCGGGCGAGCCCGACGGTCAGCAGGTCGGGGTCGAAGACCTGGGCGGCGCGGTCGGCGAGGTGCGCGGGCTCGCCGCGCGAGAGCCGGTCGGCGACGACGCGGAGGCGAACCGCGTCGATCAGCCCGGAGCGCAGCTCCTGGCGCACCCGCCAGATCTCCGCGTCCGGGATCTTCGCCACCGGCAGCCAGGTGCGCGGGTCGGCGGCGCGCGACTGCCAGCCCCGGCCGAGGTGTTTGTCGAGCAGCTCGCGCATCGACCCCGCCATCCACGTCGGCACGTGGACGCCGTTGGTGACGTGGCCGATGGGGATGTTCAGCTCCGCCCACATGTCGCGGGCGACCTGGCCGTGGCGCTTGCTCACCCCGTTGGCGGCGGCGCTGAGCCGCAGCGCGAGCGGGGTGATCCCGAAGGGCTCGCTGAGGTCGCCGCGGCGCACCCGGCCGAGCTCGAGCAGGCCGGTGACGTCGGTGCCCAGCCGCTCGTGGAAGTTGCCGAGCACCTCGAGGATCTCGCCGGGTCCGTAGGCCTCGTTGCCCGCCGGCACCGGGGTGTGGGTGGTGAACACGGTGCGGCCGCGGGCGAGCTCGAGGGCGTCCTCGAGGGTCTCGCCGCTCTCGACCGCGGCGCGGGCCATCTCCAGCGGGGCGAAGGCGGGATGGCCCTCGTTGAGGTGGAGCATGCCCGGCTCGATGCCCATCGCCCGCAGCGCGCGGAGGCCGCCGATGCCGAGCATCGCGTACTGGGAGAGGCGCATGCGGTGCTCGCCGACGTAGAGCCGGTTGGCGATCCAGCGGTCGACGGGATGGTTCTCGGGGATGTCGGTGTCGAGCAGGTAGAGGGGCACCCGGCCGATGTCCACCCGCCAGATCTGTGCCACCACCTCGCGACCGGCGAGGGTGACCCGGACCGAGAGCGGCCGGTTGGCGCGGGTGACCAGGGCGCCGGGGAGGCGGTCGGGGTCGGTGTCGACCCAGTACTCCTGCTGCCAGCCGCTGCGATCGATGCGCTGCCGGCAGTAGCCCTGGCGGTAGAGCAGCCCCACCGCGACCAGCGGCACCGCCTGGTCGCTCGACTCCTTGAGGATGTCGCCGGCGAGCACCCCCAGGCCGCCGGAGTAGATCGGCAGCGAGCGGTGGACGCCGTACTCCGAGCAGAAGAAGGCGACCGGGTGCTCGGGGGTCAGCGGCCCCGCCGGCGAGGGGGCGGAGACGTAGCCGTGGAGGTCGCGGGTCGCCGCCGCCACCCGGGCGACGTAGCTGTCGTCGTGGGCGGCGTGCTCGAGGACCGCGGGCGAGACCTCCTGGAGCATCCGCACCGGGTTCTCGCCGCACGCCTCCCAGCGGCGCTCGTCGAGGTGGGAGAAGAGGCCGGCGCCGCCGGGGGCCCACGACCAGCGGTAGTTGCAGGCGAGGCGGGCGAGACCGGCGAGCCGCGACGGCAGCCGCAGGCTGAGATCGGTGACCGCTCTCTCGATGTCGGCGGCACCGTCGCTCAGCCCCCGCGAACGTCCCTCCGCCGGCACGCCGGCGCGTCCGATGAGCATCGGCACATTGTGAGGGGACGGAGGGCCTGGGGGCGCGGCCCGCCGGCCGGCCCCGGACAAACCGACAGTCGCGCGAGGGAGCGCTCAGCTCCCGTCGCGGTCGAGGCGCAGGCAGACCGAGTTGATGCAGAAGCGCTGCCCGGTGGGATCGGGACCGTCCTCGAAGACGTGCCCGAGATGCGAGCCGCACGCCCGGCAGGTGACCTCGGTGCGAACCATGCCGTGGCTCCGGTCGGTGTGGAGCTCGACCGCCTCGGCGACCGCCGGCTCGGTGAAGCTCGGCCAGCCGGTGCCCGAGTTGAACTTCGCGTCGGAGCTGAACAGCGGCGCGCCGCAGGCGACGCAGTGGTACATGCCGTCGTCGTGGCAATCGACGTACTCACCGGTGAAGGGACGCTCGGTGCCCTTGCCGCGCAGCACCTCGTACTCGACCGGCGAGAGCTGCTCGCGCCACTCCTGCTCGGTCCTCTCGACCTGGGTGCTCATTCGTGACCTCGTGATCTCCGACGTTTCCGACGCCGGCCATCAGAGCCTACCCAGATCTCCGCGGGATGACGCTAGTAGCTCTTGGGCAGTCCGAGGCTGTGCTGGGAGACATAGTTGAGCACCATCTCGCGGCTCACCGGGGCGATCCGCAGCAGCCGGGCGAGGCCCCACATGTCGGCGAGGCCGAACTCGGAGGCCATGCCGTTGCCGCCGTGGATCTGGATCGCCTGGTCGAGCGCCGCGATCGCCGCCTCGCCGGCGGCGTACTTGGCGATGTTGGCCGCCTCGCCCGCCTCGAGCCCGCGGTCGTAGAGCCAGGCCGCCTTCTGGGTCATCAGCCGGGCGAGCTCGACCTCCACCTTGGCCTTGGCGAGGGGGTGGGCGAGCCCCTGGTAGGTCCCCACCGGCACCCCCCAGACGTTGCGCTCGTTGGCGTAGGCGGCGCCCTTGGCGAGGGCGTAGCGGCCCAGGCCGTTGCTGATCGCCGCGGTCATGATCCGCTCGGGGTTGAGGCCGACGAAGACCTGCCGGAGCCCGTTGCCCTCGGTGCCGATCAGCCGGTCGGCGCCGACCCGCACGCCGTCGAAGAAGAGGGTGAACTGCTTCTCCGGGGCGACGATCTCCACCGGGATGAGGCTGCTCTCCAGGCCCGGCGAGTCGACGTCGACGATGAAGAGCGAGAGCTCGCCCTTCCCCGACGCGGGGTCGCCGCCGGTGCGGGCGACCACCAGGACCGCCGCGGACTCGTCGACCCCGCTGATGTAGTACTTGGTGCCGCGGAGCACCCAGCCGTCGCCGTCGCGGGTCGCGGTGGTCGAGATCCGGTGGGAGTTGGTGCCGGCGTCGGGCTCGGTGATGGCGAAGGCCATCTTGATCGCGCCGCTCGCCATCTGCGGCAGCCAGCGCTCGCGCTGCTCGTCGCTGCCGTGCTTGGCGATGATCGAGGCGCAGATCGCCGGCGACACCAGCATCAGCAGCAGGGGGCAGCCGGCCGCGGCCATCTCCTCGCAGACGATCGAGAGCTCGCCGATGCCCATCCCCCCGCCGCCGTAGGCCTCGGGGGTGTTGACGCCGATGAAGCCCTGCTGGGCGAGCGCCTGCCAGAGCTCGTCGCTGCGCTCGTTGGCGCGCGCCTTGCGGACGAACCAGTCGTGCCCGAAGCGGGAGGCGATGCCCGCCGCCGACTGGCGGAGCATGATCTGCTCGTCGCTCTCGTGGAAGTCCATGCCGTCCCTCGTCCGACCGTCGATGCGCCAGGAGAGAGTACAACTCGCGAGCCGGTCGAGGGCAGTCTCGGGTTAACCGCGGTTCACACCCCGGCGAGCCGCCGGGCGAGCACGCGGCCCCGTTCCAGCATCGGCTCCGGGCCCGGGGCGACGGCGGCGAGGTCACCGCGGCCGCTGATCGCATCGATCACCGCGAGGGAGTCGCCGGCCAGGCACCCCTCCTCGCCCGGCGGCCCGGCGGGATGGTCGACGCGGAGCTCGTCGCCGGCCTCGAGGCGGAACGCGCCGGCGGCGACACCGGTCAGCCGCAGGTCGACGGTGCCGCGCTGGCGCATCCGCCCCAGGAGGGCGCCGAGCGGGACCAGCTGGTAGCTCGCCACCAGCCTGACCTCGACCGGGTCGGCGACGGGCGCGATGCCGAGCGGGAGGAGGATGTCGCGCTCGTGGAGCCACGTGTCCCAGAGCAGGTGGTTGAGCGAGAGCGGCCAGGGCACCCAGCCGAGCGGGGTGTCGGCCTCCGCGTCGACCCCGCGTTCGGCGAGGGCACGCGCCTCGGCGAGCAGGGCGCCGGACCCGGCCCGGAGCGCGGCGAGGTGCGCCGCCGGGGCGCGCCGGCGCACCGGCTCGAGAGCGGCGTCGGGCGTGACCCGCGGATCGAAGCCGGCGAAGACCCGCTCGTCGGATCCGCTCTGGGCCCGGCGGATGAGCTCGCGGCCGGTGTCGACGCCCCAGCAGAGATGCCCGGCGACCTCGCCGACCGACCAGTCCCGGCAGCGGCTGGGCGCCGACCAGCGCGCCGGATCGAGCCCCTCGAGCTCGCCGGCGAGGCGGCCGAGCTGGCGCTCGAGCGCGTCGAGCAGGGTGGCGACATCGACGTCGAGGCGCACCGGCGCCCCCTGACGCAGCGACATCCTCGGATCGTACGCCGCGCTCAGCGCAGCTCGGTGCGGAGGACCTTGCCCAGGGCGTTGCGCGGAAGGGAGGCGACGAAGCGGATCGCGCGGGGACACTTGTAGGCGGCGAGGCGGGCGCGGGCGTGGGCGACGAGCTCGTCCTCCGCCACCGGCGACCGCGCCACCACGAAGGCGGTGACCTCCTCGCCCCACCGCTCCGAGGGCAGCCCGGCGACCGCCACCTCGGCGACCGCGGGGTGCTGCTCGAGCACCACCTCGACCTCGCGCGGATAGACGTTCAACCCGCCGGTGATGATCAGCTCCTTGAGGCGGCCGCGGATGGCGAGCGAGCCGTCGGCGTCGATCTCCCCGACGTCGCCGGTGCGCAGCCAGCCGCCGTGCAGCGCCTCGGCGGTGGCGCCGGGGTTGCGCCAGTACCCGGAGAAGACCTGCCCGCCGCGGAGGAGCACCTCGTCCTCCTCGCCGAGGCGCACCTCGACCCCGGGGAGGGGATGGCCCACCCGTCCCGCCCGGCGGGGCCCGCCGTACGGAGTGGACACGGCGACGCCGCCCTCGGTGATCCCGTAGCGTTCGAGCGGCGCCTGGCCGAGGAGCGCGGCGCAGCGATCGAAGAGCGCGGGGGGCAGCGGCGCCGAGCCGCAGACGAAGAGCCGCACCGTGGAGAGGTCGGCGGGATGCTCCTCGAGGTGCTCGACGAGGCGCTGGTACATCGCCGGGACACCGAAGAGGAGGCTGGCGCCGGCGCGCAGCTCGGCGACCACCGCCTCGGGCGAGAAGCGCAGGAGCGTCGCCGCGGCGCCGGCGAGCAGCGTGCCCACCAGCCCCATCGCCAGGCCGTGGAGATGGTGGAGCGGCAGCGCGAGCACCAGGTGGTCGGAGCTCTCCCAGCGCCAGGCCTCGACCACCCCCCGACCCTGGGCGAGCAGGTTGCCGTGGTCGAGGAGCGCGCCCTTGGGCCGCCCGGTGGTGCCCGAGGTGTAGATGATCAGCGCCGGGGTCTCGGGTCCCAGGGCGCGGCCGGGCGGTTCGGCGCCGGCGCGGGGCAGCCCGTCGACCGCAACCAGCGAACGCAGCCCGGGATGCCCGGAGCGCAGCCGGGCGAGCCCGTCGAGCCGCGGCGCGTCGGCGATCGCCACCGCCGGGCCGGCGTCGCCGAGGATGTGGTCGATCTCGGCCTCGCGGTAGTCGGGGTTGACCGGCACCACCACCGCCCCGGCGCGCAGGGCGCCGAGGCAGGCGAGCACCCAGTCGAGCGACGCCGCGGCGTGGAGCAGCACCCGGTCGCCGGGACGGACCCCCGTCGCGATCAGCCCCGAGGCGACCCGGGCGACCCCGCCGGCGAGCGCATCGTGGTCGAGCTCGGCGCCGCCGCAGCGCAGCGCGACCCCGCCGCCGCCCCGGAGCAGAGCCGAGGGCAGGTCCCCCCGGCGCAGCCACCGCCGCGCCGCATCGTCGCCGTCGGGGATCTCGGAGCCGGGACGCAGGTGGATCCGCCAGTCGGGTGGGGACATCGCGCCCAGGCTAGCCGCGGCGGGTCAGCTCCCGGCGACTCCGCGGGCGATGTCCCAACCCGGCCAGTAGGTCGCACTCTGCGGCGCCGGTGCCGGCCCCATGGGATGGAGGCCGCCGTAGCCGTCGAGCACCAGCCCCCTGCCGCCGCCGGCGACGGTGAGCCCCCGGGCGATGTCGAAGCCCGGCCAGGAGGCGGTGGGTCCGGGGTCGGGGGCTCCGCCGAAGGGGTGGAGGCCGCCGAAGCCGTCGAGGACGTAGCCACCGCCCTCGGGGCGCACCGCGAGGGCGCGGGCGATGTCCCAGCCCGGCCAGTAGGCGGTGGTCTGCACCCCGGGCGCGTCCCCGAACTGGTGGACGCCGCCGAAGCCGTCGAGCACGTAGCCGCCGCCGTCGTCGTGGAGCACGATGCCCCGGGCGATGTCCCAGTTCGGCCAGTTCGCGGTGGTGGCGAGCGCCGGGGCGCCGCCGAAGGGATGGATGCCGCCGAAGCCGTCGAGGACGTAGCCGCTGATCCCGTCGGAGCGCAGCGCCACGCCGCGGGCGATGTCCCAGCCCGGCCAGTAGGCGGTGGTCTGCACCGGCGGCGAGTCGCCGAAGGGATGGAGGCCGCCGTAGCCGTCGAGCACGTAGCCGCCGGCGCCGTCGGGACGGAGCACGATGCCGCGGGCCAGGGTGGTTCCCGGCCAGTATGCGGTGGCGGTCAGCTCGGGGGCGCCGCCGTAGGGGTGGATGCCGCCGGCGCCGTCGAGGACGTAGCCGCCGCGGAAGACGCCCATCGGCGCCTCGCCGGAGAGGGGGCCGGCACCGGCGCCCACCCAGGCGTCGCCGCCGCGGTCGCCGGTGGTGATCGTGGAGGTGTAGACGCCGCCCGACGGGTGGGTCGCGGCGGCGGTCACCAGCATGCTGGTGGTGAAGGTGACGGTGCGTCCGGAGACGGGGTTGCCCGCGGCGTCGACGAGGTGGGCGACCGCGGTGGTGCCGGAGCGCGCGGCGGCGAGGATGGTGGGGGTCTCGACGCCCACGGTGAGGGCGGCGCCGCTCCAGGTCGCCGCCGCCGGACCGTAGGCGAGCGGGGTCGCGGGGTTGGCGGCGGAGGGCGGGGCGCAGGTCCCCGGCTGGGCGCCGCTCTGATAGGAGAGCGCCTGCAGCGGCGAGATGCTCACCGGGCCGGCGCCGGGGACCCCGAAGCTGATGGTGGTGACGTAGCCGAGGTGGTCGCCGGCGCCGGTCACCAGCACCAGCGCGCCGGCGGCGGTGCCGGCGATCCCGGGACCGTCGGCGATGGGCCCGGCGAGCGCGCACCCCCCGGCATTGCGCGGGGTGGTGGCGGCGGCGGGGGCGAGGGCGATGCTGCCGTCGGCGCCCATCACCCCGTAGAGCAGTGCACCCGCGGGGGTGCGGCAGGCGACCACCAGCACCGGGGTGGCCGCGGTGTCGCCGAGCGCCGCCGCGGGGTGGCCCTGACAGCCGCCGGTCCGCGCCACCCAGGCGGTCGAGCTGGTGGCGGTCCAGAGGGTGCCGCGGGCGTCGACGGCGAGGAAGGTGGGGTCGTCGGACGCCCCCGGCGAGGCCGGGGCGAGCGCGGGCCCGGCCGCGAGCTGGAGGCCGGGCAGCGTCTGCCAGCGGTTCAGGGTGGGCAGCTGCAGCGAGGTGACCGGCATGTCCCCGGTCGCGTAGTGGAGGAGGTGGTCGGTGCCCTGGCAGGCGACCCAGAGCGTGCCCGAGGTGTGATCGAGCGAGGCGGCGGGGTTGTCGACGCAGCCGAAGCTCTGCGGCGCGCTCCACAGCGGCTGCCAGCCCAGGGCGCCGGAGCGGACGTAGAGGGCGGCATTGTCGAAGGTGCCGATCTCCTCCGCCGGGTCCAGGGCGGTACCGGCGATCACCGCCGGGCTGCCCACCAGGTGGCGCCCGGCCGGGGCGCCCGCCGAGCCCATCGGCTGGAAGCCGGCGCCGACGGCGAGCGAGCCGTCCGCCAGCGACGCGCCGGCGATGGTGAGGTGGCTCAGCGAGGCGTCGGGATGGTCGTCGCAGTGGGGTCCGGGCGGCCCCGAGAGCTGGTCGTCGGAGTCGCCGTCGCCGTCGCAGACGGCGGGACCGAGGGCGTCGTCGTGGAGGACGATGGGGTCGGCGGTGGTGGCGGCGAAGGAGGCGCCCGAGGACGGCCGGGTCACGACCACCCCGTCGGGGAGGTTGTCGGTCACCGTGGCACCGAGCACCGCACCGGTGGAGTCGAGGGTGAAGTTGGCGACCTCGCCGATGCAGGCGCTGCCCCCGCTGCAGCCGGCGTAGCCGGCGGGCACGGTGAGCTGCTCCAGGGTGTAGGTGCGCGTCCCCGAGATCGGCGGCGCCAGCGCGAAGACCGCGCAGCCCGGCGGCGCGGTGCCGGCGCAGTCGCCGCGTTCGGCGGGGCAGCCGTCGGGCGCGGCGACGCTGCGCGAGGCGCCGGCGGGCACGGTGCGGACCATGGCGACCCCGCCCTGGCTGAGGCTCAGGCCCACCCCGCCGAGGCTCTGCCGGCAGGAGTCGAGGGTCTGCACCCAGACCGAGACCGGTGGGTGGACCGTGGGCGCCGCGGCCGCGGCCGCGGGGAGCGGGGCGAGCGTCGCCAGGGCAGCGGCCATGGTCGCGACGAGGACGCGACGCCGGATCCCAGAACGCATGCACGAAGGGAACGCCAAAAGAGCCTCGAAACCTTCACGAGCGACAGCCCCGTGACAGTCCCCTCACCCCCAGCCCATATCCTGGCCCCCCGCCCGCCCGACGCCCGTCACGGAGGTCCCGTCATGCCCGGTCTGGTCCACGCCGACGCCCAGGGTGAGGTCGCCGCCTCGCCGGCCGAGGTGCACGCCTTCCTCACCGACTACCGCCGCCGCCCCGAGATCCTCCCCGCCAACTACCAGGCGTACCGGGTCGAGGAGGGCGGGAGCGGCGCCGGCACCGTGGTGAGCTACCGCTTCAAGGCCGGGCCCCGCGAGCGCGACTACCGCATCCGGGTCGAGACCCCCGACGCCGCCACCGTCGTCGAGCGTGACCAGGGCTCGACGCTGGTGACGACCTGGGGGATCAGCCCGGCGGGCGCGGGCAGCCGGGTGCGCATCCACACCGAGTGGCAGGGCGCCTCGGGCATGGGCGGCTTCTTCGAGCGCACCTTCGCCCCCCGCGCGCTCGGCCGGGTGCACGCCGACACCCTGGCCCGGCTGGCCGCGGCCGTCAGCAGCCAGCCCGCCGTCTGATCAGCCGGCGGATCGCCTCGGCGGCCGCCAGTGCGAGCGCGGTGGCGAGCACCACCAGGCCCCACGGGAAGGGCGCACCGGGGGGGCCCACGGCGGTGGCCGGGGTCGCCGGCGTGAGCGCCGTGTCGGGAAGGCTCGACGCCGCCGGGGGGGTCGCCTCCGGAGTCGGCGGCGCGACCGGGACGGCCGGGGCCGGAGCCGCGGTCGCGGGCAGGGGCGCACGCGGCGCGGGCGCCGGGGCCGCCGCGACAGGTGGCGCCGCGGCGGGGCGTGCCGGGACTCGGACCGGCGCGGGCGCCGCCGCC